>JAFAFP010000100.1 GCA_023423415.1 Pseudomonadota bacterium | reverse complement strand
CATGCCCTTGCCGCCGCCGCCGGCGACCGCCTTGATCAACACAGGATAGCCGATCTCGTAAGCCTTACGCTTGAGGAAACTCGCGTCCTGCTGGTCCCCATGATAACCGGGCACCACCGGCACCCCGGCCTGCTGCATCAGCGCCTTGGCGCGATCCTTCAATCCCATCGCACGGATTGCCGCCGGTGGCGGGCCGACGAACACGACGCCGGCTTGCGCGCAGGCTTCGGCGAAATCCGGATTTTCCGACAGAAATCCGTAACCCGGATGGATGCAGTCAGCACCACTCTGCTTTGCAACCGCGAGTATCCTGTCGATCGCGAGATAGCTTTCTCGCGCAGGCGCCGGACCGATGAGATAGGCCTCGTCACACTGCTGCACATGGGGCGAGCCCGCATCTGCTTCCGAATAGACCGCGATCGTACGCATGCCCAAACGTCTGGCGGTATCTGCGACCCGGCAAGCAATCTCGCCGCGATTGGCAATGAGAACCGATTTCAACATGAATCATCTGCCCGCGTGACGGTGCAGGATGCCTTCACGCGAACAGTAATGAAAGGCCCTACGCCTTATTGCGACGAGCTCTGTGCCGGAGCGCTGCTTGTTTGCTGAGCCGGTGCAATCGGTTGCGGAAATGGATCCGCAGCCGCCGAGGCCGGTTGTTGCGCTGGCTGCTTCGGCGCCACCTGTTTTTGGGACGCACGACGCGGTGCAGCAGGTGCCGGCGCGCGCGGCTCCGGCTTGGATTCGGCTGCCTTGGGATCAGGCTTGACGATGGTTGAATCCATGCCGTTCTGGCCAGGCATCCCTGGCTCGTTTGACATGATGCTGACCGGTGGGATCGACGCCGCAGTGGGGAAGTTTATGTCCACCGCCTTGCCGCTCGGTTGCGGCTGCGCATGAGACGCCAGCGCCGGGCCGGATGGTTGCCTTTCACCCCAGCCGGAAGCATAGCGCATCACCTTCGCGTCATAGGCCCGTTCGCTCATGTTGGCCGCAAGCCGAACACGGGCGACGAGACCGAACGCATAACAGGACTCTGGCGTGCAACCATCCCGGCTTTGCAGCACCTGCGCGACAAATCCGTACCGGTCTGCTTCGATACTGCGAGCAAGCGGCGCACGGAGCCGGTTAAAGCTGTCGTCATGCGCTTCGGACACCGTGGCGATGTCGCGAAGAATGTCGATCCGTTTGCCGACATAGGTCAGTGCCGCGGCAATCTGTTCCGGACTCGCATACAGCGCCTTCTCGCAGGACTCGTTGACCGCCTCTCCCGCGTCGCCGTCAAGGCAGGCGAGATTCGAATGCGGCAACAGCGCTTGCGCCGTCAGGGATGACAGACGTGTTTCGATGACGCGGCGCTGTTCGGCGCGGTGCTGCGCCTCCAGCCGTTCAAGATACAGCCATGCAACGCCGACGAGCAGCAGCGAGACCGCAACCTGGGCAAACAACCCAAAAACCCGTCGCGAACTGACGCGCACGATCGCAACCGCGGCCAAAACAATGACTGCGAGCAACGCGGCGCCTATCGCCCAGAGTGGAAGCGCGATCAAACTGGTCATGCTTTGTATTTCCGGCATCTCCGCCCCATCTGCCGAAGTTGAAGATAGGACGCCTTAAAATAGGCCAAAGCAAGACCCTTTCACGCCGAACTTTGCAATGCTTCAAACGTCGCGGCCGCGGAGGGCGCGTTGCCGTGATGCTGGGACCAGCCCGGCAGCAAACCATACCGCCCGGCACCCGCTGACCAACGCGGAACAAATTTGGATGCTGCACGTTCGATCGGCGACCCGCACGGGAGATGCTTATGCGACTGATCCTCGGAATGCTTCTTGGAGCCGCGCTTCTGACTGCCGGCGCATACTACCACGACAGCATGAGCACCTCGACCGTCGCCACAGGCCCAAGCGCAACAGAACACCGCCCCATGGTCAATTGGGACGTTGTCGAAACGAACTGGAACAGCTTCAAAGTCCGTATCCAGGAAGGCTGGGCCGATCTGCGTGCGCGGATCAATCGCGCCTAGCCTGGATGGCGATGCTCAGCGGTGACGATCGAGCTGGCTTTCCTTCGCCACACGTTCGAAAGCTTCTTCGGTGTTCTTGATCCGATACTGATGCTCATCGCCGTCCGGCGGAAGCAGCTTGATGATCTTGTAGCTTCCGTCTGCGGTCGCTCGATTAAGCGGGCCAGCTGTGTAACGGACCGTTTGCCCCACCGTAAATTTGTGAGATTTCAACACGCTCCACTCCATCCTCTGCGCGAGGTCCGCCCCAACCTGCGCGAAGGCCGACACTGAACATATCGGCCCTGAATGCATTTTCGCTTGCAAATGCACTATATCACCGACTTGCGCTTGCGGGGAAAAATTCGGCAAACTCATGGTCGACATTTTTTGTTATTAATCAAATACTTAAGGAATCATCGTGACGCCGATATGGCGCAAAAAGGGACATATCCCGGAAATAGTATTGCCTCCCAAAAGCTACACTAGAAGTAGTATCCGCTGCACCGCCCCCCGTGTGAACTGCCCACGTTGCGGTTTCTGACCTCTTTCCCGCCATAACTTTTCGCAGGTAAATTCACGGTTCCAAACCGGAGTCCCGAACCTCGATGTTCGCGCTCGCTATCTCCTGTGTTCTGGCCGGCATTCTGGGTTTTGCTGCGCATCGGGCGAGTGTGTGCACCGTGCGCGCGGTCGCAGAAATGACGCATTCGCGAACCGGCTACATGCTAGCGAGCATCATCAAATCCGCGGTGTGGGTTTTCGCGATCACGATTCCTGTCTTCCTTCTTGTCCCGCAAACCTCGATGAGCATCGGCGGATGGCAACTCACATTCACGGCGGTCTTTGGCGGCCTGCTGTTTGGCATCGGCGCGGGGATCAACGGCGCGTGTGCCTATGCCACGATGGCACGCATGGTGGATGGCGAAGTCGGCATGATGATCACAGTGCTCGGCTTCGCGTTGGGGGTGCTCATTTTCGTCGGGCTGGTCGGCACCAACATCGTTGCGCGGCCGATCGCTGCGCCTGGCAAGGTCCCGGACATGTTGGTCTATGCGCCATATATCGGTGCTGTTCTGTTTGTCTGGATCGCTTACGAAGCGATCCGTCTGTGGCGGACACGCCCTGAAGCCGCGACGCTCCGCAGCATGATCCTGGCACCGCAATATCGTTTGTCGACTTCGGCCTTGCTGATAGGGCTTGCGAGTGGTGCAATCCTCCTGCTGTTCGGTTCCGCGGGATACACCACCACATTGCAGCAAGTGATTGAGGGCTATTTCGGAACGCGCCCACCGCCCGCCTACGGGCGATGGATCGTCCTGTGCGCGGTCGTGTTCGGCATGCTGCTCTCCACATGGCAGCGCGGAAGCTTCCGCATCGACTGGAAACCGCGCTGGTCCTGGTCACGCAATATCGTCGGCGGAACGCTGATGGGGCTCGGCACTGCGCTGTTGCCGGGCGGCAACGATGCTCTGGTGCTGTATGGCATTCCCGGTTTGTCGCCTCATGCTCTGCCGGCCTATGCCGCGCTGATCCTCGGCATTTTCGTTGCGCTGATGACGATCCGTGCTTTCTTCGGCATCGAGATGCGCGTCGCCTGCCGCAAAGACATGTATATCGCCGATGTCAGCGCCGATCTGGCGCGACGAGGCCAACCGTGAGCAGCGTCCAATCATGAAGGTTCAATTCGTCGGTTGCGGAGATGCGTTCGGATCTGGGGGCCGGTTCAACACCTGTTTCCATGTGACAGGGGGGCAGCACTCGTTTCTGCTTGATTGCGGCGCCACATCCGTGGTTGCCATGAAGCGCATTGGCCTCGACAGCAATGCCATCGACGCCATCCTGCTCACGCATTTCCACGCCGACCATTTCGGCGGCATTCCGTTCTTCCTGCTGGACGCACAGCTCAACGCCAAGCGGAAAAAGCCGCTGCTCATTGTCGGCCCTCCAGGGCTGCAAGACTGGCTGACGCGCGTCACCGCCCTGGCCTTCCCGGGTGATCGCACCCTGCCCTACGAACTGACGCTGCATGAAATCGAAATCGGAAAGCCAACCCCGCTTCAAGACATGACCGTCACGGCTTTCCATGTCGTGCACGACGACCGGGCGGGCCCTTGCCTCGCTTACCGCATCGATGCGGGCGGTAAGACCCTCTGCTATTCCGGCGATACGGAATGGACCGAGACACTGGTCGACGCCGCCAAGAGCGCTGACCTTTTCATTTGCGAATGCTACTCGTACGACAAGCCGATCAAGGCGCACATGTCGCTCGCAATGCTGCGGCAGCAATTGCCGCGCATCGGCGCGAAGCGCGTCGTCCTCACGCACTTGTCCGACGATATGCTGAGGCAGCTCGCCGATGTCGAATTCGACTGCGCCGTCGATGGGCTGGTGGTGGAGTTTTAAGAAATTTAAAACGTCTCGACCCACGGCCGTAGTTCAACCTCGGACGTCCAGGCATTTCGGGGCTGGCGCAGCACATCAAGATAGGTTTGTGCGATCGCGTCCGGATCAAGCAGCGAATCCGGCTTGTCGGCAGGCTCGGGACGCCGGTCCGAAAGGATACCGCCATCGATCACGAAATGCGCGACATGAATGCCGTGCGGCTGCAATTCGCGTGCAAGGCTTTGCGATAACCCACGCAAGGCGAACTTCGCCATCGCGAACGGGGCTGACTTTGCATAGCCTTTCACGCTGGCTGACGCACCGGTGAACAAGAGCGCGCCATGCTTGTTCGGCAGCATGCGGCGCGCCGCCTGCTGCGCCACAAGGAAGGCTCCGAAAGCACTGACTGCAATCGCTTTCTCGACGTCGACCGGGACAAGATCGATGAAATCACCACGCGTCCGGAAGCTCGCATTGTAGATCACGACATCCGGCGACCCCATCACCGCATCGACGTCGGTGAAAAGTCGCGCGACTTGATTATCGATTGAGGCATCACAGGCGAAAACTTTGGCTCCCGTTTCGCCTGCTAGGTCAGCCAAATCCGCCGGTGACCGTGATGCCAGAGCCATGCGCATGCCGGTTTTTGCCAGTAGCCGCGCCAGCGAAGCGCTGAGCCCCTGACCAGCGCCGACTATCAAAGCTGTCTGGTATGTTGACGCGGACACGCGGCAATCTCCTGCTCATCGATCATAAGCAGGATCATCATGTGAGAGGGCCGCAAATTGCAAGCCGCCGCTCACCATGCCCCGTGCGTCTGCTCGCTCTCGCGGTGGTGGAGCGCCTTCGCCAAATCCTTACGGTCGAGATGCGTGCCGTCGTCGCCCTCAATGAGAAGTGCAACGCGCCCAGTGGCCTTCAGATGATGGGCAAACCCCATCGCTTCATCGAGCGCGGTGAATTCCTTGAACAGATGCCGATGTTTGTCGATCGGGCTGATGGGGTCGGACCCGACAGGTCCGGAATAGACCCTGTACATGCTCCTCTCCGTTCTCATGGATGGGAACAACATCAACGATCAGGAAGCAGAGAAGGTTCCTCCTTCTGCGATCACGTCTGCACGCGCAACCTGGTCCAGCGGGCTGGATTGCGCCAATTGGAAATATGGGAGGACGACATCGTTTCATCGTCACATCCTGAACACACCGAACTTCGTATCTTCGACCGGCGCATTCAGGGATGCCGACAGGGCCAGCCCCAGCACGCGGCGCGTTTCGCTCGGAAGGATGATGCCATCGTCCCACAAGCGCGCGGTCGCGTGGTAAGGATTGCCCTCGCGCTCATACTGGTCACGGATCGGCGCCTTGAATTCCTCTTCCTCGACTTCGGACCATTTGCCGCCTGCTGCCTCGATATTCTCGCGGCGAACGGTCGCCAGAACCGAGGCGGCCTGCTCCCCGCCCATCACCGAGATACGAGCATTCGGCCAGGTGAACAGAAAGCGCGGCCCGTAGGCGCGGCCACACATGCCGTAGTTGCCAGCCCCGAACGAGCCGCCAACGATCAGCGTCAACTTCGGTACGCGTGCGCAGGCCACCGCCGTCACCAGCTTGGCACCATCCTTGGCGATACCACCCGCTTCATACTCGCGACCGACCATAAAGCCGACGATGTTCTGCAGAAACAGCAGCGGAATGCGCCGCTGGCAGCATAGTTCAATAAAATGAGCCGCCTTGAGGGCGCTCTCCGAATAGAGGATGCCGTTATTGCCGATGATGCCGACCGGCATGCCATGCAAGTGGGCAAAGCCGGTGACGACAGTCGTACCGTACAGTTTCTTGAACTCGTCAAATTCCGACGCATCGACAATGCGGGCGATGATCTCGCGCACGTCGTATTGCTTTTTCAGGTCAGTCGGCACGAGACCCTCAAGTTCGGCAACGTCGTACAGCGGTTCGCGCGCGGCCAGCAGCGGAATGTCCACCTGCTTTATGGTATTGAGGTTGGCGGCGATACGGCGCGCGATGGCAAGCGCATGTTCGTCGTTCGAGGCGAGATGATCGGCGACACCGGATTTGCGGGTATGCACATCGGCACCGCCCAGATCCTCAGCCGAAACAACCTCCCCAGTGGCCGCCTTCACCAGCGGCGGACCGCCAAGAAAGATCGTGCCCTGGTTCTTCACGATGATTGTTTCATCCGACATCGCCGGCACATAAGCGCCACCAGCAGTGCAGGAGCCCATCACCACGGCGATCTGCGGAATGCCGGCCGCCGACATCTGCGCCTGATTGTAGAAGATGCGGCCGAAATGATCGCGGTCGGGAAAGACGTCAGTCTGGTTAGGAAGGTTCGCGCCGCCAGAATCGACGAGATAGATGCATGGCAGACGGTTCTCGCGCGCAATCTCCTGCGCGCGAATGTGTTTCTTCACGGTGATCGGATAATAAGTACCGCCCTTGATGGTGGCATCGTTGCAAACGATCATGCATTCGCGGCCCGACACACGCCCGATGCCGGTGATGACGCCGGCAGCGTGGATATCGTCGCCGTACATGCCAAACGCCGCGAGCGGCGACAGTTCAAGGAACGGCGAGCCCGGATCGATCAGTCGCATCACCCGGTCGCGCGGCAGCAGCTTGCCGCGTGCGATGTGACGATCGCGCGCCTTCTCGCTGCCGCCAAGCGCGGCGGCGGCACGGGAGCTTTTCAGTTCGTCGGCAAGCTCTTTCCAGGTCGCTGCGTTGAGACGGAAGTCACGCGCATTCTTGTCAATCTTGGATTCAATTCGCGCCAATGTTGCCTCCCCGAATCCGGTGGAGACTATGGCGCGGTATCGCAGCGAATGAAACCTCTGGTGCGATCTGCACGAAAGCGACCACGCTGAACAATCGCGATTCCTTGCTGAGGTTCAAGCGAGAGGACAGGAGCGCGACGGCTCCGTCTAACCAGCATTGAGGGGCCAAAGCAATACCTCCCGCTCGCATCTTACAAGCCCAACATCTTGGGCCTGAACAAACATTTAAGAACATATATCCGGAAATTCCGGAACGACGCTCTCTGCTGAACGTTCACTTCGCGACTGGGATTCGTCCGGACGGGCGTAGCTGGAGCACGAGGGCTTCAACCGGAAACGACAGGAGCCTTCCATGAGGAAAAATCTATTGATGTCTGTCTCTGCCATCGCGCTGATAGCCAGCGCGGGCATCGTGGCCGCGCAGGAGAAGGGTGGCATGGGCGGCAGCTCCACTCAGGCGCCGCAACAGTCTTCGCCCGCGCAGCCATCGTCGCCGTCGGCACAACCGGGCGGCAGTGAAATGCGAGGTGGCGGCGAGATGAAAGGCCGCTCCGGCACGACCGGTCAAGGCACTGAGACAAAGGGCGGTGCGGAGCCCAAGGGTGGCCAAGCCGAACAGCAGCGGATGGATCAAAAAGGTGATCGGCCGCAGCGGGCCCAGGAGCAGCGCCAACAAGATCAGAAAGGCGCACAGGATCAGCGTCAGAACCAGCGCGACAATCGTGCGCAGGACAAATCCGATCACAAAGGCGCAGCTGACAGCAAGTCCCGCAAGGACAACACAACCGGTCAAGGCGCGGCCGGCTCGTCAGGGGGCGCGTCATTGACGACCGAACAGCGCACAAAAATCTCGACGACGATCAAGCAGACCAACGTGCGTCCGGTGACGAACGTGAGTTTCAACGTCTCGGTCGGCACTGTGGTCCCGCGCAGCGTGACGCTGCACGCCTTGCCGGCATCGGTCATCGAGGTTTATCCGGATTGGCGTCCGTATCGCTTTATCCTGGTCGGCGATGAGATCCTGATTATCGAACCTGGCACCTACCGCATCATTGCGGTGATCGAGGCTTAAAGCAGCAAGGCCAAGGAACAGATGGCGGAGGAGTTCGTCCGCCATCTGTTTGGGAACGAAGGGTGTGGTTCAGCGTTAGCGCTTTCGGGTGTCATAAAACGTTAACACTTACTTGCGAGTATCGCGAAAGTTCGAGGCGTCGGGGACGGATGTACTCCCCGTAAGACGCCATCGAGGGAAGCCCGGCCAGCGGCCGGGTTTTCTGTTTTTCAGGTGCCCTCGCCGCTTATGCCGCTGCTCAGCATGATGTCGCCAATGACCGGAAGGTGGTCGGACAGATGCCGGGCCTGAGCATCGGTCCAGGTCTGCTCCAGCAACCCTAGCGGGCGGCAATAAATCCGGTCGAGGCGCAGCAGCGGACAAACTGACGGAAACGTCCGATAGCGCGAACGGTCCGGCAAGATATCTCTCAGAATGTGCCGGATCGATCCCGGCCAAAACCAATCGTTGAAATCGCCGAGCAGCACGAATGGCGTCGCCTCGCCGATGATCTTGAGCAGCGCTCGTGCCTGACTTCGTCGCTCATGGACACTCAGGCCGAGATGCGTCGCTGCAACATGCAGCCATCCATGCGGCGTCTCGATACGGGCTCGGATCGCGCGGCGCGGTTCGAACTCGCCATACGAGATGTCATGGATTTCCGTGTCCCGAAGCGGCCAGCGGCTCATCAGCATCTGCCCGTATTCACCGTCCTCGGTAACGATTGATTTTGCGCCGATACCGTGGTGACCAAGCATGTCCTGCAAGATCAGAAACGGATCGCCGTTTGCCGCACGGCGCGAATCCACTTCCTGCAAGGCGACGATATCAGGATCGGCCCTGAGAATCAGGGCTACCACGTTCTCCAGATTGAAGCGCGGGTTGCGCCCCAGCGCGCCATGAATGTTCCACGTCATGACGCGGATCGCATGCCGGCGTTCGGCCCTCAAGAGGTGCGTCCGTATTTCGAGAACGCCGACTGGATCGCCAACGCAATGACTATCCAGATTGCGATGAGGACGGCGAAGATCAGCAGCTCAATCGGATGCGGTGACACGATGATCCGCATGATCTGGTTGCCAAGCAGTGACATCAGGATAAGACCGGGCAAAAGGCCAAGCACCGTACCTGCGAGATAGTGCAAAAGCTTGATCCCACTCGCGCCAGCAACAAGGTTGACGAGCGTAAACGGTGCGATCGGCACCAGACGGATGGCGGCGACCGCGAGCACACCCTGCCGCGCAATCTTGTTGCGGATATCAATCAAGCGATGGCCGAGCATGCTCTGCAAGGCGTTGCGACCCATCATGGCGCCCACACCATACATCACCAACGCGCTCACCAATGCCCCCACAAGCGCATAGATAAAGCCGAGCCATGGGCCGAAACTCGCCGCCGTCGCGGCAATCAAAATCGTCACGGGGAACGCGACAAGTCCGCCGATCAGAAACGCGCCGAGCACCGCGAGCGGCGCCCAATAGGACTGGGCCATCTGTGCCAGGAATGCGCCGGCTTTTTCGGCGCTGGCCATCTCCGACAGCGGCGTGAAGTGCCATGCCAGCGTCAGCCCAAGCAAAAACAGCGCAACCAGCGCAAACTTGAACACGCTGGCAGACGTCAGTCCGCGCACCGAGTGCCATGTCGAACCGAATATTGAACGCCAGGATACGGGTTTCATGGGATCAGCCAAACTTTCGAAATAAGCTGTGACCTCGTCGGGATCGGGCTCGCCGTCGTCGATTGGCTGCAGGCTGTGACCGTTGCGAGCCAGGATATCGGTCACGGTGACGAGCGAGCCGGTGTCTTCCAGAAGTTCCGCAATATCCTCTGCCGTGGCGCCGCAATGCTCGCCAAGAAGACGATTGCGCAGACGGGTGACGATCTGCCGCTGGCGCGTGCTTTTCGCCTCGATGATCACGTCGCATTCGGTGTCGGCACCCATTGAGCGATTGTTGAGATTTGCGGACCCGATGCGCAACAGCCGGTCGTCGACCACCATGACTTTCGAATGCACCATCGTGTCGATCGTTTCACCGTTGCAGGTCACCTGCGGATAGAGGATGCGCACACGGTCCAGAACACCGGCCTGCTCGAGAATTTTCTGAAAACGAATCCGCCCATTGCGCATCGTATGCGACTCGATCCAGGATTCAGGGGTCTTTGGGGCAACAAGGACCGCCTCCAGCCGCCTGTTTCGCAGCATCCGATGCGCCAGCCTCTCAGCAATCTCCCGCGACGTCATGAACTGATTTTCAATATAGATCGTGCGTTGCGCGGCATCGATCATGTCCACGAACAGTTGTTCAACCTCCCGCACCTCTCGCGTTCCTTGGCAAGCTGGCTGGGTCCGGGCGATGCCGATTTCTATGTCGTTGAAATCCGGCTTCACGCTGTCCGGCCAGCAATCGTTGCCCGGCAACGCATTCAGCAATTCGCCGCATTGCGCGCGCGTCCAACGCTCATGCACCAGATCGGTAAGCGCCATTGCCGCAGCGCCGTCGACCATCACCTGAACATCGTGGAATGGACGATAGCTGCGCCCGAACGGATCGCACCGGTGTTGGTTCTCAAGCGCATGATCCGGCGTGTCCCAACGTCTGATCGTCAGATCAAGACCACCCGAAAAGGCCACGGCATCGTCAACCACGACGATTTTCTGATGTTGCGAACAACCGAGCGGAACGTCGCCATCGAGGCAGAAGCGAATTTGATCAGGTGTTTTCCAGTTGAGTGAAAGAGCCGGAAATATTTCACGCTCCAACGCATAGAGAACCGAAAAATCCCAAAGCAAAAGGTTAATCGTGAGTTCGGGCCGTCGCTCGACAAGAGCCGACAGGAATTCGGCCAACGTTTCGGGAAATCCATCATCTACAACGCCGCTGGGTCCAACGAGCCGCATCCGGCTGTCAATGTCCCATCCGACAATGTGGATGGAATGCCGCGCTTTGAGAAAACTCTCCCGTACGGCGCTGAAATAAGCCGCACCGTCGACGAGCATCGCAACGCGATTGGCCCGCGCGATGCGCCAGACGTTCTTGTTTCTTCGCAAAAGAGCGGCAGACATCGAGGCTCGTGATATTGGCGACCTTTGCCAATCGAACGTCCTCAATCCAGAACCGGTTCCCGCGGAACTATTTTCTAATCAAGCTCGTTGCCGGGCATCACCCACGACTCCGCGACGCCAGCATTTCGCCATTCGATCCAGGCAGGCAACGCCATGACAGATGCCATGTAAGCTTCGGCTGCTGCGCCGACGCCGATTGCATAGCTCGCAAAACGCGAAACTACCGGCGCATACATCGCATCTGCGGCGCCGAACGCGCCGAACAGGAACGGCCCGCCGTCTGCGAACTGCGCGCGGCAGTCGGTCCAGATTCGTTCAATACGGCGAACATCGGCGGCGACCTCCGCGGTGAGTTCGTGTTTCCGACTCTCGCGCCGCATGTTCATCGGACAATGCCGGCGCAAATTGACAAACCCCGCATGCATTTCGGCGGAGACGGCGCGCGCATGCGCACGAGCTTGCGGATCCGCAGGCCAAAGCTGGGCCTTTGGAAACTTCTCGGCCACGTATTCAAGGATTGCGAGCGAATCCCAAATAGCAATGTCCCCATCCAGCAGGATTGGTACCTTGCCAGCAGGCGAATAGACCGCAATACGCCCGGCGCTGCCGGGCTCGTAAAGCGGGATGACTTCTTCTTCAAAATCGATGCCAGCGTGACGCATCGCGATCCATGGTCGCAGCGACCAGGACGAGTAGTTCTTGTTACCGAGAATGAGCTTGAGCGACATCTGAAAAAATCTCCGGCCGCAGCTTCGCCTCGCGGCCGTAGCGTCGCAAGCAAAAAGAACTGATCGCGGCAATCACAAGCGCAAATGGATTACCCTTTTGGCGCCAGCATCTCGACCGGCCCACCGGATTTCTTCCAGGCACCAAAGCCCCCCCGGATGTGCGCGACCGGCTTCAATCCCATGCGCTTTGCGGTCTGTGCGGCCAACGCCGAACGCATGCCGCCAGCACAAAAGAAAACATAACGTTTGTCCTGCGCGAATACGTCCTTGTGATATGGGCTTTCCGGATCAATCCAGAATTCCAGCATACCGCGCGGGCAGTGAAAGGCACCGGGCACGCGACCATCTCGCTGCAATTCGCGAATGTCGCGGATATCGACCAGCACGACGTCTTCACGCCCGTGCAAATCTATCCCCTGTTCCACTGTCAGGTTTTCGATTTCCGTCTCGGCAGCTTCGACCAGCGAACGTACGCTGGCTGTAATAGTCTGCGGCATTCGTCGACCTCCCATGATGCCGCAATGTCTAAAGGCATTGCCCCCCGGTCAAGCACGAAGGCCGAGTGCGACGCCACCTTGGCGATCGCGTCGCACTTGCACATCGGCACACTTACGTCCTCGCACTACATGGCGATATAGATCGCGATCAATGCGACCAGAAGAAGTGCGCCGCCGGTCCACAACGCGGTGGACAGCGTCGATTCCTGGGGTTGTTGGGTGTGTTCCTGTGGCATAGGCCATCTCCTGAACTGCACTGGGAGGGCCGGTCTGCACTGAGTTTCGCACCAAAACGCCCTGACCCAGTACAACTTTAGTATAACATGCAAGTCCAACCCTGATTACAATCAATGGTTGCATAAACAGTCCTTGGATGACCGTCAGAGTTGAGCCGCCACCTCAATAGAGATCGTCATGTTGCTATTTGGGCCTCTCGATCTTTTCGCACTTGGTTTCTTTGCCGCCGCCTGGCTGGTTTACGCGTACCTGCTCGAATGGACAGCGCATGGCCGCGGTGCGTTGAATGCCCGCATGAACGGTTATCGCGATGCGTGGATGCAGGAGACACTCAAGCGTGAAATGCGCATGGTGGACGGGCAGATCATGGCCTCGTTGCAGAACGGCACGGCCTTCTTCGCCTCGACATCGCTGATCGCCATCGGCGGTACGCTAACCGTGCTACGCTCGACCGACGATCTCATCACCATTGTTTCTGCGCTGCCGTTCGGCGTCCCTACCACGCGGATCGAGTGGGAGATCAAGACGATCGGCCTCGCGACAATTTTCGTCTATGCATTCTTCAAATTTGCCTGGTCGTACCGGCTGTACAACTACGTCGCGATCATGATCGGTGCGATGCCTCCCTCGACCGAGAAAGACACGCCGGCTGCCAAGCTCCACGCTCTTCGCACCGGTAAGCTGTTCGAAGCTGCCGGCCGGCACTTCAACCGTGGCCAGCGCGCTTTCTTTTTTGCGCTCGGTTATCTCGGCTGGTTCATCTCGCCGTGGCTGCTGTTCTTTTCGACGGTCGCTGTCTTCGTCGTAATCTGGGCACGGCAATTCGCGTCCGACGCCAGCGCAGCCATCAAGATCGACTAGTTATTCGAGCGCGAGTAGAACCCAGGCGCAGGATACAAGCGAGACGGCTAGTCCGGTCGCGATGCGCAAAAGCAGCAATTCGCGCCTATCACGACGAATGTCCACTTCATTGGGGAGATCGCCAACATCCGGAATCGCAGTAACGCCATCGACCGGAATGACGCGCATATTGACTGACACGATACAACTCCCTCACCCGACTACCGGGAGTATGCGCGCTAAAATCTTTTCAATTCGCTAACCATGATGCACGCGAGCGAAAAATCCCCGGCTGGTTACGGTCGGCAATTCTCGCCATTGTCACATGCGCCCGAAGTCTCGGGAGCAGGAAATAGTTCGCTGCTGTCGCCGGACAGCCAGTAAGCCAGCAAGCCAACCCACTCACGTGTTGCCGTGTCGGTGCGCGCCAGTCCTGCGGCAATCGACCCGAACGTGTCGATCAGATCGTCCGTTCCGCGTGTTCTGAAATCCACGGGATGGGCTTCCACCGGGAAACCGGCTTTCCGGAATATGCCAATCGACCGCGGCATGTGGTGCGCAGACGTCACCAGCAGCCAGCGCTGATGCGGTTTTGGATCGACCAAGGCCTTGGTCAGGATCGCATTCTCGACAGTGTTGCGGGCGTTGTCTTCCAGAACAATCCGGTGTCGTGCAATCCCAAAGCTTTCGAAAAGCCGGAGCGCGAATGCGGCTTCGCTAGCGCCGCCGAACAAACGTCCGTTACCTCCGGTGAAGACGATTTTGGCGTACGGATGTTCGCGCGCGAGTTTCGCGACAGCGGTCATGCGTTCAGCGGCCTCGTTCAGCGCCAGTTCGTCGCGAGCCGCAGATACGTCGGGCGAGACAGCGCCGCCGAGAACCACGATGCCATGCGGTGAGCCGTTCCGCGGATCCCACTTCGGAAATCGCTCTTCGAGCGGCACCATCAACGCGTTGCCAACCGGCGCGATGCCGATGATCGTCAGCAACAGGATCGCGCCAATTGTCAGAATTTGCCCGAGCCGCTTGTATCGCGTGCCCATCAAAAGAATGCCGATGAGCGCCAACAGGATGAGCAAGTTGGACGGCAGCAGAAAAAAGCCGAAAAGCTTGGACAGGCCAAACATGCACGCCCTCGTCAGGTCATCGTGAGAGCGCGACGGCGCTATCTGTTCTTGCGTTCGGCTTCGTAACGCTTCCTGGTTTCGTCGTTCATCGGATAGAGGCCGGGCAACTTCACGCCCTTCTCCACTTCCTTGACGACCCATTCCTCGTATTCTTCGTGCTCGAGGCCTTCCTTGGCGATTGCCTCGACCAGCGCCTGCGGGATCACCACCGCACCGTCGTCGTCGGCAACGATGATGTCGCCCGGAAAGATCGCGCAGCCGCCGCAGGCAATCGGTTCGTTCCAGCCAACGAAGGTCAGACCGTTGACCGACGCGGGCGCAGCAATCCCCGAACACCACAGCGGCAGGCCGGTTTTCAGCACCCCTGTCCTGTCGCGCATCACCCCGTCCGTCACGAGCGCCTGCACACCACGCTTCACCATCCGCATGCAGAGGATGTCGCCGAAGATGCCGGCATTCTTCACACCCATGGCATCGGCGATAGCGATACAGCCTTCCGGCATGTCCTCGATCGCAGCACGGGTGGAAATCGGTTTGCCCCAGCTTTCCGGCGTTGCCAGATCCTCACGTACCGGCACGAAGCGCAACGTAAAGGCCGGGCCGACAACGCGCTTGGTACCGGGCGTCAGCGGCATCGGTCCTGTCATCCAGCTATGGCGAATGCCTCGCTTGAGCAGCAAGGTCGTGATCGTGCCGGTGGTGATGTGCCGGAGGTCGTCAAGAGCGCTCATTTGGTCCTGTCTCGTTAAGCGGGATCAAGCCCGATCTCCCGATCGCGGCGCCGCAGATACATGATCAGCGGGATCGACAGCAGCACCATCCAGCCCTTGCCGACAACCTGCCCCGCCAGGAATTCCAGCGAACCGAAGGCAAGCCAGAGAAATACGATAGAATCGACGATTAATCCGACCACGCTGGACAGAACGACGGCCGTGACGAAACGGCGCTCCTGCAGCGGCGTATAGACCGCAAGGTCAGAAAATTCCGAAAGCAGATAGGCCGCAGCGGATGCAGTGACGAGCGCAATCGGCGCCACGAGACCCGAAATGGCCGCACCAATCAGAATGGCTGCGATGGCGGCGAGCAAACCGAGACGCCGCTGCACAAGATCGCGCAACACCAGCGCTGCGCCGACCATCAGCACGCCAGATGGTGCCATCAGGCCTGGAGCAACCGGAATGAGACAGGGCCCGTTGCGGGTGCAGACGGTGCCGACATTCTGGATCAGCCAGTTTGCCGCGGGAATGGTCAGACAAAACAAGACAAAGAACAGCACGCCTTCCGTCAGGCGTCGTATCTCGTTATTGGTCAGGTCCTTCCGCATTCACTCTTCCATCTCGCAAAGCCGGCCGCCCGCAACTGACAGGCGGGACACTCGCCGCAGCCATAGCCCCAGTCATGGCGTAGCGAACGCTCGCCCAGATAGCAGCTATGGGTATCCTCGATGATCAATTGCAACAATTTTTCCCCGCCGATCTCCTCAGCGAGGGCAAATGTGGCAGCCTTGTCGATCCACATCAGCGGTGTATGCACCACGAAACGGCGGTCCATGCCAAGGGTCAAGGCGACCTGCATCGCCTTGATGGTGTCATCACGGCAATCCGGATAACCGGAATAGTCGGTTTCGCACATGCCGGCGACGAGGTTCCGGGCGCCGCGCCGATAGGCCAATGCCCCGGCAAAGGTCAGGAATAAAAGGTTGCGGCCCGGCACGAAAGTCGTCGGCAAGCCCCCCTCCGCCAGGGCGATGGAAACGTCCCGGGTCAAGGCCGTGTCCGAGATCTTACCGAGGACCGACAGATCGATCAGATGGTCATCGCGCAGCCGGTCGCGCCATTCCGGCTTGAGAGCACGCATTTTCTCGCGGATCACCGGCCGAACGGCAAGTTCCACCGCATGGCGCTGCCCGTAGTCAAAACCGACGGTTTCAACTTCCGCGAAACGTTCCAACGCCCAGGCAAGGCAGACAGTCGAGTCTTGTCCCCCCGAGAAGAGGACCAGGGCTCGATCCTGTGCCTTAGCGCTCAGTCCCATTGCGGCGACCACGCCCAATCGACCAGACGTCCGTCGCCCCGCGCCAGCGTCGCAATCTCGCGCATCTCGGAATCGGTCAGTTCAAAATCGAAGATTGCGATATTCTCAGCAAGACGCTCGACCCTGCTGGTGCGCGGGATGGCACCAATCCCGTTCTGAATAAGATAGCGCAGCGAGACCTGCGCCGGCGTCTTGCCATGCGCTTTGCCAATGCGCGCCAGGGCGGCATCGTCCATTGTGTTGCCCTTTGCGATCGGCGAATAGGCCACCACCGCCATGTCATGCGCACGGCACGCGGCAATGACTTTCGACTGATCGAGATAAGGATGACACTCGATCTGGTTGCAGACCAGTCGCTCGCCGGAAAGCCGGCTCGCCTCCTCAATCAATGCAACCGTGTAGTTTGAAACACCAATATTGCGCACGAGACCATCGCGCTTGACGCCGACAAGTGCATTGATCGTCTCGTCCAGCGGAATGCCCTTGTTCGGCCAATGCAGCAGCAACAGATCGATCTCGCCAAGCCGCAGATGCCCGATGGATTCCTTGACCGAGCGCTCAAGCAATCCGGGAGCAAGATTTTCGGGAGCGACTTTCGTGGTCACGAATATTTCATTGCGCTTGATGCCGGATGCACGAACGCCCTCACCCACCTCACGTTCGTTGCCATACATCTGCGCGGTGTCGATGTGCCGGTAGCCAAGTCGGATCGCCTGCTCGACCAGACGCGCACAATCGCGCCCCTTCAACTCCCATGTGCCGAGCCCAAGGATCGGTATATGAGCGCCTTTGGCCTCGAGAAATTGCATGTTCCCACCCTTGGCATCGACAAACAGGAGCCATTCAGCCCCTGCAATTAGCAATATTTCAAGCGCGCGAGAATGCCGCGCGCACGCGCGCCTGCCAAGTCGCGCGAGAAAAAAGAGAGGCTTAGTGTTTCTTTGACAGGATTGAGAAGGCAACGTCAGGCGCGCCTTCAATCATCCGCAAAAGGGCTCGAGCCGGACCGCGCGGCGAACGCTTGCCCTGCTCCCAGTTGCGCACAGTCTCGACCGGCACACCAATGCGCGCGGCAAATTCAGCCTGCGTCATGCGCGCGGCTGATCGGATCGCCCGCGCATAGGCAGCATCGCTGCCGGTGGACGGCGGCGCTGCAGATACCGTGAATTGCGGAAAGTAGCTGGTATCGGAAACTACACGTTCGCTACCATCGGCAAGGATCTCAACGATCCGGCCATCCGCTTTCAAACGCAGTCTCAAATCGGGCTTGCGATTCATGTGCGCAATCTTCCGCGCAATCGTTCAATGAACCATTAACATGAGCGATGGAATGACCAGTCGGCCGAAGACCGAGCGGATCAAATCGGTCGAGGCGCAGGTTTGCGAGCGCGTTACTTCGTCTTCTCGAAAATCTCGCGGCCGATCAGCATCCGGCGGATCTCGCTCGTGCCGGCACCAATCTCGTAGAGCTTGGCATCGCGGAGCAGACGACCGGCAGGAAATTCGTTGATATAGCCGTTACCGCCAAGACACTGGATCGCATCGAGCGCCATCTGCGTGGCCTTCTCCGAAGCGAACAGGATCGCGCCGGCGGCATCCTCGCGCGTGGTACGCCCCTCGTCGCACGCCTTCGCCACAGCATACACATAGGCTTTGGCCGCGTTCATACTCACGTACATGTCGGCAAGCTTGGCTTGCATCAGCTGGAAACGGCCGATCGGCTGACCGAACTGCTTGCGGTCATGCACATAGGGCACGACGAGATCGAGACAGGCCTGCATCAAACCGAGAGGTCCCGCCGCCAATACCACCCGCTCGTAATCGAGGCCGGACATCAACACATTGACCCCGTTACCGACTGCGCCGAGCACATTCTCCTCCGGCACCTCGCAATCCTGCAGCACGATTTCGCCGGTGTCGGAGCCGCGCATGCCCAACTTGTCGAGCTTCTGGGCGGTCGAAAATCCCTTGAATGACTTTTCGACGATGAACGCGGTCATGCCGCGCGCGCCGGCGGTAGCGTCGGTCTTGGCGTAGATCACCAGCGTTTCAGCGATCGGACCGTTGGTGATCCACATCTTCGAGCCGTTGAGGATATAGCGGCTGCCCTTCTTATCCGCGCGTGTGCGCATCGACACCACGTCGGAGCCGGATTCTGTCTCCGACATGGCCAGCGCACCGATATGCTCGCCAGAAATCAGTTTCGGCAGATAACGCTTCTTCTGATCATTGCTGCCATTGCGGCGGATCTGATTGACGCAGAGATTGGAATGCGCACCGTAAGACAGCCCGATCGAACCAGACGCACGGGAGACCTCCTCCATCGCAACGCAGTGCTCAAGGTAACCAAGGCCGGCCCCACCCCATTTTTCCTCGACCGTGATGCCGAGCAACCCAAGTTGACCCATCTGGGGCCAGAGTTCGCGCGGAAAGGTATTGCTGCGGTCTATGTCGTCGGCGCGGGGCGCAATCTTGTCCTGCGCGAAGGACGACACCGAATGCCGCAGCATGTTGATTTCGTCACCGAGGCCGAAATCAAACCCAGACCAGGCATTGGAAATCATCGCGTTCCTCCGGGGCGATCACCCCCGCAGCTCTTGCGGCGCGTCGGGCGTATTCTCGATACAGATCATGGTCGCCATCATGCGGGCGATCAACTTCGATCCGTCCGCACCGTGCGCGTTCACGTCCACTTCGACAATGGTGAGGGTCCGACCCGGCCGCAAGACACGCCCGGACGCGACAAAGCGATCCCCGAGCGCCGGCGACAGGAGGTTGATCTTGAGTTCGACCGTCAGCGGCGATGAATTGGACGGCATCAGCGAGTAAGCCGCAAATCCTGCCGCGGTATCGGCCAGCGCCGTGGTGACGCCGCCGTGCAGAAAGCCGCGCTGCTGGCAGAGGTCATGGCGCGCCCTCAAAGACACATCGCATCGTCCCGGTGACAGTGCGGCAATCTCTCCACCGACCAGCGTCATGAACGGTTGCCGGGCAAAGCTCTCCCGAACGGCTGATTCCCAGTCCGGATTGCGTGGCTTGAATGCAGTCATTGCCAATATCCTTCAGCGCAATCCGAACCAGAGTGTTGCAATCCCGAGGAAGGAGAAAAAGCCGATCACATCGGTCACCGTCGTCACAAACGGCCCAGACGATACCGCCGGATCGACGCCAAGCCTCGTCAGCAACAACGGGATCAGGATGCCTCCCAAAGCCGCCGCCGACAACACCGTGATCATGGCAAGGCCCATCACCACAAATAGGTCATTGACGTTGAACCATAGAGACGCCAGCACGCCCATGATGATGGCAAAGCCAACGCCGTTCACCAACCCGACCAGCATTTCGCGCCGGATTACCCGCCACGCATTGGAGTCGGACAATTCACGGGTGGCAAGCGCCCGCACGGCCACTGTCATGGTCTGAGTGCCGGCATTGCCACCCATCGACGCAACGATCGGCATCAACACGGCAAGCGCAACCATCTTTTCAATCGATGACGAGAACTGGCCAATCACCGATGCCGCGATCAGCGCACAGCCAAGATTGGCGGCGAGCCATGGAAATCGGCTCTTCACAATGTCCCAGACGGAGTCGGACAATTCTTCGTCCGCGCCGACGCCGCCCAATGCCATAATATCTTCTTCCGCTTCCTGCTCGATCACGTCGACGATGTCATCGATGGTCAGAACGCCAACGAGGCGCTCATGTTCATCGACCACCGGCGCAGCAACGAGGTTGTAGCGTTCGAATTGCCGCGCCACCTCTTCCTGGTCGTCGGTGGCCCGCACGCGACGGCGGTCTTCATCCATCAGATCGACGATCGGAACCGGACGTTTGGTCCGTAACAGGCGGTCGAGCGCAACCGCGCCCAACAACTTCCGGTCGGTATCGACCACGTAGAGTTCATAGAAGCGGTCCGGCAGATCGACGGTCTCGCGCATGTAGTCGATCGCCTGCCCCACAGTCCATTCCGGAGGCACCGCGATGACCTCGGGCTGCAGCCGCCGGCCGGCGGATTCCTCCGGAAAGAGAAGACTCCGCTCGAGCGCGACCCGTTCAATGGGAGGAAGCTGCTGCAGGATCTCGACCTGATCCTGACGGTCGAGATCTTCGAGAATATAGACGGCGTCGTCCGAATCGAGCTCACGAACGCCCTCAGCCACCGTCGCCGGCAGCAACTCTTCAAGGATCTCCTCGCGGACGGTGTCGTCCACTTCGGTGAGCGCGGAGAAGTCAAAATCCCGGCCCATCAGCTCGATGAGCTGGGGGCGCAGTTCCGGATCCAGCGCCTCGATCAGATCGCCGGTGTCGGCCTCGTGCAGGCCCCCCACCAATATCCGCAGGACCGCGCTGTCATGGTGAGTGACCGCATCCTGCACCCGTTCCACAAAGTCGTGCCGAATCGCACCGGTCTCGTCGCGGAACTCTTCTTCCGGCGCCTTCGTCTCGCTCTGGTTGTCTTGATCGAGCATGGAGCCGAAGGCCTTAAAGGGTGCGGGTGGCAATGTCGCGGCTTGTACGCGCTGGTATGGCGGCACGCAAACAAACGCGCAATGTTCGTGTGGATACGAACACTGCGCGTTTGTTCAACGCTTCATTTGGGAACAGCCGGTTGCGCGATCAGATTTTATGAAGTTGGTAAGGCCGAGAAAACGCAAACCTCCACGGTGTTACCGACTGCCACTGCAGTGAAGTCGATTGAGCGCTCGCCTCGCTTCAACGCATGAAAGCCAGTGATTTGGCTCGTATCAAAAAAGTGGCCGACGCGAGCTTACGTGAGAATGTTGCAAATGTGGAAATCAAAACCCCAACAAAGAAAAAACCCCGCAAGTCATTGAAACTGCGGGGTTTTAAACTTGGTGCGGCCGAATGGACTCGAACCATCACGGTGTTACCCGCTGCCACCTCAAGGCAGTGCGTCTACCAATTCCGCCACGGCCGCTTTGTAGGGTACCGCCGGACGAACCGGCGTGAGGTCGGGAGCATGTAACAAAAGGAAACCGGGCATACAAGTGCGCTCGTGATCCTTATTCCCGGGCGGAGTCATCACCCGGGCCTTTCGAACAACTAACGGATATCCGGAGATTTCGGCAGGAGCCGCTGCACCTCGACCGCGATGCGGTTGCCGTTGACAACCACCGTGCCCTCTGCGACCGGCATATTGTTGGCGAGGATCCTCACGTCATCCTCCTCTCCGGCATCCAGCTCGATGATGGCGCCGCGGCCAAGCCGCAACACCTGATGGATCGGCATTACGCAGGTGCCGAGAACGACCGAAATATCGAGCGAGACCTTGTCGAGTGTGGGCACGTGGTTATGTCCTTGCAGCCTGCGCGGCGACCCGGATTCGGGTACCGGAAATGAAGTTCAGGCAGGTCATCATGCTATGGTTAATCGGTGGTTAATTCACGAAATCAGCTCCCCGTCGGCTTTCCGGCCCACCCCAATAGCCCTTCGCCGGAATGGCGGGTTGGATGCGGTCTGACTGCCTACGACACAGCACTGGCGGGCATGGAAGCGCGGGTGGCCGATATCGCGGCCGGTTGCGCCCCTGAACTGGTATGGCTGGTGGAACACTCGCCGCTTTACACCGCCGGAACCAGCGCCTCGACCGCCGAGCTGCTGGACGCCCGATTTCCGGTCCATCAGGCCGGCCGCGGCGGCCAGATGACCTATCATGGCCCCGGTCAGCGGGTGGTCTATCTGATGCTCGACCTGAAGCGACGGCGACCGGACGTCCGCGCCTATGTCGCGACCTTGGAGGAATGGATCATCCGAGCGCTCGCGCATTTCAACGTCCAGGGCGAGCGACGGGATGATCGGGTCGGCGTCTGGGTGCGGCGGCCGGACAAAGGCGAAGGCTATGAGGACAAGATCGCAGCGATCGGCATCCGGCTCAAAAGCTGGGTTTCGCTGCATGGCATCGCCATCAACGTGGAGCCGGATCTGTCGCATTTTGCCGGAATCGTGCCATGCGGCGTTCGCGAACGGAAATTCGGCGTGACGAGCCTCGTTGATCTTGGGCTGCCCGTCACGATGGATGATCTGGACGTGGCGTTGAAGGCTGAATTTGAAGAGCTGTTCGGCAGCGCGCAGAACGAGCCTGCAGCGGTACAGGCTACAACCTAGGCCGACGGAAGCACGGCAAAGCCCTTGCTGCCGCGCAAGTCTAACAGCTCCGGTGTCGCGTCGCAGTCGTCAACGCTTTCAACGTCCGCGTTCGAGGGTCCTTTCCGACACGCGGCGATCATGCCAGCCACCGCCTGAGGCGAGCCGGAGAACACGGCCTCCACACTGCCATCCAACCGATTGCGCACCCAGCCTTCGATGCCGCGTTCGCGCGCGACATAACGTGTCCACTCACGATAGCCGACGCCCTGGACCAGCCCGCGAATGATCACATGACGAATGACGCGCTCGCTCATCGGATGTCTCCCGTGTCCGGAGCGGATGCTCCACGCCAGCCACTTGGCGACCAGCGCGCAAGCGCTTCAATATAGTCTGCAGGCAGATCCCATTCGCGCGCAGCTTCGACAACGAGCTCGATATAGCCGGGACGCGGCCGCCCCTCGCCCATGTCGCTTCCAATATAGACCATAGCCGCCATCGTCTTCGCTCCCTGGATCACGGGAAGCATCGCCTGACGATAAAGTCCGCCCGCGACATTTTCGTAGGCGTTCAATGCGGCCAAATCGCGTGGAGTAAGCCGCCATAGCACCCCATGAACGATCCAGCCGGGTGCGGAGATCACCGACGCATAACCATTCGTCATGATGACGAAACGATGTTGGCGCAGGGTTGCCGTGCCGGCTTCTTTCGCGCCGGGACATCGGTTTTGCATCGGCACGCGGCTCATATTCGAGCCATAAGCGAAATGCAGCATCACCTGGTGTCGTGTTCAGAAATTCGCTTCATCCTCGCGGCAAATCATTCAAGCGAATTTCTGAACTAAACAACACCGGAATCTTCAAGTCTGCGAGTGTCCTTCGAATCCGAAGTTCGATACGGGGCTGCAGCGAAGTTAGGCGAACTTCGGGTTCGGGACACTAGCTCGCGTGAAGCTCCGATGGCTGTAACGCGGCCCAGACCGACCACCAGACCGTCAGGAGCGGCGGCGCGACGATCAGAAGCGCCAGCAGCGCGACGTGCAGATCCTGCACGTTGGCGGCAGGACCGGTCACAAGGTTGAAGAGAAACACAAACGGATAGATCAGGAGGCCGATGGATGCCGGGAGCCACGGCCCGGCCGCTCCTGCGCTCGTGTCGCTGACCTGCAGCACCAGCATGACCGCGAGGAGCAGAACCGCAATGAATGAGATGAGCGCGACGGCGCTGACTCCGAGGATGCTGCGTTCTGCATCATGCAGTCGTTTCACGATCAGCGCGAACCACCACCAGACGATAACGATCTGCATGACGACGAACGGCAGGATACCGATCTGCGCGGTGACCGCGGGCGCCGTCAACCAATGCGACAATACGGCCCCGACCAACAGCGCTAACATCGAGCGCACGTAGGGGCCTTGCTGTAACTCGCCGGAGGGAATGACCGATTCGAGAGCATTCATGCCTTTAGGATCGCATGCCAGCCTGCCAACGCCAACTGCGATGGCGCAATCGCCTCAGGCAAACTCCATGATCACGGCATCGACCGCCAGGCTGTCGCCTTTCTTGGCGTGGATCTTCTTCACCGTGGCATCCCGTTCGGCCCGCAGCACGTTCTCCATCTTCATCGCCTCGACGATCGCCAGGGTCTCACCGACCTTGACCTCCTCCCCTTCGGTGACGGCGATGGAAACGACAAGACCGGGCATTGGGCAAAGCAGCGACTTGCCGGTATCGGCGGCTTCCTTGACTGGCATCAGCCGGGCATAGGCCGCCTCGCTTTCGGTAAAGACATAAGCGCGCGCCTGCACGCCACGGAAACTCAGATCGAAACCGTTCGGGATCGGGTTGACCTGAACGGTGACGGACTTGCCATCGACACGACCGACCCACACCGGATCGCCGGGCTTCCAATCCGATTCGATCCTGTGCGTGTGGGCTGCACCGTTACGGAACGCCACATCGACCGTACCGTTGGCACGTGTGACATCGAGCTTAAATTCGTCGTCGTTGAGCCACACCGCGCGCTGGCGTTCGCGCGTGACCAAACGATGCGGCATCTGACCGGAAATCTTGCGTTTGCGTTCGCCCAACACGTGATCGATGGCGGTTGCGACGGCAGCCATGATGTGCGCGGTTTCACCTTCCGGTGCGACGCCGTGAAAGCCGTCGGGAAATTCTTCGGCGATGAACCCGGTCGACAGCCGCCCTTCCCGCCAGCGCGGATGCGCCATCAGCGCCGACAGGAATGGAATGTTGTGACGGATTCCGCCAACGTAGAACGCGTCCAGCGCATCGGCTTGCGCGTCGATCGCCTGTTCGCGCGTCGGCGCATGCGTGACGAGCTTGGCGATCATCGGATCGTAATAAAGTGATATCTCGCCGCCTTCATACACGCCGGTGTCATTGCGAATGGTGACATCATCGATTTGCGATTCCGCTGGCGGCCGGTAGCGGACAAGCCGGCCGGTCGACGGCAGGAAGCCGCGATACGGATCTTCGGCATAAACGCGGCTCTCCACCGCCCAACCGACCAGTTTCACGTCGGACTGCTTGATAGCCAGTGTCTCGCCGGCGGCTACGCGGATCATTTGCTCGACCAGGTCGATGCCTGTGACAAGCTCGGTTACCGGATGCTCGACCTGCAGCCGCGTGTTCATCTCAAGGAAATAGAACGAGCGATCCTGCCCGGCGACGAACTCGACCGTGCCGGCGCTGTCGTAGCCGACGGCCTTCGCCAACGCGACCGCCTGCTCGCCCATCTTCTTGCGTGTCGCCTCATCGAGCAATGGCGAGGGCGCCTCCTCGATCACCTTCTGGTTGCGGCGCTGGATCGAGCACTCACGCTCGCCGAGGTAGATGACATTGCCGTGCTTGTCGCCAAGCACCTGAATTTCGATATGCCGCGGATCGACGATAAACTTTTCAATGAAAACGCGATCGTCGCCGAAGGATGACCTGGCTTCGGAGCGGGCCCGCTCGAATCCTTCCGCCACCTCGGCGTGCGAGTGCGCGATCCGCATGCCCTTGCCGCCGCCACCTGCGGAGGCCTTGATCATCACCGGATAGCCGATCTCGTCGGCGATTCTCGCCGCCTCCTGCGGATCGCCAATCTCACCAAGATACCCCGGCACAGTGGAAACCCCGGCCGCAGCAGCCGCCTTCTTGGACTCGATCTTGTCGCCCATCGCAGCGATCGCCTTGGCATTAGGCCCGATGAAGGCGATGCCGGCTGCCTTGAGCGCCTTGGGAAACGCTTCCCGTTCGGACAGAAACCCGTAACCAGGATGCACCGCCTCAGCGCCCGTCGCCCGGCAAGCTTCCACGATTTTGTCGATCAACAGGTAGCTTTCGGCCGCTGGCGGAGGCCCGATGTGAACGGCTTCATCTGCCATCTCAACATGCAGGGCGTCACGATCCGCATCGGAATAGACGGCGACCGTCCTGATCCCCATGCGGCGGGCGGTCTTGATGACCCGGCAGGCTATTTCGCCGCGATTGGCGATCAGAATTCGCTTGAACATTCGGCGATTGCCCCTACTCACACTCGACTTTTCGGCGCTGCAACAAAAATGTCAATTACATTGAGGGGACCAAAGCAGCGAACCAATACGCGACCGCCCCGGCGATGAAGCACAGGGCCGCCATAGCGGCGATTTCCAGAGCAAACGCGCCGCGCCCCACCGCGGCCCCAATTGCAATCTTGCTCACATTGTTGCTCACCACGGCCGCAAGAATGGCCAGCGCCGCGCTTTGCAGCGTTAACGGCTCGGGTGTCAGACGCGACATCGACACGGTAACGGCATCAACATCTGCAACGCCAAGCGCCAGCGCGCCGATAATAGCTCCGGCCGCTCCAAGGGTTTCACCGAGCGCCCGCCCCACGAGCACGATCACTGTCAGAAGGATGGCGAAGCCGATCACCGACCAGAAGCTGAATGGGTTCTGAAACTCGATCGTCTGATCGCTTTGGTTATCACCGCGCCAATATACAGCCACCAAGGCATAAGCAACGGCCACCACAATCGCCGCCGCGAGTGCCGGAGCGAGAAAATACAGCAGATCCGGTTTCAAGATCGCAACGATTGCAATCACGCGCGAGAAGGACACCGCCGTTGCGAGTGCGACACCGGCAGCAAGAAGTCGCGGTGTCCCCTCGCCGGCAGCCGCACGCTTCGCATTGGACGCTGTGACAGCCGTCGATGAAACAAGACCACCCGCCGCTGCAGCCAGCAAAGTACCGTGCTGCGCACCCAGCACCTTCACTGCAACGTAGCCGGCGAATGACACTCCAGCGAGAATGATGGCGATCAGCCAGATTTCCCGAGGGTTTACTCCGCCGAATGGACCAACAGGTTCGTTGGGAATGACCGGAAGAGCGATAAAGGTCATGGCGAGGATGATCAGGGCACTGCGGATTTCCTTTTCCCTGAGCTTGCTCAGCCAATCATGTATGGGTGTGCGCAGCGCCAGAATACCGACCGTTGCGACGGCCGCTGCTGCTGCGGCACGCATGTCGCCGATTACGGCGTATGCCGAAAGTGCGAATGTGAGCATGCCGGCAACCGCCGTCGTCGCCGAAAAGGTATTGTCGGCGCGATTCTCGTCGCGGCACATCATCGCGAAGGTCGTCGCAAAGGCGATGAATCCAAGACCGAGCACAATTGCACCGGCAACTGTCAGCGGCTTACCGGCTGCATCGGCCGCGACGCCGACGGTGCCACCAAGAAGACCGATGATCGTAAAGGTGCGGACCCCCGCAGTACGGCTTCCAGCGATATCGTCGCGTGTTTGCCAGCCGCGCTCAATTCCAATCAGAAGACCAATGCCCAGCGCGACCGCGAAATGAGACAGAAGATGCTGGATATCCATGGTTGGCTCAGAATTACTTGGCAATGAGATGACACAGTTTGGAATAACCTTTTCGAACTCACCGGCGATTCAAGAAAAATACTCCTCGTGGCGGCATCAAACTGGAACATCAGCATCTTATCTTTGTTCCGTTCATATCTATATAACGGAACAGCGCCGTTCGGCGCCCGATCTTTTTATTGATTAGCGATTTGCCGTGCTCTCGCGATCGCGGAATGAGCCTTCAGGAGGACTGTCATGACGCTTCAGATCAACGACACCGCGCCCGATTTCGAGGCCGAGACTACACAGGGAAAGATCCGCTTCCACGACTGGCTTGGCGATTCATGGGGCGTGCTGTTTTCGCATCCCAAGGACTTCACGCCGGTGTGCACTACTGAACTCGGCTATATGGCGCGTATCAAGCCGGAATTCGACAAGCGCAATGTCAAGATCATTGGCCTGTCCGTTGACCCGATCGACCGCCACGCCGAATGGGCGAAAGACATTGGCGAGACCCAGGGTTTCGAGCCGAATTATCCGATGATCGGCGACCCTGACCTCAAGGTCGCCAAGGCCTATGGCATGCTGCCCGCTGCGGCCTCCGGCGATCCCTCGCAACGGACCGCAGCCGACAACCAGACCGTGCGCAACGTCTTCGTGATCGGACCAGACAAGAAGATCAAGCTGGTCTTGGTCTATCCGATGACCACCGGCCGCAACTTCGATGAAGTATTGCGGGTGATCGACTCCCTGCAGCTCACGGCCAAACACAAGGTGGCGACACCGGCGCAATGGAAACAAGGCGAAGATGTCATCATCGCCGGCTCGGTATCGGACGAGGACGCCAAGAAAACCTATCCTCAGGGATGGAAGGCGCCGAAGCCGTATCTCCGGATCGTGCCGCAGCCGAAGTAAATCTCCAAACATCTGGGGCGCAGCCCACCATCTGCGCCCCGGCCCTTGCCTGTCGTACCCCGATGGCCTGTATGATGACGGGGTGGCACAGGCACCCGACCTTGGATTCGTCCATCGATACATTCCAGCGGCCGATCGGTCTCGCCCGCCGCTTTTATTGCTGCATGGCACTGGCGCGGACGAAAACGACCTGATTCCGCTTGGCGAATTGCTGGCTCCCGGCGCTGCACTCCTCTCTCCGCGCGGCAAAGTATCTGAAAACGGAATGGCCCGGTTCTTCCGGCGGATCGACGAAGGCGTGTGGGACATACCTGACTTCGAGGCGCGTACTGAAGAACTTGCTGCTTTCCTGGCCGACGCCAGTGCCGTCTATCATCTGCCGTCGCCAGTGATCCTCGGGTTCTCCAACGGAGCGAATATTGGCTGGTCGCTGATGAGACGCGCCCCGGAAGCGTTCGCCGGCGCGCTGTTGATGCGGGCTACGCTGCCCTTCGATCCGCGCCCGCTACCCGACCTAAGCGGCTTTCCGGTGCTGCTGTTATCCGGCAAGGACGATCCGCTCGTACCGTCCGATCAGCCGGCCTACTTTGCGGCGTTGCTCGGCGAAGCCGGCGCCGATGTCACCCTGGAAATGCTCCCGGCAGGGCACGCGCTCACACAACAGGACCTTATCTTCGCCTTCCACTGGCTCGAGCGATACTTTCCGGCGCAGGCATAGTTCGTGTATCTCGGTGGATCGCACGTCACTCCCGCATGGCGGTGGCGAGTGATGATCACTTACGTCAACCATCGGAATACCATGCGCCAGGATCAGCCGCCTCCGTTCGCCTCCACGCTCGGCATCAATGTCACTCACTATTCTCCTGAACGCATCGAGGCCGAATTGCATGTCCGGCCCGAGCTCGGAAACCGCAACGGCAACATGCACGGCGGCGCTGTGATGGCGCTGGCCGATGACCTTGGCGGCGCGGCAACAATCATCAACCTTCCCGATAATACGACGACAGCAACGATCGAAAGCAAGACCAACTTCTTTGCCGCGATCAACGTCGGAGATATCGCCAAGGCGGAATGCACGCCGTTGCATCGCGGACGCACGACCATGGTGTGGCAGACGAAGATCACCCGTGGCGACGGGAAGCTTGCCGCCATCGTCACTCAGACCCAGCTCGTGATTCACGGAAAGTTCGGAAAATAGCGATGCCCGCCGCTCCGACAATCGTCTGGTTCCGTGACGATCTTCGGATCGCTGATAATGCCGCGCTAACTGCCGCGACAAAACACGATGCACCACTGATCTGCGTCTTCGTACTTGACGAAGAGAGCGCACAATTTCGCGCTCATGGCGGCGCATCGCGCTGGTGGCTGGCGCAATCGCTGCGCGCCCTCGATCGTGATCTCCGCAAGCTGAAACAACAGCTCATTCTGCGACGCGGGGCTGCCGCTGACGTCATCCCGAACTTGGCGCACGAGGCTAATGCGCGCCATGTCTACTGGAATCGCCGTTACGATCAGCCTGGCATTGCGGCGGACGATGCCGTGATCGCAAAGCTGAAAGTTCACGGCGTTAGCGGCGGCACCTTTCCCGGCAATCTTCTTGTCGAGCCTCACCGGATTCAAACCAAGGATGGCGGGCCTCTGCGCGTCTTCACGCCATTCTGGAAGCGTATCCTCTCGATGGGAGAACCACTCAGGCCGCGGCCCGCTCCCAAATCCTTGCCTCCTGCTCCTGACGCCATCGCATCCGACGCGCTGAGGGATTGGCAACTGGAGCCATCAAACCCCGATTGGGCGGGCGGATTGCGTGAGACCTGGACGCCTGGAGAAGCGGCCGCACGCGAACGGCTGGCGGATTTTCTGGACGAGATCAAAGGCTATTCCGACGATCGCGACCGGCCTGACAAGCCTTGCACGTCACGTCTTTCACCGCATCTGCGTTTCGGCGAGATCAGCCCGGCTCAAATCTTCCACGCCGCCCGCTTTGCCTCCGAGAAAGGGGCTTCCTCCAGCGACGTCGAAAAATTCCTGAGCGAACTCGGCTGGCGCGAATTCTCGTACCATCTCCTGCACCGCTATCCCGATCTGGCAATGCAGAACCTACAGCGACGCTTTGATGAATTTCCATGGCGCAGCGATGCTTCGTCTTTGAAAGCGTGGCAACGCGGTCTCACCGGATACCCAATCGTCGATGCCGGCATGCGCGAGCTTTGGCATACTGGCTGGATGCACAATCGCGTACGCATGGTCGTCGCTTCGTTTCTGATCAAACATCTCTTGATCGACTGGCGCTTGGGCGAACAATGGTTCTGGGACACGCTCATCGATGCTGACCCCGCCAACAACACCGCGAGCTGGCAATGGGTCGCCGGCTCAGGCGCGGATGCCGCACCGTATTTCCGCATTTTCAACCCGGTTTTACAGGGCGAGAAATTCGACCCCCATGGCGACTACGTGCGACGATGGGTGCCGGAAATTGCGGATTTGCCAAATAATTTCATTCATAAGCCGTGGGTCGCATCAGAGACGACGCTGTCTGATGCCAAGATCATTCTTGGCAAGACTTATCCGCAGCCGATCGTCGATCACGATATGGCACGCAGGCGCGCCCTCGCCGCGTTCGAGCACGTCAAGAATTGATGGCTACGCCCTGCGGTAGTTGACAATGAACACCGCCGCGGCGCACAGCACGATGCCGCTGATCGACAGGGCGTCGAGGCGCTCGTTGAACAAAAGCCAAGCCATTACCGCCGTTGTTGCCGGCACGAGATAGAACAGGCTCGCGACCCGCGTCGCCGGAATGCGCTTGATCAGCCAGTACATCAACGCCACCGTGAAGATCGACAGAACGACGGCCAACCAGAACAGCGCGAAGATAAATTCACCACTCCAGATCACCTGCCGCGTCTCGAATATCAGGGCAGCCGCGCCGAATACGACCAGACAGGCAGAAAATTGGATCAGGTTGCCGGTGCGCCAGTCAATCGGACCGCAAAAGCGCTTCTGGTAAAGCGTTCCGAGCGTAATCCCAATCAACGACAAAAATGACGCAATCCAACCGAGCGTCGATCCGGAAGCGAGGATGGTCCGATCATGGAGCACCAGAAGAACTCCAATCAATCCCATCGCGAGTCCCGCCCATTGGAGCGGAGTCACACGCTCACCAAGAAAGCGGCTCGCGATCGTGGACGTCAGAATCGGCTGCAATCCCGGGATCAGGGCCGATATTCCCGCAGGTACGCCCTGTGCGATGGCGACGAACACACCTCCCAGATAGAAGCCATGCACGAGAACGCCCGCGACCGCGCTGTGGGCCGCTTCGCGCCCATCCGGCCAACGTGGTCGCACGACGGCAATAATCAGAGCCAGAATCGCGACGACAACAATCATCCGCAGCGCCAGAAACGTCATTGGCTCCGCGTAGGGCATCCCGAACTTGGTACCGATAAATCCTGTGCTCCAGAAAAACACAAAAGTCAGTGGAGCTGCGCGAATGGCGATGTCAGTAAAAGACGACTTCACAATGATGTTCCCGGCGGCGACCGTGTTTACCCGACACATGACGCATTGTCATTGCACCCGGCATTGCAATCGGTGCATGACAGGCAGGATTGGATGGCCGCGGAGCGTTCCGCGGCGCTGCTATGGAGAATAACGATGGATGTGCGTGCGGCAGTAGCGGTAGCGGCAGGCAAGCCCTTGGAAATCATGACGGTACAACTCGAAGGCCCGAAGGCCGGCGAAGTCATGGTGGAGATCAAGGCCACCGGCATCTGTCACACCGACGAATTCACCCTCTCGGGGGCAGACCCGGAAGGATTGTTTCCCGCCATCCTTGGCCATGAAGGCGCAGGTGTCGTGGTGGACGTGGGTCCAGGCGTCACAAGCGTCAAAAAAGGCGATCACGTCATTCCGCTCTACACACCGGAATGCCGGCAATGCCCGTCCTGCCTCTCGCGCAAGACCAACCTGTGCACCGCAATCCGCTCGACGCAGGGTCAGGGCATGATGCCGGACGGGACCTCGCGTTTCTCGCTCGGCGGCAAGCCATTGCACCACTATATGGGCTGTTCCACTTTCGCGAACTTCACGGTGCTACCGGAAATCGCAGTCGCGAAAGTGCGGGAGGACGCTCCCTTCGACAAGATCTGCTACATCGGCTGCGGCGTTACCACCGGCATTGGCGCCGTATTCAACACGGCGCAGGTTGAGCGCGGCGCCAAGGCGATCGTATTCGGGCTTGGCGGCATTGGCCTCAATGTGATCCAGGGCCTGCGGCTTGCTGGCGCAGACATGATCATCGGCGTCGACATCAACAATGATCGCAAGGCCTGGGGCGAACGCTTCGGCATGACGCATTTCGTCAATCCGAAGGAAATCGGCAAGGATCTCGTTCCCTATCTCGTCGACATGACCAAGACGCCCGCGGACCAGATCGGCGGCGCCGACTACACCTTCGATTGCACAGGCAATGTCACAGTGATGCGCCAGGCGCTGGAAGCCTGTCATCGCGGCTGGGGTGTGTCTGTTATCATCGGCGTTGCACCGGCGGGCGCAGAAATTTCAACGCGACCATTCCAACTCGTCACTGGCCGCGTCTGGAAGGGCTCGGCCTTTGGTGGCGCAAGGGGCCGCACAGACGTGCCGAAGATCGTCGACTGGTACATGGACAAGAAGATCGAGATCGATCCGATGATCACTCATCTTCTGCCGCTCGAAGACATCAACAAGGGCTTCGACCTGATGCATGAAGGCAAGAGCATCAGGAGCGTCGTCGTTTACTGATGTGCGATCAGGCGGCGTCAGCGTGACGCCGCCTCTTTAGCCTTTGAAACGCTAAGAGGCCGCGCGGTGAAGATCGGTCGTGAATTCCTTCACTCGTGCCCGGATCGTTCCGGTTTGATCGGCAACCTGTTTGGCCGCATCAGTCAGCTCGGCAACAGCTGCCGCAGTCTGGTCTGCAACCGTCTCAATCTGGCTGATCGCGGCGGCAACATGAGTGACCCCCATGGCGGCTGAATTCACATTGCCAGCGATCTCGCGAGCGGCATCCGCTTGCTGCTCCACAGCCAAAGCGATCCGCGCATGCGCTGTGTCGAGATCACGAATGGTGCGCGTGATTGACTGAATGGCGGCAACGGATCGGCCGGTCGAGTGCTGCATTGCGCCGATCCTGCCTCCGATATCGCGCGTGGCCTGTGCGGTCTGTCCAGCGAGTGCCTTGACCTCCTGCGCCACCACCGCAAAGCCGCGCCCCGCATTACCCGCGCGTGCAGCTTCGATGGTTGCGTTTAATGCGAGAAGATTGGTCTGACTGGCGATCGCGGTGATCAAATCCGTCACTTTGCCGATTTCTTCGGCGACCGCCGCCATATCGTCGATTGTCGCATTAGCCATTTCCGCCTCCGAAACGGCCGCGTTTGCCAGTTGGGACGACTGGGTCGCATTGACGCCAACCTCAGTGATGGTTTCGGCCAGTTCATCGCCGGCCTGCGCTGCAAGCTTCACCTGCCCTGCCGTCTCACCTGAAGCCTTGATGGCCGTCATCGCCTCGGCAGTCGCGCGCGCCGCAGCCATGCCCAGTTTGCCGGCATTGTCTTCCAAGGTTACCGCGGTGCGATGCAGGATCTCGACTGATCGAGCCATCTCCATCTCGAATTCGCGCAACGCGCGCTCCGTCAGGTCGGCCCGTTCCCTGGTTTGCGACAATTCATGACTGCGATCATTGAGGACCTTTTTGAGTTCGGCAGCGGCTTGCTCAGAAGTACGCCGATCATTCTCCGCTTGGCTGAAGGCACTGCGGATGGTCCAGCCGATACCCATCAGCATGACGGTCTCAATAACGACGATCAGCGCATGCAGCGCCACGCGACCAAGATCGCTTCCACCGGGATATAGAGCCGCCGGCATCAGGGAGTTGAAGCCGAGATGCTGGACCGCAATCAACCCTGCGGCGAACAGAAGAATCCGGGCGTCGCAAAAGCCCGACAGCAAGGCCAACACCGCGAAATAGTAGAAGTGTGTCTCAACCTGCCAAGGATGCCCCTGCATCAGGAAGCCAAAAAGCGAAGTTTGCGCGATCAACGTGACGGTCAATGCGGCCGCAACGACGAGTATCGGCCGCTTCATCAGCAGCAGAAACGCAGGCGCCGCAGCCAACAGCAGCGAGAAGCTGCCAATACTTACGACGCTGTAGCCACGCCACCAGGCGAGCGCGATCAGAACCGGCAGGTGAATGACCGCGAGCAATGTCAGCGCATAGGCCAGCACGCGCTGCAAGCTTTCCAGATTGTTGACCGGAGCCATCACGTCGCCGAGCTCCGCGTGAAGCAGGCCCAGAACGATGTGGCATCAATCGTGAACCACGATCCGGCTGCGGCAACTCGCGCCTGGAAGTCCACCTCATGCGGTTCGGCAATGACGATAAATGGCAGCGCGCCGATACCGACAATCCGGGCACCCGAGGCTGCTATCCGCTCCATCGCGCTGTCAGTGCTCACCCAGGGAGCAAACAGAACCGCGACGGCACGATTTTCGGTCGTCGCTGGCGGCCTGGCAATCGCCCCGGACTGAAGAAAAACACTTGCAGCCAGCAACAGCGCGATTACCGAGCCATCAAGCCAGCGGCCATTTGCGGCCCGTCCCATACCACGTACCCAATTTCCACAGCTTGACCTATGGGATAGTCGTTAACACTGGATTAGCGATGCGGTGCAGCATGAATCACACCACGTCATCGGTCGCCGATTTCGGCGGAACTGCTTAACCTTAACGGTTTGAAAACGCGATTTCGCCAAGGTCTTGCCCAGCTGTGGCCTTTTAGGGCTCGCAGATGGTAAGCGTTTAGAAGATCAATTTGGGGTACGCATGCGTTTGGTGGGGGGTGTCGTCGTCGGCTTGCTTTGCCTGACGTCAATTCCGGCTGTCGCCGATCTGCGCATCACGCGCGACCACGGCGGCGAAGTCGAGCAATACAAAGCCAAATACAAGCGCATTCGCGACGCGGGCGAACGCGTCATCATTGATGGCATCTGCAACTCCGCCTGCACCCTGGTGGTCGGGATCGTTCCACGCAACAAGATCTGCGTGACACCTCGCGCAAGCCTCGGTTTCCACGAGGCCTATACGGTGGTGAACTGGCCGATCAAGCAGAAGGTCGCGAGCGCGTCCGGTACGCGCGACCTCATGTCGTACTATCCGGAACCGGTTTTAGACTGGATCGACCGCGTCGGCGGCCTCACCCCGAAAATGAAGCACGTGAAGAACGGTCCTGATCTCTGGGCCATGCTGCTACCCTGCCCCGAGGAATGGTAGGTCAAATAGAGCGGCTTTTCCGTCTTCTCATTCCTGCTTGTCGAACATCGGATCCACCGGCACGCGATAGCCGTTTGCCAGCCTGTTGGTTTCATTGGCCATGCCGGTGACGGCCATCACTTCACCGAACATCTCCTCCGTCATACCGGCCTTTCGAGCCGCTGCAGTGTGGCTGGCGATGCAATAGGCGCAGCCATTGGTGACGCTGACCGCGAGATAGATCATCTCCTTTGTCAGCGGATCGACCGCACCAGGCGCCATCACCTCTTTCACGCTTTCCCATGTGCGCTTCAGCAGCGCCGGATCGCGAGCGAGATACTTCCAGAAATTGTTGACGTCCGGCACGTTGCGCGACGCCTTGATATCATCAAACACCGCACGGACAGCCGGTGAAGCCTGGTCATATTCAATCATGATCGGGGCCACAAAATTTGCCTTTCCCTTCGAGTTCCCGCCGCATCGAGTTCCATTGCCACAATTGAGTTGAGATTTAACCAATTCTGGGACTGGCCATCGGGGCCGCCCTGTTTATAGGATTGGGCGGACGGGACGATCATGGGAGGGGAAAATGCAGCGGAAGACTGCATGGTTTCATCTTGCGTTCGCAGCAATCCTTGCACTTTTGACCACCGATGCCGCGCAGGCGCGCCCTGCCCCTGCGCTCGACGAACGCGTCACACGCGATAACATCATCAATCGCGACATCATGGCGGAGACGCAGCTATATTGTCTTGCGCTGGCAATCTATTTCGAAGGTGGTTCGACAGACGAACCGGAAATCGGCCAGCGCCACGTCGCGCGTGTTGTCGTTGCGCGCGCTGCCGCCAATCGATCAATCTGGGGCGGCTCGAATATCTGCGACGTCGTGTTCTATCAACGCAAGAAGACCTGCCAATTCTCGTTCACCTGCCTGCCGCTCACAAAGCGAACGCCGCGCGGCGGACCGGCCTGGCGCTATTCGATGCAGATTGCGCAGGACGAGATCGAGGGCCGCAGCACCGTCGAAGAACAATCAATCCGCTACTACATGAACGCGGCGCTGACGCCACCGCGCAACGCATGTCGGTTCCGGAAAGAGTTCGTTCCGGTCGTCCAGGCCGGCCGTCATGAGTTCTTTCGCGAGGCCAGTTCGAGCGAGCGCATCGAACTAGCAAAGCTCGATCATGCCGAGTGCAGACAGAAGACCGTCAGCGCCAAGGCGAAAAAGAAAATTGCGAAAGCAAAACGCGGACTCGCTCTCGCCAAGAAGCAACCGCCGAAGAAGGTGACGGTCGCGCGGCGGTAGCCGTCGGGCCGGATCAATTGCGACGCAACTGTGCGCTCAGCTTGTCGTATGCCTGTCGAGCGCCTGGAAAAGTCTTGCTCAAGGTATCGAGATAATTGTCGGTGACCGGACGCAGGCCCTCACGCCATTGCGTCATCGTCGCCGCGTCTGGAACGATCACCTCATGGCCCGGTCCGGCTGCACCGTCGCGCACCGGCTTGTCCCATTTGTCCCACAGCGGACCGAACTTGGCGGTCCATGTTTCTCCCGACATCGCGTCGATCGCCGCTCGCACATCCTCCGGCAGGGTGTCGAATTTCGCGCGGTTCATGATGATGAAGAAAGCTGACGTATAGAACTGCGTATCCGTATGGTGCTTCATATGGTCGTTGAAGCCCTGCAGCGGATTGCCCCAGTTGGTGACGATGCCGTCGATCTTCCCGTCCTTCACCGCCGGCATGACATCGTTGACCTGAAGCAGCACGGGAACGGCTCCGACATGTTCCAGCGCAGTCGAAACCGTTTTGTTCGGGGACCGTAGCCGCAGCCCCTTCAGATCGGACAGCGTCAGCACCCTCTTGTTGCTGGTGTGGATGAGCCCCGGATTGTGGACGAACAGCGCGAGGACTTTGAAGTCCTTGTATTCATCAGCCAAGGTGCCGTCCTGATACAGTGACCATAATGCTTTCGATCCGCGTAATGCATCCGGCACCAGGAACGGTAATTCGATCACTGAAGAGCCGGGAAAGCGATCCCCCTCGGCGCCGCGCAGACCAAGCGCGATATCGACCATGCCATTCTTCACCTGCGTTGCCTGCTCGGTGACCTTGCCTTGCGGATCGGCGCCATTGAAGATTTTCACCTTCACGCGGCCGCCGATCTTTTCTTCCAATTCCCTGGCGAACGGCTCGGCCACATCGACCTGAAAGAAACTCGTCGGCCCGAGAAAATGACTGAAGGTCAGCGTGGTCTCCTGTGCCTGACTGCGCGGCAAACCGATCAGAATGGCAAGAAGCGAAGCGAACACGGTCAGGGCAGGATGCAACAGCATGACACTTCTCCGTTCGGCGCGCGGCACTGACGCAAGCTAAACATCCGCTTCGCGTTGAATCAATCGCAAGTCTGTCCCGTCGATCACCGCGTCACGCAACCGCAAGCGGAACAAGACGCCAGCCGAACGGTTGCCAACAAGATACAAGGAGAGCATGTTCATGATCGACGATAATCGCCGACGGCCAACGCCCGACGAGTTGCAGCCGGACCCGCAACTGAAATTATCCACCGGGCGCGCCAACTGGATGCGGATCACAATGGTCGCCGCCGCCTGCGCGGTCATTCTTGGGCTGATGATCTACGGTCTCAACCAGCCCACGCAGGACGGCAGCACGGCTGCCACGAGCCCAAGCGGTCAGCAAACCACCGGCGCTGCGCCGCAACCGGAACAGCCGCAGTCCGGTGGCAATGTCGCCGGTGGCGAGAACGCCGAGCCGAAGCAGCCGGCCTCAAAACAGCAGACCGGGCCGGCGCAGCAGCCGATACCGGAACAAGCCAAACCGACGACGCCCGACGATTCAAAGCGCTGACAGAACGCGCGAACCATACCGTGCCTCGCTTGAGCCGTGATGTTAGGTCGCGGCATGGAACCCATTGCCCGGTTGCGATTTAATTCAACATCAATAGGGCGCGGACCGATCGCGCCGCACATATGCTGCTCGGGTCCTTGCGCGGGCAAGCACGAGATTTGAGTGCTGGGCTTGCCGCGTGCGCATCAGTCTTGAGCGCAAGGAGGACACGCCATGACACACACCCTGATTCCCAGTGATCGCGTGGAAGGCAGTGCGGTCTATGGCCGCGACGGCGAAAAGCTAGGTATCATCGAGCGGCTCATGCTGGAAAAGACCACCGGTGCCGTCGCTTACGCGGTCGTGCGGCACAGCGGCTTCCTATTCAGCAATACGCACCACTATCCGCTGCAATGGACCGCGCTGAAATACAATTCGGACCGGGGTGCCTATGAGGCGGACATGACGCTGGAGCAAATGCAATCCGGCGTGTGCGAACTCGATGGCGACGCTTTCGATTGGGGCAACCGCGCCCCGCCCTACGCGCCGCCGCTCTACTGGGGCATGTAGGCCCTGCAACGCCACGCGTGAACAACCGGAGCCAACTCCGGGCAGGCTTGGATTGTCCGGTTGCATTTCAAATACTGTTTACCGGCACCTCCAACCTATCGCTTGCCAACCGCCGGATACATCGATCCACTTCGGCTACAGGTCGCGCAGGCCGCTGGCCTGTCCGCAGAGACTTCCGAGTGCTCTCCTTCGATAAGCACAGGTGACCCAATCGTCCTCCTTGCGTCTCTTTTTGCGATGACTTGGGACAACTCCAGTTCAAGGAGCGTGTCATGCCGACATGGAGACCCGACCCGACATTCTACCCCTCGCCCAACATGGCCATGAAAGCGCCGGCCGAAACGCTGGGTTACGTGGCGGCGTTCGATCCGTCCAGTCAGACTCCGGACGCACTCGCGGTCGTCGATCTCGATCCCAAGTCGGACACCTATTCCACCATCATTAACACGGTCGCGATGCCGAATACCGGCGACGAACTCCATCACTTCGGCTGGAATGCGTGCTCGTCGTCGCTGTGTCCGAACGCGCCGCATCCGCATATGGAGCGCCGCTACCTGGTCGTGCCCGGCCTCAAATCCTCGCGCATCCATATTCTCGACACCAAAGAAAATCCGAAAAAGCCGGAAATGATCAGGATCATCGAGCCGGCAGAAGTCGCCGAGCGCGCGGGCTACACCCGCCCCCACACCGTGCATTGCGGACCCGAGGGAATCTATGTCGCGGCGCTCGGCAATGCGGAAGGCCGGGCGCCCGGCGGCATCTTCCTGATGGATCACGAAACCTTCGACGTGCTCGGCCGCTGGGAGATCGATCGCGGGCCGCAGCAGCTCGCCTATGATGCGTGGTGGCACCTCGGCTACGACACGCTGGTGACGAGCGAATGGGGCACGCCGGAAACATTCGAAAACGGACTGGTTCCCGAAATCCTGCTGGGTGCCAAATACGGCCGCCGGCTGCATTTCTGGGACCTGCACAAGCGCACCCATGTGCAGACCATCGATTTCGGCGACAAGTATCAGCTTGTGTTCGAACTGCGCCCCGCGCACGACCCGACCAAGGCCTACGGCTTCGTCAACTGCGTCGTCAGCCTCGAGGATCTGTCGTCGTCGATCTGGACCTGGCACCGCGACGGCAACAAATGGGCCGTCACCAAGATCATCGATATTCCCGCACAACCTGCCGATCCCGAACAGCTCCCGCCGATGCTCAAGGGTTTCGGCGCGGTGCCGCCACTGGTGACCGACATCGATCTCTCGATGGATGACAAGTTCCTGTACGCTTCCTGCTGGGGCACCGGCGAACTGCTGCAATACGATGTATCCGATCCGCATAAGCCCAAGCAGACCGGCACGGTGAAGATCGGCGGCATCGTTACGAAAACCAATCATCCGGCAGCGAAGAACGGCGGCCTCAACGGCGGACCGCAGATGGTGGAAATCAGCCGCGACGGTCGCCGCGTGTATTTCACCAACTCGCTGTACGGCGCGATCGACGAGCAATTCTATCCTGACGGCATCGAAGGCTGGATGGCGAAGGTCGATGTCGATCCCACCGGTGGCATGGCGTTTGACGAGAAGTTCTTCGTGCAGTGGCCGAAATCTCATCGGCCGCATCAGGTGCGGCTGCAAGGCGGCGATTGCTCGTCGGACTCTTACTGCTATCCGTAATCCACTCCAGCCGCGGAGTGCGCGATGCAAGCGATCTGGCCCTGGCTGCTGCTGGCCGGGCTCGGCGCGTTTCACGGTCTCAATCCCGCGATGGGCTGGCTGTTCGCGGTGGCGCTCGGCATGCACCGCAAGAGCCTCAACGCCGTGCTGGCCGCGCTGCCGCCGATCGCACTCGGCCATGCCGTGTCGATCGCAATGGTGGCCGCGGGCGCGATCGCAGCCGGAATGCTGGTCGAGACCCGGACGCTCTATGTTGCGAGCGGGATCGCGCTGATCGGCGCTGCGTTCTATCACGCCGTCTATGGCCGGCGTCATCGCGTGCGCTTCGGCATGCAGGTTTCGCTCGCGGGGCTTGCGATCTGGTCGTTCCTGATGGCGACGGCACACGGCGCGGGACTGATGATCCTGCCGGCGCTGATCCCGCTCTGTATCTCGGGCAATCCGCTCGATAGCCTCACCGGCTCGCTCACGCTCGCGCTGGCTGGGATTCTCGTTCACACCGGCGCGATGCTCTGCGTGATCGCCGTCATCGCCATCGCTGTCTATCAATGGGTCGGCCTCGCCATCCTGCGCAGCGGCTGGATCAACGTCGATCTCCTGTGGACCGTTGCGCTCGCCGCGACGGGATTGCTGCAATTGATGTTGGCATGATCGCTGCTGCTTAAGCATGCGCCGCTCATCCGCAGACGTTCGAATGTCAAACAGCCATCTGCTCGCATGTCGGAAACATCCGACATGCTTCCGCGCACATGTCCGATACATCGGGCATGTTTTTTGAACGCATATTGGAAACATCCAATACGCGGGTGCGAGGGCGTGGAGCGCCGGAAGGCGCCGTGTCTCTCGTTACGCCTCGCAGACGAAACGAACGCGAATGGCATCCGCCCGCATGCTCCGGCGTCGATGTCCTTATGCGAAGGACATCCCGCCTTCCAGCGCTCCACCGCGACGTTTATGCGGTGCCGGGCCGCGCTTCGCATCTTTGCGCTCCGGCAGGAGCGCAAAGCGTCAGCCAGCTCCTGGCAGGGACTCTTAGTGGTCCCGGGCGGAGCCCCGGCACCGCCCGAGTGCCCGGCCGACGAAGCCGAACCCGCAGGCGCCGCACTCACCTCCCGTTCGGCCCGTCCTGCAGAACGGCCCTCGCTTGGGGCGAGCGGGATTAGGATTATATACTTATAGGAATATTGTCAAGGCGATTTACTGCCGACCCTCACGCCACTACCTTGCGTTGCGCGCCAGGATAGAGATACCATTCTCTTTCGGGTTTGGGAGAAAAACGATGGCCGACGGCATAATCGTAAAAGGAAAAAAAGCAAAAAAGGGGGAACGTATGACTGGAGGAAATGGCTGGCGACTTGTTACAACAAAAGGAAGAAAAAGAGTCTTTGTCGGCACTTTACTTCATACGATCAACATCGACTCAAAAAAACGTCTGGCAATTTTCAGCGTCCCAAAATGATTTGACGAAAGCAGTTTGCTTATCGCATCACCTCACTGCCGATCTCACTAATTCCCCAAAATGTATCCAGCTGCTGTGATATTCACTCACGGACAGTTCTGCAAAGGATTCCTCCGTGGCCGATAAAATTGACCCTGAAGACCTCGACTATGAGCTCACTGAACAGCCGGAGGAAGAGGAGGCGCTTCCTGCGCCTGCCTACGAAATTTTTTCGTATCCAGCAGATACGACTCTCAAGGGTTATTTTGACCAGTGGAAAAATGAACAACTATATGTCCCAAGCTTTCAGCGCCATTATGTTTGGGACCAAACACGCGCCAGTAAACTAATAGAATCGTTTTTGCTTGGGCTGCCTGTACCGCCCGTGTTTCTGTACAAGCCCGCCTCGACAAAGAGTTTCTGGATTATCGATGGTCATCAACGAATTCGCAGTATCGTTGATTTTCAAAGCGGAACAACTGGCGAATCTAAATTTCGACTCAAAAACGTCGATTCGCGCTGGGCAGGAAAGACTATAGATGAACTTACAGAAAGCGAAAAATTTGCGCTAGAGACTGCCGTGCTTCGAGCGATTGTAATTCAGCAAACAAATCCAAAAGACCATTCGAGCATATATCACATCTTTGAACGCCTAAATACAGGCGGAGTACGCTTAAATGCTATGGAAGTCCGTCAATGCGTCTACGAAAGCAAGTTTTTATCTCAACTCAAAGATCTAAACGAACTGAAGGAATGGCGCGCCATCATTGGGCTACCAAAGGCAGATAAACGCCTGAAGGATATTGAGCTTCTACTGCGCGTAATTGCTCTATATCGCGACTTTGAAAACTACGAAAAACCCATGAAGGGTTTTTTGAATTCATGCGCGCTTGACTTTAAAATCCAAGAAACGAACAACAATTTCACTGAACAAGAAAAAGCGGTCAACTTGACAAGAAAAAAAATTCTAGAAGTACACACCGCGCTAGGCAATAAGCCCTTTCACCTCCGAGGCCGCCTTAACTACAGCGCACTAGATGCGACCTTTGTTGCGCTCATGAGACAACCTCAAAAAAATCTCTTTTTAAAGAGCCGTTACGACAAGCTGATAAGAAATGACGAATTCATGGATGCAGTTTCGTATGATACCAGCGATGAAAGCGTACTAACAAAAAGAATTAGCATCGCGATTTCCGCACTCGCAACAAATGCACCTTAGTCGCACCAGAGCAGCATACAATTTCATTCGCGACCACGTCGCGAATGAAAAACCCGATAGATTCATCGAAAGCTGTTTAGCGCAATATCTTGCGGTTATTTTTTATGCAGAGACTGAAGAAAGAATATCTGAAATAATAACACAGCATCTAAAGCGCTTCACAGACTCGCGCATCGGTCATTTTTTGTCCGCTAACATGGACAATATCATTAGCCGAACACCAAAATCCGACATCGCCAAAATTCTCGGCCTGATGGATGAAGGATTCAAGAGCCAATTTAACCAAGCAGTGGCTTCAAACGATGTTTCGTTTTATTCAAATATTATCCGTGCACGACACAATGTTGGTCACAAGCAAGGCGCAACTATCGATCTTGGGGAAATCGTGCAAGGGATTGACGCCGCAGATAAAATTCTAATCGCAATTGACAAGTGTTTCGTTGACTAAATAAAAAAATGAACCACTGACGACATCTAGCGAAACATAGGCTTTTTGTTGCCCCCGCTCGCCTCCCGCACTTCGGGGCGGATTCGCCGGACCGAGGCACAGACTCCAACGGGAATCCAGAACAAAAACGAGAGTTACTCATTGAGCCCTGGGTCCCCGCTTTCGCGGGGACGAACGGCATAAGGTCGATGTTTCCTACTTCACTCCGAGTAACTCCACATCGAAGATCAGCGTCGCGTTCGGCGGGATGACGGCGCCGCGCTCGCCATAACCGAGCTGCGGCGGGATCACGAGCGTGCGCTTGTCGCCGACCTTTAGCGTCGCAACGGCCTCGCCCAGCCTTTCCAAAGCCTCCTCAATCACGTCCTACAAAACGGACGGGCGCCTGGCGAGGGGCAAGTTTTATACTTACAGAACTTCCATCACCAAACCGGCCACCGCGCCGATGAACAGCAACACACATGCCATTGTCTGGATGAGGAAGCCCGGCAGACGCTTTTCCACCGCCTGGCGATAACCGCGGAAATACAGGATGCGTCCCGCGATCCAGACGAGCCCGACAAGGGCCGAGGCAGCGTCGCTGAAATAGATCGCGGAGAGCCAGAGCAGCGGCAGGAAGATCGGCATCCATTCCAGCGTGTTCATCTGCACGCGGTAGATGCGCTCGAAATCGGCATGGCCGGACATCGACGGCAGCTTGACGCCGAACTTGACATGAGCGGCGGCAACGCGCGTGGCGACGAAGAAGTAAAGAGCCACGGCCAGCAGGGTGACGATCGCAGTGTAGTGCGGCATGGATGGTCCTTGTGTACGTAGGGTCCGCAAAGCCCACCATCATACTGCAATGGCGCGGTGGCGGGCACGGCACGGAGCTTGTGTTCGGACGGAGCGAAGCGCCGATCCGAGTGCGCCTTACCTTACCCTACACTTTTTTGGCCGTCGCGCTCGCGCGGTTGATCCGGATCAACGCCGTTCTCTCAGGCCGTGTCAGGCTGCCTTCCGACACAATCGGGAGGGATTCCCATGACATCCGTTCGCGCACAGTGGCCCATGATTGGCAGGCTCATCGACTGGCTGAAGCCCAGCGTCGATGAGCGCGACCTCGCATTCCTCGAGAAAGCCCGCGGCGAGGAGATCGAGCGTCTGCGTGCGCATGTGCGCGGCCGGCCCGAGGATCTGCGCTGGCTGGTCGGCCGCGAACCCGGCTCGACCGAACTTCTCAGCCATATGCTGGCACAGACCGGCGTCGATGAACGCAATGTCCCGGCGAAGACGATGCGCGACCTCGAGCGGACTTGCGGCGGCTGCACCGCAAAAGTCCATTGCGCCGACGAAATCGGTCACGGCCGCGCGGTTCGGAGTTTCAAAGATTACTGCCCGAATGCGGAGACGCTGCAGAGTTTACAGCGGTAAGATTTGCAGCGGTGAGCTTTACAGAATGGGTCCGCGCCAAAGGCGCGTAACCCACCGGCTATGGTGGGTTACGATGCTCCTCGCCTAAAACCTTTCCGGCTTTGACAGACTCAAAGCCGAGACTCTCATTCTTTGCTTTGACGCGTTTTCGTCACGCGAACCGGTGCCCCGCTTCGCTCGACAACGCTGTCATCCGCCCTACTTCACACCGAGCAATTCAACGTCGAAGATCAGCGTTGCGTTCGGCGGGATGACGCCGCCGGCGCCGCGTTCGCCGTAGCCGAGTTGCGGCGGGATCACCAGCGTGCGCTTGCCGCCGATCTTCATCGTAGCGACGCCCTCGTCCCAGCCCTTGATCACGCGGCCGGCGCCGATCGGAAACTCGAACGGCTGGCCGCGATCGACCGAACTATCGAATTTCTTGCCCTTGGCGCCATTGTCGTTGAGGTAGCCGGTATAATGCACCACGGCGGTCTGGCCCTGCTTCGGCGACGCACCGGTGCCGACCTTGGTGTCGGTCATCTGCAGGCCTGAGGGTGTGGTCACGGGTTTTGATTGCGCGAAGGCTTCATCGTTCATGGCGATGGGTCCGATCGTTGTGAGTGCGAGCGCTGCGGTCATAAGGGCGGCGCGGGTGAACAGGCGCATGGGTCGGTCTCCACTCTATTTTTGGTGCGTCGTGCACAAACTACATATCGATTTCAAGCTTTATGGTGACGGTATCGCCGGCTTTGATTTTTTCTTTCTTCCTTACCTCCGCCTTGACGGGAAGAAGATAGGTCCCCGCTTTGCTATCGGGAAAGAGCGACGTTTTCCAGACGGTGCGTCCGATCTTCGCGGACACGCGGACCGAGCCCCAGGCGCTTTTGGATTGAGCCGTCTGAAAGCGAATTTGGTCTGAATGATCCTGAGGCAGCGTGACGAAATGCCAAGCCGCCTTTCCGTCATACAGCCAAACCTTCGCCTTGATGTCATAGCTTCGCGCGAGCACACACGCCTCTCTCACAGCATCGCGGGATGAGAGGAGCAAAACTCATCCTGCGCCGTTCAGCATCCAGGCACCCTCGCGTCAGGGAAACGCCTACCCCTTCACCAGCTCCACCCGGCGGTTCTTCGCGCGCCCTTCTTCCTTGTTGTTGTCGGCGATCGGCTTTTCGGAGCCGTATCCGGCGGAGCGCAGGCGGTCGGCGGCGATGCCCTGCGCGACCAGCGCCGCAACGATAGCAGCGGCGCGCTGCGCCGAGAGCTTCTGGTTGTAATCGCGGCCGCCGATATTGTCGGTGTGGCCGCCGATCTCGAGCTTCAGGCCCGGATTATCCTTGAGCAGCTTCACCACCTGCGCCACCACCGGCGCGGCATCCTGCTTGAGCGTCGCCTTGTTGAAATCGAAATTGACGTAGAGCGAAATCCGCCCGTCCTTGTCGAGCGCGGTCTTCATGGCGCTGGCTTCGGGCGCCTTGATGCTCGCCTCAAACGCCTTCTCCTCGATGATTTCGAGCTGGATGTCGGATTCCTGGCTGTAGACATAGAGCCAGATGGTCTGGCCGTTATTCTCCAGCCGCGCGTTCATAATGCGATCCTGCCGATGGAGAACCTGGCCGCCGAGCGTCTCGACCGCGTGCCGATAGTTTTCGTGCGCATCGAAAACACTGGCCGCAGTCGTGCCCTCCTTGATGTTGTAGGCGACGCTGTGGCGCGCGCCGCGCACCTCGATCTCCTTGACGTCGTCGCCGTCCTGGACGCTGAACGTGAACTTGTCGAAATTGCGCTTCTGCGCCTGGCCGTTGTAGTTCGGCATGTGGCCGAACAGGCGATGATCGGCGCCTGAGGGCGGAAGCAGCGTCGACTTGAACGGCTGCTTCTCGACCACCGTGACCGTGATGTCGCTCTCCTGGCTGTAGAGGTGAAACCAGGTCTCCTTGCCGCCCTGGGTGAAGCGCGCATAAAGATTGCGGTCGTCGCTCGACAGCTTCTGCACGCCGAGTTTCTTGACCTGGCTCAGATAGTTTTCCTGGATCTCCAGATCGCTGGCCGCCTGCGCACCATCCTTGATCGAGTAATCCTGACGGCAGACGCGGCCGGCAACCGTCACGGTCTCCTCATCGCCATTGGGCTTGGCGATACGGAATTCCACCGCATCGTGATTGCGCAGTTGCGGCTGCTCCTTGGCGACATAGTTCGGCATCCGGCCGAACGGCGGGCAGTCGCCGCTGGCCGCCTGCGCGGCAGTACCGCTTGTGATGGCTACGGCGAGTGTCGTGCAGGCAAGCAAAAGTAACCGGTGTTGGATCATCGGCATTTCCTCAATCAATGTTTGTAAATTGGCCGGCCGCTAGAGCGGTGAATTATTGTGCTTCAAAATCATCGTGCTTCTGACGGCATCCCGACCTGTCTGGCGCGCAGCATGACTCGTGCGCGGGCGAAGCGATTGCGCGCAGAATGCGGCATGATTGCGACATCGGTTCCGTGCGGAGCACCGGACAACCCCAGAGCGCAGGTGACGAGCCCCGCAGGCGCCGCACTCAGCCCCCATCCAGCAACGTCCTGCAGAACGTCCCTCGCTTGGGGCGAGTGAAGATAGGATTGCTTGCTTATAGGAATATGGTCAAAATCCTGTCATTCCGGGGCGCGGGCAAAGACTATGCTTCCTAGTGCGCCTGACGCCCTTTCAGCATGCCGGCAATGCTGAGATCTTCGTCAAGCTGTGGCCAATGGATGCCCATCGGCATGATGTCAAAGTCCGCACGTTGAGAGGCCGACGCAGACTTCAGTTTGGGGTACCAATCGAGCGGCGTGGCAATGCGACGGCCATCGATGAGGGTGACCACCAACTCGGTGGCCGTGAACTCCACCGACCGGGCGCGCAGATCGCCGACATCAATTTCCAGCGTGCTCATGATCCGAAATGCTCAGCTGCCGAAATGTTCCTGCCAGGCGCTCAACAGCGCGTCACGGTGAGTCTTAAGATGGCGGACAATATCGCCGATTTCATGGAGCGGAAACCCGGCATGACGGCGACGGTCATGTCATGAAGCCAGCATGCGCGGGCGCGATAAGGTCCCCACCGCAGCACCGTTGGCATGAACGCTCCCCCACTCTGCCCGCCATTGTAGCCCGCATGGAGCAAAGCGGAATGCGGGATTTAAATATAGCCCCGGATTTCGCTTCGCTACATCCGGGCTACGTTGCTACTGCTATACTCGACGCCTTTGACCTCGCCCACGGCATATGAAGAGCTGAATTTCTCCTGAATGTATATTGACGTGCGCCAACCGCACGAAATCGAACCTAACACTCTCGTCGGTGAACAAGAAACTGTAGACGCAGTATCGCTCAGATGAATGCTCACTTCGAGCAACAGGAATAAGAAACCGATCGCTACCTTTTTCATTTTGAGATTTTGTGAGTGAGCCTCCTACGAAGTCAGCCATCGAAAAGAATTCAACATCTGCCCTATAGCTTTCACCTTCTTTCACTAAATCATGATAGATAACACGCAATCTGCGAAGAGAGTCACCGCCACTATTCCAATCGTGACCTTTCGCTAAAACTACTTTGAGACTGCAAACTTCCAAATCGTAGGCTTGAGCGAATTCAGGAAGTAGATCGGAAGAAGGCTTTAGGGGCGCCATCGCGGACACCTCCAAAGTTTCTGTTTTGTCTTCCAAACCTACCTTCTTACTTTTTTGGTCCGTTGCCGAGCGCGACACAGCAAGCCGAGCTACACCAAATGCTGCTATCAGAACTAAAATATAGAAAATGATTGAAGCAATATTCAAAAGCTGAAGGCTACTTATGGCGGGCCAAGCATTAATCCCAGTCAGGACGACACCCAATACTGCTACTGCAAGTTGGATTTTCTGACCGTCGTTTGAAAACGAGGGATTGCTCATGGTCGTTACGGCGTCCTCACAACGGCAAATTGTCGTGCTTCTTTGCCGGCATCTCGACCTTCTTGGTCCGCAGCATTGCCAGCGCGCGGGCAATGCGCTTGCGGGTCGAGTGCGGCATGATCACGTCGTCGATATAGCCGCGCTCTGCGGCGACGAAGGGTGACAGGAAACGCTCCTCGTACTCCTTGGTGCGCGCTGAGATCTTGTCGGCATCGCCGATGTCTGAGCGGAAGATGATCTCCACCGCGCCCTTGGCGCCCATCACCGCGATCTGCGCCGTCGGCCAGGCATAGTTGAGATCGCCGCCGACATGCTTTGACGCCATCACGTCATAGGCGCCGCCGAATGCCTTGCGGGTGATGACGGTGACCAGCGGCACGGTCGCCTGCGAATAGGCGAACAGAAGCTTGGCGCCATGCTTGATCAGCCCGCCATATTCCTGCGCAGTCCCTGGCAGGAAGCCCGGCACATCGACGAAGGTGACGATCGGAATGTTGAAGGCATCGCAGAAGCGCACGAAGCGCGCGGCCTTGCGCGACGCATCTGAGTCAAGCACGCCGGCCAGCACCATCGGCTGGTTGGCGACGAAGCCGACGCTGCGGCCGGCGACGCGGCCGAAGCCGGTGACAATGTTTTTCGCGAAGCTCGGCGAGACTTCGAAGAAGTCGCCCTCGTCCACGACCTTCAGGATCAACTCCTTCATGTCGTAGGGCTTGTTCGGATTGTCGGGAATGAGCGTATCGAGTGAGTTGTCGATGCGGTCGGGATCGTCGAGCGTCGGCCATTCCGGCACGCCGGCATCGAAGCTCGCGGGCAGGAAGTCGATCAGCCGGCGCATCTGCAGCAGGCATTCGACATCGTTCTCGAACGCGCCATCCGCGACCGAGGATTTCGTCGTGTGCACCGACGCGCCGCCGAGTTCTTCCGCGGTGACGACTTCGTTGGTAACAGTCTTCACCACATCGGGGCCGGTGACGAACATGTAGCTCGTGTCCTTCACCATGAAGATGAAGTCGGTCATCGCCGGCGAATAGACGTCGCCGCCCGCGCACGGCCCCATGATGACGCTGATCTGCGGAATGACGCCGCTCGCGATCACGTTGCGCTTGAACACCTCGCCATAGCCGCCGAGTGCCGCCACGCCTTCCTGAATGCGCGCGCCGCCGGCATCGAACAGGCCGATGATCGGCGCCCGCGCCTTCAGCGCCATGTCCTGCACCTTGATGATCTTCTGCGCGTGGGTCTCGGACAGCGAGCCGCCGAACACGGTGAAGTCCTTGGAGAACAGGAAGACAGTGCGGCCGTTGACCGTGCCCCAGCCGGTGACCACGCCGTCGCCGGGGATCTTCGACTTCTCCATGCCGAAATCGTTCGAGCGGTGTTCGACGAACATGTCGAATTCCTCGAACGAGCCCTTGTCGAGCAGCAGTTCGATGCGCTCGCGCGCGGTGAGCTTGCCGCGCTTGTGCTGCGCCTCGATCCGAGGCACCCCGCCGCCGAGCCTTGCGTCCTTGCGACGGAGATCCAGCTTTTCGATGATATCTTTCACGCCTGCCCCTCACTCGATATTCGGCCCTACGGCCATAGCACGAGGCAGGATTCGGCGTCACCGGGCTGCGAGGTGGCGGGGTATCGCCGTCGATCAGACGAAACGGTCGATCAGGATCGTCAACCGGCAACGAAGCACGGCCACGCTGGGCAAATCCTTGGTGAGCCCGCTGGCGGCCAGGACAAAGACTTCCGCGAGCTCTTTCGAACCGAGCACGGTTTGCGCGTATTCGATCCGGCGCAGCTCGTGCTTCTTCTCCAGCTCGGGCAACACGCGCGTACAAGCGTCGAACAGCTCCGACACCATCGGAATTTCGATCAGCTCCACCCACGGATCGAGCAGCAGCACCTCCCAGACCCGCAGCAATGTCTCGCGCTTGCCGGCACGCTCGGCCAGTACCGCCTCAACCTGCGGATACAGAGCGTTAAACTCGACATCGTAGAGAGTGGCGAGAATGTCCTCTTTGTTCTTGAACTTGCGGTAGATCAGCGGTCGCGAGATACCGGCACGCTGCGCAATGTCATCCAGCGACGTCTTGGCGAAGCCGTACTGCAAAAAACAGCTGCGCGCCGCAGCGATAATCGCATCGCGGCGTCCGTCTTCACGATCCTGTGAAAGGCTCTCAGTCATTGTTGACAATGTAACAAATTTCGATAATTTGTCAATTCGTAACACCGATCCCGGATGGCGGGGGCCGACCAGGAGCCAGCATGACCAGTAGCTTCGCCACAACTCTGTCCAAGGCGGCCGTTGTCACCAACGCGTCGTCCGAAATCGGCAAAGCGTCGGTCCGCCGGCTTCTGACCGACGGTTATGTTGTGCATGCTGCGGCTCAGCAGTTGAACGACATGGGGGACATCGAGCGCGACGGCGCGATCCTGCACTATCTGGATCTGGACGACTGCGCGAGCATCCGCGCCTGTGCCGCGGCCATCATGGCCTATGGCGAGCTAACCCATACGCACGTCGATGTGGTGATGAATGATGCTGGTGAAGCGCTCTACACCGCGACCGATGCCATTCGCCAACACGCCGAGAATTCCCTCTTCGATCTCGCCGGAATGATGGACCGGCTGAAGAGCCTGTTTCTGCTGCTGCCGGCACGCGAGCCTCAGCCGGCAGTTGTGAAGACGGCCTGATTGTAGCCCAGGTCGTTGTCGCCGGGGCTCGCCGACGCCCCCTTCAAGCCCCGGCGACATTCTTTTGAGACCGCTTCAAGACGCGGTTTTCGGGGTGCGGTTCAGCGCCCGCAGGGCGAAAGCAATCACGATCAACAGAATGCCACCGGCGAGCACGCTGAAAGCGTTGGCGCCGAGATGCTCGAACCATTGCGTATAGAAGTGGATGCCGCCGAATACCGCAGCGAGATTCACAACCCACCGCCGCCCCGTTTGCACGCCCCAGATCCCCGCAGCGATCAGCGCGACCGCCCAGCCGATCGAGAAGACATAGGATGGTATCACGGCGCCCTTGGCGGTGAAGTCCGGGCCACCCTTCACATCGCCGAAAGCGATGTAACGATAGAGCCGCAGCCGGTCGCCCCAGAGCGAGCCGATCCAGAAGCCGAAATTGACCAGCACAAGCGACATGCGGGCGGCGGCAAGGCTGATACGCTCGTAATCGGCCTTCACGCGCTGCGACACGAGATAAAGCCCGTACGCCAGAGCTGAGAACAGAACCACCGTCACCAGGGGCTCCTGGATCGACAGCGAATACATCGCATGAATGTAGCCGGTGCGTGCGCCCAGACAGCCGGCGAGCGAGACCACGGCCAGACATGCCATCAGGCTGGAGCGCGACAACACCGCCGTCACCGCCGCCACTGCGGTCACGAACAGTGCGGCGCGCAGCGAACCATTTTCGAGAATAAGCAACCCCGCACCGCCGGTCAGCGCACCGATAAGGATCAGCGTCTGTGACATCAGGCTTGCCATCTCGCCGCGCGCGAGCAGCAGCAAAAGACCGAGCGCGAAAACACAACCGCCGATGATCGCGGCCGACAAGGCGGTGAATTCGAACGCCGTCAGCAACAGCGCGACCGCGCCGGCGCTCGTGGCCACCACACCGAAACCGGCGATGATGTTGAGGCCGAGATTGCCGGTCTCGGTCGCGGCCAACGCCTTCAGGCGCTCAGCCTCGGCCGGCGTGATCGTGCCTTGTTCGAGCAGCTTCGACAGATCGAGCGTGATTTTCATGGCAATGATCTTTCGCGCAAAGGAGCCGAGTAGCGCCTTTGTCGCGCGGAAGCCGGGTCGGGTTCAATAAGATGATCAGCGCAAGCGGCCGGATGTGCGCAAGATGTAACTCAACACCTCCGCGACGGCGCGATAGAGGCTTTCCGGGATTTCCTGATCGATCGGAATCTTCGACAAGGCTTCGGCCAAGGCCGGGTTGTCCGACAGCGGGACGCCATTCACCTGTGCCGTTTCGATGATGCGCTCGGCGAGTTCACCGCGCCCGATCGCGGTGACACGTGGCGCCGTCGGCTCGTCATACTTCAACGCAACCGCTACCTTCTGTCTGCTCATGAGGCGCGATCCACGAACAGGCCTGCGGGTGCAGGTGAGCTTTGCGGCTTGCCGGTTCGGCATTGGACCTCGCCGACCTCAAGCGCTGCATCGGCCAACGAAGCCTCGAGCATCGGCAAGTCGTCGCGCAGAGCCTGCGCGCTCTCCCTGCGCTCGGCCAGAAAGGCAACATGAGTCAGACCGCCGGTTTGCGCCACAGTCGCGCGCACCGGACCGAGCGGCTCGACATCGATCGCCAAGTTGATGCGCCATGTCCGTTCGTCCCTGGCGTCGCTGTCCTGTTGCCGCGCGTCGTCCTGCTCGATTTGAAACTGGACGATGGCGGTGCCGAGCGGCGTCGCCAGCGGAATATCCAAGGTCAATTTGACCGGTGTATCCGATTGCTGTTGCAGACCCGCGGCGTCCGGCGCCGACGCAATCTGCAGCAAGGTGTGTCGCGCCAATGCGCCATCGGTTTCGGCAAGCAGATGCATGCCGGCCGTCCGCGCGTCGAGCATCGCGATCGACGGCATGACTGGCTGCTGCGCCACAGGCGCTGCACCGCGATGCGGCGGCGGCAGCGGCGCGGCCGCCGAACGCCCAGACACCGATGGACCGAGCCAGCCTTGCAGCGCCTGACGTAGCGATAGCAAGGCCAGCTTCATGTCACCTGCCGGTGTGCTTCCATTTGCGAGCATTGTCTCCGCGAACAGACCGGAGTTGAGCACCGCATTTTTCACGGCGCTCGCATTCAATGTCCCCACTCGCAATGACAGCACCGCCTGCGCAGCATCACGTACGGCCTGGGGCACGTCCGAGCGTGTGACCGCCGTTTCAAGATTTGCGTATAACGGTGCGAGGCCGCTCTGCTGCGATACCAGCCGGGCAGCAGCCTCCCTGACGGCGGCGATACCCGGATGCATCGCGTCCGCAGAAACCACAGGCGCGCTCGTTGCAGCGCCGGATGTCACGGATTTTCCGGCCGCCGAAGCCAGTAAATCGCTCGCAGCATGGCCAAAGGCGGATTTCAGAATCAAGGCCGGACTGATCGCGGTCATTCCCACATGCTAGGAATGAAGGGTGAAACGGGCGTTAACGCGCTGTTTACTGTCTACATTCGGTCATTTGGGAACAAATAGGCGTCATAACGCCTGTCTAGTCTATTCGACCGTCCATCCATTTACCGGAAAGCATCATCATGAGCGCAGAGAAAACCAAAGCCCGCCTCGCCACCCCGACCGATCTTGGCGCCAATGCCACAACGGACCTGAGCGGAGCCCTGAACGCACTTCTGGCCGATACATTTGCGCTCTATCTGAAGACCAAGAATTTCCATTGGCATGTCAGTGGCCCGAATTTCCGGGACTACCACCTGATGTTCGACGAACAAAGCGACGAGATCTTCGCCATGACCGACGTCATCGCCGAACGGGTGCGCAAGATCGGCGGCACCACCTTGCGCTCGATCGGCGATATCGCACGCCAGCAACGGCTCACGGACAATGATGCACCGTATGTGGACGCGCAGGACATGCTGGCCGAATTGCGCGAGGATAACCAGCGCTGTATCGCGGCGATGCGCCAGGTCCACGACCTCTGCGACGAGCATGGCGATATCGCAACAGCGAGCTTGCTCGAGAACTTCATCGACGAGGCCGAGAAGCGCGTGTGGTTCCTGTACGAAAGCGGTCGCCCGGCGACGGCAACGGGGCAGTAGTCACCGCCGCTCATTCCCGCGAAAGCGGGAATCCAGAGTAATAGGGCTCGCTGTATCTTGTGTCGCTGGGTCCCCGCCTCCGCGGGGGGACGAGCGGCACAAGGGCCAAGCAAAACTAGATCGCTCCAAGTTCTCCCAGGATCGATTTCGTGATCGACATCCGGCGCGCCAGATCGGTCGGACTGCGAATATCGATATTCATCGCAAAGATCGACGAATCCTCGCCACGATCCACATAGCCGGCAAGCCAGCCCAGGGTGGTCTTTTCGCCGGGTGTGCCATCGATGCCGATGGCGCCGGTCTTTGCGCGAATGAAGCCACCAGAAATCGTCTCCGACGGGATGATGTCGCGGACAATGCCGATGTTGCGCGCCGAGACCGGCAGATCGCCGCGACGCAGCTTGTCGAAGAAATCGATCTGCTCCAGGGCGGAAATGCGCAGCGGCCCGTCAAGCCAGAAGCGGTCGATGACCGAGCCGATCTCGCGATTGCCGTATTGAAACGCATCAAGATATTTCTGCATGCGCTCGGATCCGATCCGGCGGGCGATCTGCTGATACACGGGCACAGCCGACACCGCCATGGCGCTACGCAAGGTATGGTCCTTGTTCCAGGCATCGATCGATCGCACCTGCCCGTCCCAATGAATGATCTCCTTGTCGGCATCGGCAACGACGCCGGTTTCCAAGGCGATCAGCGCATGCGGGACCTTGAAGGTCGATGCCGGAATGAACGGCTGTCGCATGCGGCCTTCGTCAGTCGCGATCAGCTTGTTGTCGCGCAGACGCAAGACCGCAAAAACACCTTCCGTGCCCGCCTCGCTAAAACGCGCCGCCATGTCGGCTTTCAGTTCAAAATTCGGCGACGCATTGACGATGGAGGGGCAAGCAACAGCACCAGCCAGGGCGACGACGAAGCTTCGACGATCGATCATGTTCATGGGTCTGCAGGAAGCCTGATGTTATGGCGCAATCGTGACCGCGGGCTCCCAAAATCCCAGCAAGCCTGTACGTTCGCCCTAACGAATGGCTTTCAAAACTGCCGCTGCCGCTTTCATCTCGGCAAAGCGGTAATCCCTGCGCTGCATTGCCAGCGCATCGCGGCCCCATTGCTCCATCTGCCAGTCTTCGTCCACATGCGCGGCTTTCCAGGCTTCGTCCTCGGAAACGGCGTCGTGCGCCACGGCGAGTGCGAGCAAGGCGGAACCGGTCAGCGTCATCACCGAATGTGCCGCACCGAGCCGCCACGCATCGGTCGGAATAGCATTGCTGGCGGCCTTCACCGCTTCGTTCGGCTGCGCGGCAAAGACCACGCCCTCAACCATGATGAAGCGGGCACCGAGATCTTGAGCGGCCCAGCCCACAACGGGATCCCAGGCGGCGGCCTGACGCTCGATCAACCGCTCAGGTCCGTCAGCGCGGTAGAATAACAGATCCGAACCGAGATATTTGACGATCTCGTCGCGCACCAGTTCGGGCGCATCGGCGACGCCGTCGATAATCGAGTTCGCAAGACGCGTCAGCGGCATGTTGGCCGGGTCGATCACATCGGTCTGTGCCTGCCACTCATTGGCGATGGCTTGCGACAAATCATGCGACGGTGTCGCAAGCGGGCGGCGGGACGGCGTACGAACCGGCTTGCCGTCCAGCGTCACTTCGAACAGATCGCCATTCTGCGCCACACCGGCGGACTCATAGAAACGCTTGCGCAAGGAAGGCCGCACATTGCGCCGCGCCGCTTCCATCGGGTCGAGCGGATCGTTCTTGAAGATATCTTCGAAAATGTCGCGCATGCCGCTCGCCGTCATTGATCCGCAAGGCGGAGATCTTCGGAGGTGACCCGCAGTCTCTGCGCCAACTGGCGCGCGATATTCGCAAGGATCACCTGACCGATCGCCGGATGATCGTTCAGAATCACGTCGAAATCGCGTGCCGTCATGACATAGGCATCGACAGCGGTTTCCGCAAAGACATCGGCTGACCGCGACCGCTTGTCGAGAAGCCCCATTTCGCCGACCGAACAGCCAGGACCAAGGCTCGCCAGCCTGATGTCGGCATTGCCAGCCGGAACGCGAATCCCGACACTGCCGCGACTGACAATCCAGAGCTGATCCGAGGCATCGCCGACGCGGCACAGCATGGCTGCCTGCGGATAGGCCTCGGCCCGAACATGGGCCTGCAATACCCCGATCTGCGCCGGGGTCAGGCGCTGGGCAAGATCGCAGTCCTGCAACGCGACCTCGTTTGCGGCCCGGTCCCCGGTCAGGCGCGACAGCACCCGCTCCTCGGCCCATTCCAGCGCCTGATCGCGCGCCGGGAACAGGCCCGGCTCGGCGCCGAGCGCCGCCTCGGTGACGCGCGCATATTTTGCACCGGCGCGGCAGGCCACCAGCACCTTGCCCTCGGAACGCAGCTTGGCCGCAAGATGCTGAAGTGCGGTGACGCCGGACGCATCAATGTCGGCAACCCGCCGCATGTCGAGAATGATGATGGTCGCCGTGTCGGCGACGCGGCGCAGTTCAATCGAGAGATTGTCGGCATTGCCGAAAAACAGCACGCCCTGCAATTCCAGAAGCGCGATCTCCGCGGCGGCACCCTGCAACGCTTCCAGTTCCCGGCGTGAGCGCACGCGTTTGGATCGCGCACCGGAGCCGTCGAAGTGCTTGCCGATGATCGGCCGGCTCATCTGCGTGATGAAGATCACGCATGACAGGGCCACGCCGACACTCGCACCGATCACCGGCTGGCCGAACACAGTCGCCAGCAATACCGCAAGGACGATCGCGAGATTGAAGCGCGCGCGGTGACGGTCCTCGCGGGCTTCGGCGCTGAAAGCGTCGCGCAACATCACCACGGTCCATTGATCGAAGACGCGGAACGACGCCACGAGCAGGATTGCCGCCAGCAGCACCACCGGCAGCGAGAAGATCACATCGCTCAGCAGCAGCACGCCGGCGCCGAGCACGATCGCCGCGCAGAGGGTCGACAGCCGCGTGCGGCCGCCAGCCTTGAAATTGGCGGTCGAGACCGACAGCGACGTGGATATCGCAAGGCCGCCACTCAGCGCGGCCGCCAGATTACCGACACCCTGCCCGATAATGTCACGGCGCGGCGCAACCGGTATGTCCGCGAGATGCTGTGCCGAGCGCATCGCAAAGAAGGTATCGAACGTGCCGAGCAACGCGAGTGTGAGCGAGCCGAAGATCAGGAGCGACACGGCTCCCATATCGAAGAGCACCTGCGTCAGCAGACCGGGATCGAAGAACGGCCAGTTCGTAAGGCCTGTCACCGCCGCCGTTCCGATGATCGGTCCAAGATCGATGCCAGGATCTACGGTCGTGAGGCCGTGGTAGATCAGGTAGCCGCCGACGAGACCGATCAGCAGGTTCGGCGCGCTGGGCGCCCATCGCCCGATCGCCAGCATCGCCAGAACAAGGGCAGCACCGAACAGCGGCACCAGCGGCCGCGACAATTGCCAGGTCACGATATCGGACGCCAGTGCAGAGAACGATGCGGCGCCAAAGAACGGTGGCACCTGATGGATTGCGATCAACAGTCCGACGCCGGAGACGAAGCCGGCCACGACCGGATACGGCGTGAACTTGATGATGCGCGACAGGCCGGTTGCGCCGAACAGGATCTGCCACAGGCCGACCATCACCACGAGGACCGGCATCGCCGCGATGGCCGCAGCGACGTCGCCATCGATGCTGGCCAGCACCGACGCACCAATGCTCGCTTGCACGAGGGCAATGGGCGTTGTCGGAAATGACATGATGAAGGAGGAACGTCGCACCAGCGCCGCGACAATTCCGCCGATGACGGCGCACATCAAGCCGGCCTGCGCCCCGCGCGAGGCGAACTCGCTCCCGAGCGGCGCATAAACCAGAACGCCGGCCGAAACGCATAACGGCAGCGCAAGACATGCGGCGACAATACCGGCACCAACTTCACGTATTGCTGGGAGAAAGCCGGTTGGTGTGGGTTTGCCCCGCGGCGCGTCCGTCGTCATGCCATGCTGAAATTATCTTTGATTCCACTGACCGTCTTATCAAGACGGTTTCAATATGCCGAATGAAACCTGCCAGCCCGCGCACACATCATTGTCACATCGGGCTAAAGCGCCGGGCGCAAATCGCTATGCTTAGCTTCGTTGCCCCCGCACAACCGCTGAAGAAGCGAACGGGCATTGTCAAAGCTGTCGACGAGATGCGTTGCACCGGCCGCACGCAACGCTGACGGCGCATGATAGCCCCAGGTGACGCCGATCGACGTCACGCCCGCGGCGCGAGCCATTTCGATGTCATAAGTCGTGTCGCCGATCATCACGGTGTCGTGCGGCTCAGCGCCCGTCTCGCGCATCGCGTCCAGGATCATGCCGGGATGCGGCTTCGACGGCGCATCATCGGCCGTCTTGATGGTCGCAAAATGCGACAGCAAATCGTGATGCGTCAGGATCGCGCGCACGCCGCGCTGCGACTTGCCAGTGGCAATACCGAGCATGCAATCGGTGCGACCGCTCAGAGCAAGGACAGTATCGCGCGCTCCGGCATAAAGCGGCTCATGGTGCTCGACCGAATGTCGCAGGTCGAAGAACGCCTGCTTGTATTGTTCGATCATCCCGTCAAACGGGAATGTCTCATGGCCGCGCCCCAGCACCTCGAACGCTTCCCGCAGCGAAAGCCCGACAATCGACAAGACCTTGTCCCGCGGCGGACACATGATTGCATGCGCGTCATACGCGCGCTGCATGGCGGCGCAAATCATGTGCTGGCTGTCGACCAGCGTGCCGTCGCAATCGAAAATGATCAGTTTCAACCTTCGTCTTCCTCCATGTGAAAAACTTGTGCATCGCACAATTGAGTAACGTCAAGTGCTTCAGGGACGGGTGGGTGGTAATTGTTCATTGGAGTGACTAAAATCTGCCTTGGAGTCGGCGCATAACAAGCCGGCCTGACGGGCGCAAACAATAGCGCCTTATGGGGATTGGAAATGCCAGCTTGCCTTTCAAGGCTCGCCGGTCCCGACGCAAAGCAGGGAGCCGAACGGCTCCGGGACGCGCGCGAGAGGAGTCGATGAAACTTACCAACATCGATGACCCCAATTACTTCCACAAGGTCGTGGATTGCCAATGGGCATGCCCCGCGCATACGCCCGTTCCCGAATATATCCGGCTGATCGCACAAGGTCGGTATTCCGACGCCTACATGGTCAACTGGAAGTCAAACGTGTTTCCGGGAATCCTCGGGCGCACCTGCGACCGACCGTGCGAACCGGCCTGCCGCCGCGGCCGCGTTGAAAAGGATCCTGTTGCGATCTGCCGGCTCAAGCGCGTCGCGGCTGACTATAAAGACGATGTCAGCGGGCGGATGCCAAAGAAGGCGCGTGTCAAGAATGGCAAGCGCATCGCTCTGGTTGGCGGCGGCCCCGCCTCGCTCACCGTCGCGCGCGATCTGGCGCCGCTCGGTTATGAGTGCGTGGTGTTCGACGGCGATCCGAATGCCGGCGGCATGATGCGCACGCAGATCCCGAAGTTCCGGCTGCCGGATTCGGTGATCGATGAAGAGACCGGCTACATCCTCGATCTCGGCGTGGAGTTTCGCGGCGGCCAGCGCGTCGACAGCCTGAAGGCGCTGCTCGCGGATAATTACGATGCCGTGTTTGTCGGCTCCGGCGCGCCGCGCGGCCGCGATCTCGATATCCCCGGCCGCAAGGACGCGGCCAAGAATGTTCATATCGGCATCGACTGGCTGTCCTCGATCGCATTCGGTCACGTCGACAAGATCGGCAAGCGCGTGATCGTGCTCGGCGGCGGCAATACCGCGATGGATTGCTGCCGGTCCGCCCGACGTCTCGGCGGCGAGGATGTGAAGGTCGTCGTGCGATCCGGCTTCGAAGAGATGAAGGCGTCTCCCTGGGAGAAGGAAGACGCCATGCACGAGGACATTCCGATCTTCAACTATCTCGTGCCGAAAGCCTTCACGCACGAGAATGGCAAACTCACCGGCATCACCTTCGAGAAGGTGAAGGCCGAGTACGACGACAAGGGCCGCCGCAAGCTCGTTCCTTCTGGCGAGCCCGATGAGCACTTCCCTTGCGACGACGTTCTTGTCGCTGTCGGTCAGGAGAATGCTTACCCCTGGATCGAACGGGACATCGGCATTGAATTCGACAAGTGGAACATGCCGGTGGTCGACGAGAAGACGTTCGTATCGACCAACCCGAAAGTATTCTTCGGTGGCGATGCCGCGTTCGGGCCGAAAAACATCATCTGGGCGGTGGCGCACGGCCACGATGCCGCGCTGTCGATCCACAAGATGCTGTCCGGCGAGGACATCACCGAGCGGCCGCTGCCGCACGTGGAGATCGAAAGCCAGAAGATGGGCATCCACGAATGGTCGTATGACAATGACATTACGCTGGATAAGCGTTTTGCCGTTCCGCTGCGGGAAAAGACCGTCGCACTGCGCGACATCAAGGCCGAGGTCGAACTCGGCTTCGACATCAAGCTGGCGCTCGGCGAAGCGCATCGCTGCCTGAATTGCGATGTGCAGACGGTGTTCACCGGCCAGCTCTGCATCGAATGCGACGCCTGCGTCGATATCTGCCCGATGGACTGCATCACCTTCACGCAGAATGGCGAGGAAGCGGAGTTGCGCCAGCGGCTGAGTGCGCCGGCGAATAACCTCACCCAGGACCTTTACGTCGCCGACAATCTCAAGACCGGCCGCGTCATGGTGAAGGACGAGGATGTGTGTCTGCATTGCGGTCTGTGCGCCGAGCGTTGTCCGACCGGCGCCTGGGACATGCAGAAGTATCTCATCGAAATGGCCCACGCAGGTGAGAAGAAATGCCAGTTGGCACGATCAGCAGCGTAAACGACTTCGTTATCCGCTTCGCCAATGTGAACGGGTCCGGTTCGGCGAGCGCCAACGAGATGTTTGCCCGCGCGGTGATGCGGATGGGCGTCCCGGTTTCCCCGCGCAACATCTTCCCGTCCAACATCCAGGGATTGCCGACCTGGTACGAGGTCCGGGTTACCGAAGCCGGCCATCTCGGCGCACGCGGTGGCAACGTCGATTTTATGGTGGCGATGAACCCGCAGACCTTCGACAAAGACGTCGCCGGCATCGAACCCGGCGGCTACCTGCTCTACGACTCGACCAAGCCGCTGCCGCAGTCGAAGTTCCGCGAGGACATCAACGTCATCGGCGTGCCGCTGACCGAGATCTGCAACAAGGAATATAGCGAACCGCGTCAGCGCCAACTGTTCAAGAACATCATCTATCTCGGCGTGCTGTCGGCCCTGCTCGACATGGACCCCAAGGTGATCGAGACGCTGATCGGCGAGCAATACAAGGGCAAGGACAAGCTGATCGGCCCCAACGTTCACGCGTTGCATCTGGGCCGCGACTGGGCGCTCGGGAACCTGACATGCCCGATCGGGTTGCGCGTCCGTGCCTCCGACAAGATCGGCGATCGCATCTTTATCGAGGGCAACTCCGCCGCCGCGCTCGGCGCGGTCTATGGGGGCGCCACGGTCTGCGCGTGGTATCCGATCACGCCATCGTCGTCGGTCGCTGACGCCTTCACCCGCTATTGCGGCAAGCTGCGCGTCGACAAGGACACCGGCGAAGCCAAATACGCGATCATCCAGGCGGAGGATGAACTCGCCTCCATCGGCATGGTGATCGGCGCAGCGTGGAACGGCGCGCGCGCTTTCACCGCGACCTCCGGTCCCGGCATTTCGCTGATGCAGGAATTCTGCGGCCTTGCCTATTTCGCCGAAGTGCCTGCGGTGATCTTCGACGTGCAGCGCGGCGGGCCTTCGACCGGCATGCCGACCCGCACGCAGCAATCCGATCTCCTGATCTGCGCTTATGCTTCGCACGGCGACACCAAGCACGTGCTGCTGTTCCCTGAGGATCCGCACGAGGCTTTCGAGTTTGGCGCACTGTCCTTCGATCTTGCCGACCGGCTGCAAACGCCGATCTTCGTTATGCTCGATCTCGACATCGGCATGAACCATCGCCTGTGCGCTCCACTCAAATGGGACGACAAGCGCCAGTATGACCGCGGCAAGGTCATGACTCACGCCGAGCTCGAGGCCGGAACCGATTTCGGCCGCTATCTCGATGTCGACGGCGACGGCATTCCCTACCGCACCTATCCCGGCACCCATCCGACGCGCGGCTCCTTCTTCACCCGCGGCTCAACCCGTGACCGCTATGCGCGCTATACCGAGGAAGGTGGACCTTATGTCGACAACGTGCAGCGGCTGCTGCGCAAGTTCGAGAGCGCAAGGGACATCGTCCCGCGACCGCTGATCGCCAACAGCGAGAAACCGACGAAGTACGGCGTGATCTATTTCGGCTCGACCTCCCCGGCGATGGACGAAGCGATCGAATTGATCGAGGCCAAGGGGCATCATCTCGACCGCATGCGCATTCGCGCTTTCCCGTTCCATTCCAGCGTCAACAGCTTCGTTGCCGATCACGACTTCGTCTACGTCGTCGAACAGAACCGCGACGGACAGCTCCGCTCACTGATTGTGAATGAATGCGGCATTGACCCGGTCAGGCTCGTCCCGATCCTGCATTTTGACGGCACGCCGATCACGGCGCGGTTCATTGCGGGTGCGATCGGCGACCATCTCGACCAGTTGAAGGTCAAGCCGAAACAGGTGGCATCATGACCTATCTTGCCAAGCCGAAATTCCATCACCCAGCCCTGCCGAAAAACGATCTCGGCTACACGCACCGCGACTACGAAGGCTCGATCTCGACGCTCTGCGCCGGCTGCGGACACGACTCGATCACCGCCGCGATTATCGAGGCCTGCTTCGAACTGTCGATCGAGCCGCATCGCGTGGCGAAGATCTCCGGCATCGGCTGTTCGTCGAAGACGCCGACCTACTTCCTCGGCAGTTCGCACGGTTTCAATTCGGTGCATGGCCGTATGCCGTCCGTGCTCACCGGCGCCAATCTCGCCAACCGCGACCTGATCTATCTCGGCGTATCCGGCGATGGCGACAGCGCCTCAATCGGCTTCGGACAGTTCGCGCATGTGATGCGGCGCGGCGTGAACATGACCTATATCGTCGAGAATAACGGCGTCTATGGGCTCACCAAGGGTCAGTTCTCCGCCACCGCCGACCGCGGCTCGAAATCCAAGCGCGGCGTCATCAACACCGACAACTCCATCGACCTCGCCGCGATGGCATTGCAGCTCGGCGCAACCTTCGTCGCCCGCTCCTTCTCCGGCGACAAGAAGCAGCTCGTGCCGATCATCAAGGCCGCGATCGAGCATCCGGGCGCGGCCTTCCTCGACGTGATCTCGCCGTGCGTGGCGTTCAATAATCACGCCGGCTCAACCAAGAGCTTCGACTATGTACGCGAGCACAATGAAGCGGTGAACCGGCTCGATGTCATTCCGACACGCGCACCGATCGCCATCGATTACGAGGCAGGCAAGGTACAGATCGTCGAGCAGCATGACGGATCGACACTGGCGCTGCGCAAACTCGGCGCGGACTACGACATCCACGACCGTTTTGCCGCGATGAACTTCCTGCAGAAGCATGCATCGCAAGGCCAGATCGTGACCGGCGTTCTTTATATTGCCGACGAACCCCAAGACCTGCACGCTTCACTGAAGACCGTGCAGACGCCGTTGAACGCGCTGGGCGAAAAAGAACTGTGCCCGGGCTCTGCAACGCTGGACAAGATCAACGCCGGCCTGCGCTAGCGTCCAGCATTTCAAGCTGACGCTGCCGGGCGGACTGCGGCAACTTCAGATCGAGCCGCAGCGTCAAGCAAAACGCTGAACCACCACTGCGCAGGAATGCGGTCAGCGGAGTCGTGACGACGCGATAGCCGCGCTCCGTAAGTTGGGCGCGCAGACGGTCGCTGCAGGACGACATCACCAGATCATCGCCGATACAGACAGCATTAGCGCAAAGCTGCGTCGCATCATCCTGCGCAATCGCGATCCGTTGCGAAGCAGGTGCATGCGACGCAATGATCGCGCGGCCGTTCGCGTTGAAGGCTTCGGGGACATACATGATCTCGCCACGCGGCAAGGCGCTGAGCGCCGTATCCATGTGATAGAAACGCGGATCGACGAGTTCGAGCGCAACGACATCAAGGCCGAATACATCTTCGACAACCTTGGCGGCGGCAGCGTCCGAACGCGGGCCATAGCCGAGCCAGAACTGGTTTCGCATCCGGTCGAACACGCAATCGCCCGCCCCTTCGAGAGTCAGGTCATCCGGAAGGTCGACGATCTCATCGACAATCCCACGCGCGCGCAGCCCCTGGAAGGACGCGGCAAGATGGCCCTCCTCCGCACGCCGCTGCGGATGACGAAAGCGCGCCAGCAAGGCCTTGCGGTCCATCACCACCGCGGCATTGGCGGTAAAGACGAGATCAGGCAAGCCAGCCGCCGGCGACACAAGCTCGATCCGCGCACCGAGATCACGCAGCGTCTTGTGCAGAGCCATCCATTGACCGTGCGAGGTAGCGGCGAGCGCCTGTTCGTGCCGCCCCCATTCCGCCGGGTTCATCCACGGATTGATGGAATAGATCACGCCGAAATGTTCAGGCCGGCACATCAGGATGCGCGGGTTGGCTTGCGTCGTCATCGTCATGGCTCACCCCTCGACAACCGATGTTTTCACGCGGCGACCGGATGACCGGATTGCACCGTTTCGCTCAGCGCTTCCGCAAAGATATCGAGCGCGATGTCGAGATCGTATTTGCGGATCACCAGCGGTGGCGCCAGCCGCACCACGGTGCCGTGCGTGTCCTTGGACAGCACGCCCTTCTCCATCATGCGCAGACAGACATCGCGCGCACTGGCCCGGTTCGGATCGATCTCCACACCGGCCCAAAGCCCACGGCCTCGCACCGCTTTCACCGCGGGATTTCTGATCGCACGCAGGCGATCGAACATATGCTCACCGAGCAAACGGCTGCGTTCGACGAGCTTCTCCTCGTCGATCACGCGCAAGGCTTCGAGACCGACCGCAGCGGCCAGCGGATTGCCGCCAAAGGTCGAGCCATGCGAGCCGGGCGTGAAGACATCCATCACCTCTCGGCGCGCGACGAAGGCTGAGACGGGCAGCACGCCGCCGCCCAGCGCCTTGCCGAGCACGATGCCATCCGGCACCACGCCCTCATGCTGGAACGCGAACCAGTCGCCAGCACGGCCAAGACCCGACTGAACCTCATCGAGGATCAGCAGCACGTTGGTCTCGTCACAAAGCTGACGCAGGCCGGACAGGTAACCGTCGGGCGGAACGATGACCCCACCCTCGCCCTGGATCGGCTCAATCAGCACTGCTGCCGTATGCGGCGTGATGGCGCGTTTCATAGCGGCCAGATCGCCGAATGGCACAGCGACGAAACCGGGCGCGAACGGGCCGAAGCCGTCGCGATAATCCTGCTCCGAGGAGAAGCCGACGATGGTGGTGGTGCGCCCGTGGAAATTGCCCTCGGCAACGATGATCTGCGCCTGATCGCGCGGGATGCCCTTGACGCGATAACCCCAGCGCCGCGCGGCCTTGATCGCGGTTTCAACCGCCTCGGCGCCGGTATTCATCGGCAAGGCTGTATCGAGACCGGTGCGCGTGCACAAAGCCGCGAGAAACGGCCCGAGCCGGTCGTTGAAATAGGCGCGCGACGGCACCGCGAGATGCGCTGCCTGTCCTTCGAGAGCAGCGAGAATGCGCGGATGACTATGGCCATGGCTCGCCGCCGAATAGGCGCTCATCATATCGATGTAGCGGCGGTCGGCGTCATCCCACAGGAACGCGCCTTTGCCGCGCGCGAGCACGACCGGCAACGGATCGTAGTTGTGAGCGGAATATTTCTGCTCAAGCGCGACGGCGGTTTCGAACCGTTTCTCGATATGTTTCATGGGCGCACCTCCATGACCGAAAAATAGGGGTGCGAGACCGCCTGTGTTGTTGAAGACAGGCACTCTGACGACAGAATCGGCTGCGGATCGGAGTGCGCGCGACAAAAGCGGCTGTCTGGACTTTTAGCCGTATGGCGGTGTCAGCAACGACAGTGGGTAACCGGCGAAACGGCGCACTGGCCGCAAAGCGATGTGACTGACGACGCGCGCAACGCCGAGCGCCTTGTCATCGATCAGATCGGCCGTCAGCGTTTCATACCGGCCGAGATCCGCGCAGACGAAACGCGCGACATAGTCCACATTGCCGCTGACCTCCCAGCATTCGACGACCTCCTCGATCGCGGTCAGCCGCTTTTCCAGCCGGTCCTGCTGCCCCTGCTTCTCAAGTGCGATCTCAGCAAAGATCGTGACCGGCTTTGACAGCCGCTCCAGCGCGAGCACCGCGCGATATCCGGCGATGATGCCGGACGCCTCAAGCCGGCGCACGCGCTCGAGACACGGCCGCGCCGTCAGCCCGACCGTTTCCGCAAGCTTCTGCACTGTCGTACGCCCGTCACGCTGCAGCGCAGCCAGGATCTTGATGTCGATCCGATCCAGTGCAGGCGGGCGCTTGGCGATCATGTCGACCCCGATTTCCGGACACAGGGATCGTCATACTAGGCCGTTATCCTTTCCAGGGCTTCTCCGAAACCGCGCGCTTGACCGCCTCCATGAAGCCTGTCGGCGGCGCCATCTGGATGACCATCGGCTTGCCGGTCTCCAGCACGCTCTTGAGGCCCGACAGGATCGCCGGCCAGCCGGATTGTCCGCCAGCGAGAATGTCGTCCGGAACCTCCCAACTGTGGGACTCGGTCATGGTCAGCCGCACCGCGTCGCCCGCCTGTTCGATATCGTAGGCGACAATGCATTCCGGCAACGCCGCGAAGTCCGCCATCCCCTCCACGATCCAGGTACAAACGAAGCGGCGCGGCGGCGACCATTCAAGCACCTTGCCGCTGATGTGCACGCCGCCATCGGGATAGCGATAGCGGAACGTACCACCGGCTTTCGGCTCGACCTCGACGGCGAAGCCGAAAAAATACTGCCGGCTGAATTGCGGGTCGGTCAGCGCCTGCCAGACCTTCTCCGGCGTTGCGGCGATATAGGTGACGTAGACGGTCTTCGGTTTGAAGCGGCTGATGTCGGTCATGCGCTCACCCGTCCGGCTATGCGTGGACGCTATTGCGGACGTCTGAGTTGCTCTTGCCGCACGTCGCTTCGATCTTCTTCATGTCCTCTTCACTGAACGTGGGCGCCAATGCCGCACCGGTCTCCAGCATGCTCTTCAGGCTGGAGAGAACCAACGGCCAGCCGCCGCTGATGCTGTCGAAGACCTTGCTGTCTTCATCAAAATCGTCGTGCGTGACGGTGAGCTTCACCTGTCCGTTCAACGGCTCGATTTCAAACACCACGCGCGAGGGCCGCTCGTGCCGCATGCTCTCGTATTCGGGCTGCCACGTATAGGCGAGACGATGCGGCGGCTCGCACGCGAGAACGATGCCCGAATCCATCGTCGTACCATTCCACTTCAGCGCGAAAGGCGAACCAACCTTCCAATCGGAGTTGACGGAAAAGCCGAACCAGAATTGCTCGGAAATCTTCGCATCGGTCAGCGCCTGAAAGACCTTTTCCGGGGTCGAGGCGATGTAGGTGACGTAGACAAATTTCGGTCTCGCGGCAGTCATGCGTTACTCCTCACACTTAATCGAGAATGTCAGCGCTTTCCGCTCCAGCGCTTCTGCGTCATCGGCATCGCCTTGCCGGTTTCGAGCAATGTCTTCAGGCTCGACAGGATCGCCGGCCAGCCGGCGCTGATCCCGCGCAGCATCTCGTCATCGAGATCCTCATGCGTCACGGTCAGACGCACCTCCTCCATGGAGGGCGCAATGTCGAATGTGACACGCGAATGTTTTGCAGGATCGTCGGCGCTTTCGGGCGACGCCCAGGTCAAGACCAGACGGTGCGGCGGATTGCTCTCGACTACCGTCCCCACAACACGAACGAGACCGGGATCGTCGTAATCCTCGTGGCGCCAAGGTGAGCCCGCCAGCCAGTTCGAGACGTTGCGATGCCGCCCCCAGAAATCCTTTGTCATTTCGGGATCGAGCAGCGCCTTCCACACCTTCTCCGGTGTTGTCTGGATGTAGATCACGTAGACGAAACTCGGCTTACTCATGACGCTTCTCCAAACTGGCTTTCAGGTCGCTCAGAGCCTGCAAACGAGAACCTTCGTATTTTCCGATCCAGCGTTCGGCGATCGCATGGATCGGAACCGGGTTGAGGTAATGCAACTTCTCGCGCCCGCGCTTCACCGTGACGACGAGATTGGCCTCCTCCAGAATTGCCAGATGCTTGCTCACCGCCTGGCGCGTCATGTCCTGGCGCTCACAAAGTTCACCGAGCGTCTGGCCATTACGCGCGCGCAAGCGGTCGAGAAGCCCTCGCCGGCTTTCGTCGGCCAATGCCTTGAACACCGGATCGAGATTCTTCATGGCTACAATATGCAACTATTTGGTTGCATGTCAACGTATGGAAAAAACCGCCGCAGGTTGCGACGGCTTTTACGGATTGCTGTCACAAGTGCGACGGCTTGTGGCTTAGCGGTTCACGCAGTTGCGGGTGTAGGTGCCGAGTTGTCCGGGCCGCACACCGGCCGCGCTCCCTGCCGTGATGCAGGTCGTCGCACGCTCCTGGAAGCCCTGACCAGCCGGTCGCGGCGGCGTCATCACCGTCGTGCCGCTCGGGCCTCTCACCCCCGGGACGGGCGCTGCCGGCGAAGCCGGATAGGCCTGGGTCGGCGCCGTACCGATCGTTGGCGCAGTCCCGAGCGGCGTCAGTGGCGACTGGTGGGTCGGGATCGTTGAGAAAGTGGATGAACCACGGGCACGCCGCTTTGGCGCTTTCTTCGCCGCTTCCTTGATCTCAGCTTCAGAAGGAGGCGTAACCTGCTGTACGGGTGGACGCGCCCGGCGTTCGCCGGGTTCAGGCGTCATGATCGAAAACGGATAGTCGTTCGCGCTGGTCCGATCCTGAGCATGCGCGGCACCCGCGTATAGGCAGACGCACATCAGCGGTAAAGCAGCGCTCTTGAAGTAGTTTCGCACGTCATTCACCCAAAACTCTTGCGGTGAAGCTTTAAGGATGAGGTTCCACCCAGAACCTCCTCCATATAGGAACGCGCGACGGGCGTTTCAGGTCCGCCCTGCGGCGAACTCTCACTCTTCCGGCGCGTCCTCGATCGGATCGTAACGGCCGGCCTCCAGCCCGATCAGGTTCCAGCTCTGCTGCATGTGCTGCGGTAGCGGCGCTGTCGCATCGATCACGCCGCCGCGCGGATGCGGGACCGCAATTCGCCGCGCGAGCAGATGCAGACGCTGCTGAATGCCGCCCGGCAGCTCCCAGTTCTCGATGTTGAAGTATTTCGGATCGCCGACGATCGGGTGGCCGATGTGGGCAAGCTGCACGCGCAACTGGTGGGTGCGTCCAGTCACAGGCTTGAGTGACAACCAAGCCAGGCGCGCCGCTGCCGTCTCCACCACCGCATAGTAAGTGATGGCGTGGCTCGCGCCCTCCTCGCCATGCTGGGCGACGCGCATGACGGAATCGTCCTCACGCTCCTCCTTGGCGAGGAAGGTTGAGATACGCCCCTGCTTCGGCTTGGGAACGCCTGGCACCAGCGCCCAATAGATCTTGCGCGCCGAGCGCGAACGGAAGGTCTTGGCCAGCGCGGCGGCCGCGAAACGCGATTTCGCGATCAGCAAACAGCCCGCGGTATCCTTGTCGAGCCGGTGCACCAGGCGGGGACGCTGGCCGTCCTTGGTGCGGATCACGCCCAGCATGCCGTCGATATGGCGCGTGGTGCCGGAGCCGCCCTGCACGGCAAGGCCGGCGGGCTTGTTCAACACCATCACGTCATCGTCTTCGTACAGCGTGATGGACTTGAGGAACGTGCGCGTCTCTTCGTCCTTTCCGCTCTCGGGCCGCGGCTTTTCCGGATCGAGGCGCAGCGGCGGAATACGGACGGTCTGTCCGGCTTCAAGCCGGTCCTTGGGCTCGACGCGCTTGCCGTCTACCCGCAATTGTCCTTTGCGGATGATGCGCTGGATGTGGCTGAATGACAGTCCGGCAAACCGCGCCTCGAGGAAGCGGTCGACGCGCATGTCGTTCTCGTCCGGCGTCACGACCACCGTCTGGACAGCCGCACTCAGTTGGGTCTCTGTGGCTTCGTCGACGGCACGCGGCCGATCGGAATTCTCCTCGGCGTATCGTCGCTCGGGCTGACGTCCTTCGAACGGCTTGCGATCCGCAGTCCGATGGTCCCGCCGGTCACGATCCGCAAACTTGCGGTCCCCGAGTTTGCGATCTCCGAACTTGCGGTCGCTCGGTTTGCGGCCTGACGGCTTCCGATCGGCGTAACCGCGATCATCCGGCGTACGACCGCGCGGCTTGCGATCCGCGGCTCCTCTGTCCTCGCGGGACCTGAACTCCGGATGCCTGGCTTCGGACGGCCGTCCTTCAGACCGTTTGAACCTGGTGTTTCTGCCTTCGGACGCGTTGCGTTCAGAGTAGTTGCGTTCTGCACGCTCATCGTCCCTGCGCCGATGCTCAGAAAATCTGCGTTCGGACGGTTTGCGATCCGAAGGCCGGCGCTCTGCATGCGGGCGCTCAGAGCGTTCGCTCTCAGAGAAACGAGGCTCGGAGAATTTGTGCCTGGACGGCTTGCGATCATCGAAACGGTCGCGGTTCTCCGCTCTACGACCGCGGGGGTTGCGATCGGTGAACGTTCTCTTGTCCTCGCGGAACATCGAATCCGGATGTCGGGATTCGGATTGACTTGCTTCGGAACGCTTGAATTTGGAGGGTCTGCCTTCGGAATTGTTGCGCTCGGAAAATCTGCGTTCCGAACGCTCATCCCCACTGCGCCTATGCTCAGAAGGTCTGTGCTCGGATGACTTACGCTCCGATGACTTACGCTCAGAAAACTTGCGCTCAGAAAACTTGCGCTCCGAATGCGGCCGCTCAGGCCGCCCGCTCTCGGAGAAGCGAGGCCCGGAGACTTTGCGCCTGGGCGATTTGCGCTCGTCGGATTGACCACGTTCATCCGAATCCGCGTGGCGCGTATGCGGACGCCCCTTCTGTGGACGCGAGGAGTTACGTGACCGGGCCCCTACGGGGCGACGGTCCTGTTTCGATGGGGGGCGGCGCGTTGTCATGGCCGCGCCTTAGCACAAACTGTTTGCCGAAAGCGAAACTTCATCGACGGGCCGGCATCGCATTGAGGTGCATGACGTTCTGCGCTATCTGCCAACGGCCTTTCCGCCAGACGGTTCCGAGGTTCACGCTCCATGTCCCCTGAAATCACCGAACAGATCGCCGCCATCGGCCGCGTCATCGACCCCGTCAAAACGGGCGCCGTCTATGCACCACTGCACGACAAGGAGCCGTACCCCGGTGTGACGATCACGCGGGACATCCAGTATGGGCCGGCTGGCCGCAACCGGCTGGACATCTTCGCCCCCGATGGCGCGAGCGGAACAAAGCCGGTTCTCATTTTCGTTCATGGCGGCGGGTTCACCGGCGGCAACAAGCACACGGCCGGCTCGCCGTTTTACGACAACATTCCGCTCTGGGCGGCGCGCAACGGCCTGATCGGCGTCAACGTGACCTATCGCCTTGCGCCGGACGGCCTATGGCCGGCCGGCGCGGCCGATGTCGGCGCCGCGGTGCGCTGGGTCGTGGACAATATCGCCCAATATGGCGGTGATCCGGCGCATATCGTGCTGTTTGGCCATTCGGCCGGCGCCACCCATGTCGGCACCTACGCCGCCATGCCGCAATTCCATGGCCCGAACGGGCACGGCCTCGCCGGCCTGATCCTGATGTCGGGCATCTACGACATGACGACATTCCCCCTTACGGAGAATTACCAGTCGTATGTCGGCAGTGATGCGTCGCTTTATGCCTCACGCTCACCAATCGACGGCCTGCGCAAGCTCGATATTCCATCGCTGGTCGTTCACGCCGAGCTGGAGCCGCCGCCGTTCATCACGCAATTCGAAGCGCTCGTCACCGCGATGGCGAATGCACCCGGCGGCAAGCCGCGCACACTTGCGCCGGCCGGTCATAGCCACATCTCGATCGGCTATGCGATCGGCACGACCGACACATCACTGACCGCCCCGCTTCTGGATTTCGTCAGAAGCGTGAAGTAACCAAATCGATCATGCGCGGGCCGCCCCGCGCATGATCGTCCAGACGATACCCCGCTCGCCGTCGCGGCCATATCAAGGACAGCGCTGCATCTCACCCGCCGCCGTCTGATCCCAGGTCACCGCGAGATGACGGCCTTTGAGATGCAAACCGATCGGCATCACACGCGTCTTCCCTTCGCGCGAACACTGGGCCTGCAGATACAGGCCCTCACCGATCCGGTACGACTTCTTGATCGTACAGAACGATGCGAACCAGGATACGGAGTGATCGGTCAGAACCAGGGGCGTGGTTGCCGCTGTGTGTCCTGCGACTGCGCAGCCTGACGGATCGATGGACCAGCGCCCAATGAAGGGATCGTTTGCAGACGCCGTACCACCGCCTGTCAGGAGCACGGTTACAACAAGGATGAAGCGCAGCATCGATGCTATGTCTTGGCGCGAAATTGTGTCGGCGTCATACCATAAGCACTCAGGAAGCTGCGACTGAAATGCGCGGCATCGTTGAAGCCCCATGAGAATGCGATGGTGGTCACCGATCGCTCCTTGAGCCGGGGATCGGCCAAGTCATCTTTCGCTCCTTCAAGACGAAGCGACCAGATCGAACGCTCTATGGTTTGCCCGCGCAGCGCAAACAGCCGCGCCAGACTTCGCCGCGACAATCCGACATGTGCGGCGACAACCGCTGGGTTCAAATCGGACATTGTCAAATTGCGCCGGATGAAAGCCAGCGCCGACGCATAGCGCACTGAATCTGCATCGCGTTGCGTCTTTTGCGCCAACGGCGGTGTCGCGGCCGACGTGAGCAACTCCGCGAAGGCCCGTTCCGCTCCAACCTCTTCCACTTCCGAGAGAGCATCCGGTTCGTCGAGCGAGGCCATCGCCAGGTGGCGCAGAAGATGGGCCGAACCGGAGCCGAGACGAATGGCACGCCCGACCTCACCTGCGCGCGCATCGCGCACAAGCGGACGCGGGACTTTCAGCACGAGTTGCCGGAATGCCACCGGAAAATCGAAAAAATAGGTCTCATCGGCCGACACGATCGCGCCGTCGCCGTGCTGCAACAGCGCGGCCTTCTCATTCTGGCCGACATTGCAAAGCCCCTCGATATGAACGACGACGATCAGATCATCGCTCGGCGCCCGTCCGATCATGGTTCGTGTGCGTCGCACGCACTGCGCCGAGGCGCGAACATCGGTAATCCCGATGCATCCGATCTGCCGATGGCGGATGCTGCCGGAAAAATCCCGGCGCATCGGCGTGTCGCATTCCAGCGGAACGAACGTCTGCGCGACAACATCGGCCCAATACGAAAACCGCTCCGCAAGCGGGAGCGTATCCGTTGATGCTGCGAGAACCGTCGCTGTCTGTTGCATCCTGAATGTCCCGCTCGATCAAGATTGCATGACCGCCTGGTGCAAGACCCGATGCCGACCGGACGGCAAGATGATCAGGCAAGATTGGCACCAGCGCAAGGGGCATTGCCATGGCCGTCGGAAAGAAGCCCGTCCTTGGTGGACGCGAGACTGTGAAGGTCGCGATCATTCAGAAAGCCCCGCGCTTTCTCGACAAAGAGGCGTCACTGGCGCGAGCGGAAGCGCATATCGCCGAGGCCGCGGCCGCTGGAGCCGACCTCATCGTCTTTCCCGAGGTCTGGCTCGCAGGCTATCCGTACTGGACCGAAGGGTGGGATTCACCGCTGCAAAGCTGGGCCGGCGGCCGCATCGCGTTTCGAGATGCAGCGGTGCTTGCGCCCAGCGAGGATACCGAACGGCTCGGCGCCGCCGCCGCGAAAGCCGGCGCCTATGTGGTGATGGGCTGTAACGAGATCGATCCGCGTCCCGAGGTGAGCACCATCTATAACTGTCTCCTCTTCTTCGATCGTCAGGGTCGTCTGATGGGGCGCCATCGCAAGACCATGCCGACATTCACCGAACGCCTGTTCTGGGGCCAGGGCGACGCATCGGACCTGCGGGTGTTCGAGACCGACATCGGCCGCATCGGCGGCCTGATTTGCGGTGAGCATCTGATGACATTGATGCGCGCCGCAATGATCGGCCTCGGCGAGGAAATCCATGTTGCCGTCTTCCCCGGCGCGTTCGCGCTGCATACGGGGCCAGAACTGGAAGAATGGGATGGAGATCACAGCTCGTTCTGGGGCCATGCCTCGGTCCGCGCGCACGCACTGGAGGCAGGCGCCTTCGTGGTGTCGGCCTGCGGCATCATCGATGAGAGCGACATCCCGGATGATTTCCCGCACAAGGGCAAGATGAACATCCGTTACGCCCGTGGTGGCTCATCCGTCATTGCCCCGCTCGGTATTCCTCTCGCCGGACCCGCCGAGGGACCACAGATCGTGTATGGCGAATTGCAGGCCTGGATGATCAAGGCCTGGAAAGCAATCATCGACACCACAGGGCACTATTCTCGCCCGGACCTCGTGCGGCTGATGGTCAGCGACCACGCACCCAGCCGCGAACGGATTGTGACGTTCCAGTCTTCGCTTGAAAATGCTCCGCAGCGTTTCCTCGCCGAATCCGCGGAGAGGCATGGCGTCGAACCAGCGCGGGTGGAAGCGCTTGTCGATGCAACGTTGGCGGAGCGGTAGCTACGCATACACGCCCGGAAACACGGCAGCCTTTTACGCAGCGACTCCATCTGCACGGCCGTTACGTCTTTCACGGAGTCGCTTCTGGACCGCGTCAGCGCGAGTTCGCGGCGCGCCGCGCCCGATGCGGAGCGGACGTCGGGATCGAAGCGTCATCGCCGGAAACCGTCTGATTCCGGCCCATCGCCTTGGCCTGATACAATCGCTTGTCCGCGTGTTCGAGAAGTTCGAACAAGCCGTCGTCCGGCTTGGCCTCAGCGACACCAAAACTGGCCGTCACGCGGAAATCGGCCGGACGAGAGGCGAATTCCGTCTTCGACCAATCGACGCGCAGCTGTTCGGCAACTCGATAGGCATCGCTTAGCGTTGCACCGCGCATCAAAATGGCAAATTCCTCGCCACCGATCCGGCCAACAGGATCCGACGCCCGGACCGTCGCGCGGAGCAGATCGCCGAAGGCCCTTAAAATATCGTCGCCGACGGCATGTCCGAAACGATCGTTGATCTCCTTAAAATAGTCGAGGTCGCAGGCAATCAGCGCACAGGGGGCTTGCGTCGCATCCATAACGATCACCGAAGCACGGTCTTCGAAAGCCCGCCGATTGAGAACGCCGGTCAATCCGTCGATGTCACGCTCCTGACGTAGATCATCGATTGCATCGGACAACGCCGCCATGAGGACGGCCGTTGCAAGTCCGGCACCTAGAACCGCCAGCGACAAATGGAGCGCATGCCAGAAAACAGAATCGAAGAAAGCCGTCAGGCTGGTTGGCACATCCGGCCCGACCGTCATGCTGGTTCGGATGAAGAATTGCAGCGCAAAGGCAAGAAGCACCCAGAAAAGGATGCGATCGATGCGCTTGCCACGCATCAATGGCGTAAGATGAAAAGCCGCCAGGAGAAAGACGAGGCCATATCCGAAATTCTGGATGTAGATACGCATCAGCAGGTTCGGCGAGACATAGGCGAAGTACCACATCGCGCCCATGATCGCAGCGAGGATCGCGCCATCGAGCGCGAGACCCAGCCGTTTGCCTGACCGGCGAACGATCGCCTCAGCTGCGAGCAGTACCGCCAGGGTGTAGAGGAGCCCCACCAACAACGCATTCTGACCGGCATTGTTCGGCCAGAAAAAAGCGTGAATCACAACGCCTAGGGCAAACAGGGGTGGCGCGGCCGCAAGCAGCAACAGATAGTGACGTTTTTTCTCGATGACCCAGACCCACAGGAAAGCGAGCCCAAACACGCAGAGAATACCGGGCCCGATCAAGGCCATCGTTATCCTGGAAATAGATTCGTCCAATTTCTACGTCACCCCGCAGATACACAGTCTCAATTTGTCACAGCGCGAGAACAATGGTTGCGCAGACCATCAGTAAATGCACATCGTCTCAGAATACGATATTCAATTGTCTGTAACTGTTCCCTGAGAACAAAGCTGATTTGTGACGGCCGGCCTTCGCTCGACCCTAGGATTAAGGAATCCTTGGCTTTGCCTTCACCGTCACAACAAGAAAGAGTAAAGAACGCTAAGGCGCATTGCGCTCCTTACGCAGCTTCGCCCAGTAATCAAGCCGTTTGCGGATTTCCCGCTCAAAACCGCGTTCCGGCGGATCGTAGAAGGTCTGACGCGGCAACCCGTCAGGAAAATAATTCTGGCCCGAGAACGCGTCCGGCGCATCATGATCATAGGCATAGCCTCGGCCATAACCCTCATCCTTCATCAGACGCGTCGGCGCATTGAGGATGTGCTTGGGCGGCAGCAGCGAGCCGTGCTCCTTGGCCGTCCGCATCGCCGCGCCATAGGCCATATAAGCAGCATTCGATTTCGGAGCGGTCGCGACATAGATTACGGCTTGCGCGATGGCGAGTTCGCCTTCGGGGCTCCCTAGAAAATCATAGGCGTCCTTCGCGGCATTGCAGATCACCAGTGCCTGCGGATCGGCAAGACCGACATCTTCGATAGCCATGCGAACGACACGCCGCGCAATGTAGAGGGGATCCTCGCCGGCATCGAACATGCGCGCGAGATAATAGAGCGCGGAGTCAGGATCGGAGCCACGCACGGATTTGTGCAAGGCCGAGATCAGGTTGTAGTGCCCCTCCTGCCCCTTGTCATAGATCGGAGCGCGCCGTTGCACGATGTTCTGCAGCCCGGCTTCGTCGAAAATTTCACCAGCACGCGCAGCGCGCCAGACCTCCTCGACGAGTGTCAGCGATGCGCGACCGTCACCATCGGCCATACGGATCAGCAGCGCGCGCGCATTCGCATCAAGCGGCAACGGCTTGCCTTCGATCTCTTCGGCGCGCGACAGCAGCTTCTCGATCGCCACTTCATCGAGCGAGCGGAACACCAGCACCCGCGCACGAGAGAGCAGCGGCGCATTCAATTCGAATGACGGATTTTCGGTGGTCGCGCCGACAAGGACGATGGTGCCGTCCTCCATCACCGGCAGGAAGGAATCCTGCTGCGCCCGATTGAACCTGTGAATCTCGTCGACGAACAGCAGCGTGCCCTGCCCGCTTTCGCGGCGGGCGCGCGCTTGCTCGAACACCTTCTTCAGGTCGGCAACGCCGCTGAAAATCGCCGAGATCTGCTCGAAATGCAGGTCGGTCGTCTGCGCCAGCAGACGGGCAACCGTGGTCTTGCCGGTGCCAGGCGGCCCCCAGAACACGAGCGAACCGAGCGAGCGCGTCTCCAGCATCCGCGTCAGCGTGCCGTCGGGACCGAGCAGATGATCCTGGCCGACAACCTCGGACAGCTTTTGCGGGCGCAGCCGGTCGGCCAGCGGACGCGGCGCATTCTTGTCCAGTCCCGCTGCCGTGAACAGGTTCGGGCCGCCCTGCGGTGCGCGCGGTGTCATCCCCCGAATTGCGCCGTCACCTGACGGCCGTTGCGCAGGATGGTGATCTGCCACATGCGGTTCTGATCGCGGGTCACTTTCTCCAGTTCCTTGCTAGTCCCGACCTTCTTTTCGTTGACCGCGAGCACCACATCGCCACGCTGGAACCCGAGCCGCTGCGCCGGCGAACCGCCCGCAATCTCAAGCACGACAACGCCTTCCGTCGTGGGATCGAGCCGCAATTCGTCCGCGAGCGCCGGCGACAGATTGCCGACCTTCGCCCCTGACAATGGCGACCTCGCCTTGATGACGATCTCCTCGCGCGGACGTTCCGGCGCTGTCTGCAAAGCGACGGCGATGACCGTCTCATTTGCGCCGCGCAGCAAACCGACCTTCGCATTGCCGCCGAGCGGACGCAGGCCGAAGCGATACTCAAACCCGTTCTGGTCATCGACGGTTTGCCCGTCGATCGAGACGATCACGTCACCGCTCTTCAGCCCGGCCTTGCCGGCGGGCGAATTGGGCGTGACGCTGGCGACCAGCGC
>JAFAFP010000174.1 GCA_023423415.1 Pseudomonadota bacterium | reverse complement strand
GCTATCCGACAGCGCCTCACTTCTCGTCGAAGGTCGATCACGGACGATATGCACGCTGGCTGTCCGCATTGCCGCCCGGCAGCGAAGTGTCGCTCTACGTGCACATCCCGTTCTGTCATCAGCTTTGCTGGTACTGCGGATGCAATACCAAGGCGACCCGACACTACGCGCCGGTCACGAGTTATCTGCGCTCCATCGAAGCCGAGATCACCAGTGTCGCCCGATACGTGCCCGCCCCTCGTATCAAGCACATCCATTGGGGTGGTGGATCGCCGAATATTCTAGCAGCGCCGGACATACTTTCTCTGTCCCAAACCATTCGCCAGCAGTTTAGCATCGCGCCTGACGCGGAATTCGCCGTCGAGATGGATCCGCGCCATCTCGATATCGAGCAAATCCGCGCGTTCGGGCGTGCCGGCATCTCCCGGCTGTCGCTCGGCGTCCAGGATTTTGATCCGGCCGTGCAGATGGCGATCGGCCGCAAGCAGAGTTTCGAGATGACGCGTCGGGCCGTCGATGCCTTTCGTCACCTCGGCGTCGGCTCGATCAATATCGACCTGATGTACGGGCTTCCGCATCAGACGGTGAAGACGGCCGAGCGTACAGCCGCCCAGGTGCTCGCGCTCGAACCGGATCGCATCGCTGTTTTCGGCTATGCTCATCTGCCGCGACGGATGAAGCATCAACGGCTGATCCCGGAACAGGAGCTCCCGCATGCTGCCGAGAGGCTCGCTCAATCCACCCGAATTGGGCAAATTCTCGTCGAACACGGCTACGTCAGGGTGGGCTTCGATCATTACGCAAAGCGGACCGATAAACTCGCCGCGGGCAACATCGCGCGCAACTTTCAAGGGTACACGACAGACCGGTCCGACGCCCTGATTGGCCTCGGCGCCTCTGCGATCGGGCGCCTGCCGCAGGGATATGTTCAGAATGCCGTGGCCGCCGCCGATTATGCGCGGCGTATCGTGAACAATGGGCTGGCGACGGCGAAAGGCTTCGTTCTCAGCAGCGAGGACAAGGCCCGTGGCTTCGTCATCGAGCGCCTTATGTGCGATCGGGTGTTCTCTGCGCGGGATGTGATAGAAAAATGCGGAGATTGGGCCGAGGGCATCCTCCGAGACGCCGACGCGCTACTGGCGTTCGATAAGAATGCTGATTTTCTTCAGCGCACCGCCGATGGGTTTGTTGTTACCGATCGAGGACAACCTTTTTTACGCAGCATCTGCTCTCATTTCGATACTTACCTGGCTGGCTCTGACGCTGTTCATTCTGAATGCGTTTGAAGTGGGGCTGACATTCGACCATCGTTATGCTTCCTCGCCAGCGAATTCGACGAATGCAGCGAGCCTCGCCATATCGGCAACCTCCACGAGATCCCGCTGGACGCGAACTCCCTGCGATCGCAGCCGCACAAGAGCACGGGAAAAACTTTCCGGTTTCATGCCGAGGCGGTTAGCGATAAGCAGCTTTTCAAAGGGGAGTTCGACAACGACGCGCCCCTCCTGGCTCTCTGCGAGATGGATAATGAACTCTGCGATGCGCTGTGGCGCCGATCGCACCTTGATCTGTTCGATCTGCTCCACCAGCGACTTGAGCTGGCGCGAGGCTGCTGCAAGCATCGACAGCGCGAGCTCGGGTTGCTCGCGGATGCGGCTTCGGAATGCGCTACCGTCGATGCGCAGGAGGCGTGCTGCCGACACGGTTTCTGCGCTGGCAGGATAACGGCCACCAAGGAACATCGCGGCCTCTGCAAACGTTTCGCCGCGCTTGAACACGTGCAGAACAACTTCGAGGCCATCCGGAGTTGTCCGATAAATCTTCACCCATCCGCCGAGGATGATGAAAAATGCCTCGGCAGGTTCCCCTTGGTGGAACAGCGATGTCCCTTTCTCGTAGGCGCGCGGCAAGAGGGAACCGGCGAGATCCCGAACCACGTCGCGCGGCATGCCGCCGAGCAACGGTGTTGAATGAATGATATCCCAGTCCGCAGCGTCCATATCTATTCTCGCAGCTCGGCTTTGGTTGTTAAAACGGCGTTACCGATGCTATTCGAGACATTGGTCCATGGTGCGCAGCGATAACGAGACAGGTTTTGCATTGCGCAAGAATAGACGAAGCTGAGGTGACCGGTACTTGACGAGCCTCAAACTTGAAGATGAACGCATTCTTCGCGAGTGCAGGCTGTTCGCCGCGCTCGATGAGAGCGATTTTGGCCTGCTGATACGCGACCAGCGGGTGCAGGAACTGGCCACTGGCGAGCCGCTGTTCCAGCGGGGTACACCGGCGGAAGCGTTCTTTGTCGTGCTTGAGGGATGGGTCGTCCTGTTCCGCGACCAGGCAAACGGCAACCGCGTGGTCATTCACCTCTTCGGTCCCGGAGAGTCGTTCGCGGAAGCCTTGCTGTCTGCCGATGACGTCCTTTATCCGGTGAGCGCGGAGGCAGCCTCACGATTGCGAGTGGCGCGGTTCGACATCCGCACCTTTCGCGATCATATAGCCCAAAGTCCCCGACTCGCCCTGGCCGTGATTGCCGCGGTCTTCAAGCAATTGCGTGGGCTTGTCGACCAGATCGAGCATCATAGCGAATGGTCGCCGCGGCGCCGGATCGCCGGATTTCTTTTGCGCATGTGCTGCTCCGGGGAAAGCGCCTGCCGCTTCGAGCTGCCGATCGAACAGCAGCTCATTGCCGCACGCCTGTCGATGACACCGTGGACGTTCTCGCGCGAGCTTGCCCGGCTCGGCGAATTCGGCGTGGAGGCGCGACGCGGACAGATCGTGGTCCGTGACACTGACCGCCTTGCCCGCTTTGTCATCGGAGAAGGTGAGTAAACGTGCCGCAGGCAAACCTGTGCCTTGAAGGGCACGGTTCCCTGCGTGACTGCACTTTATTTGCGCTAGCGCAAGTTGCTCCCGGAATCCTTACTGCAAAAATCAACAATCAATGGGGGAAGGCAGACAAGGGCCGCCGTTTGGCGCGCCCCGGGGAGTAATGCGATGACACAACGTGGGATTGTGCGGCATCGGGTGGGCCGCGGAACATATGCAAAGTGCGCGCTCGGGATCGGCCTCGCCACCTCGATGGTCGCGGTCCAGCCGCTGCCGGCCATGTCCCAGTCGGCGGCGCCGGGCGCTCAGATGGAGCTTCCGCCGATCGATGTTGAAGCGGCAAAGCCGACCGCACCCGCACCGAAGGCAAAGGCCAAATCCGCCAAGGCCAGTGCGAAGGCGGCCCCGGCTGTTGTCGCCCCGGCTGCACCGCCTGCGGACCAAACCGATAGTGCGGAGACCGTTGCGCGTGAGCGGCTAGATGCGCTGCCGGGCGGCACTGCGGTGATCGGCCAGCAGGATGTGATCGGGAAAGCCAACGTGACGATCGCCGATACGCTGGCAACGGTGCCCGGCGTCATCGTGCAGAGCTTCTTTGGCGGCAATGATCAGCCGCGCGTGCAGATTCGCGGCTCCGGCCTTCAGCAGAACCCGGTCGAGCGCGGCATCCTGGTGTTGCAGGACGGTCTGCCGATCAATCGCGCGGACGGCTCGTATGTCGTCGGCCTCGCCGATCCGCGGCTTGCCGAGTTTATCGAGATCTATCGCGGCTATACGGCCAACCGCCTCGGTGCAACGGTGCTGGGCGGCGCTGTGAATTTCGCTTCGCCGACCGGGTTAAGCGCGCCCGGCGTTGTTGTCGGAATCGAGGGCGGCAGCTTTGGTCAGATCACGGCCACAGGACAGGTCGGCGCACGCCAGGGCGACCTCGACGGGCTGGCTCAGGTCAGCAACACCCATCGCGACGGCTTTCGCGTATATAATGAATCAGAACGCACCAGCCTCAGCCTGAACGCCGGCGCGCGCATCAACGACAACATCACGACGCGCGTGTTCTTTGGCTACACCAATCTTGGCTTTGATG
>JAFAFP010000167.1 GCA_023423415.1 Pseudomonadota bacterium | reverse complement strand
CGTTGTAGCCGATGCCGGTCGTGCCCCACATGTAGTTGACCGCGAAATTGTTATCCGGGTCATAGGTCGCAAGACGTTCTGCGATCTCGGGCCAGACATTCTGCAAGTTCTTCAGCTTGCTCTTGTCGAGCTTCTGGAACAGTCCGGCCTTGATCTGCCGCTCAAGAAAATAGGCCGTCGGCACCACGACGTCATAGCCGGATTTGCCGGTGAGCAGCTTGACCTCGAGCGTGTCGTTGGAGTCGAAGGTGTCGTACCGGACCTTGATGCCGGTCTCCTTCGTGAAATCCTGCAGCACCGTCGGATCGATATAGTCGGACCAGTTATAGACGTTGAGCACCCGTTCCTTCTGCGCGGCAGCGGGATGCACAAAAGCGGCCAGCGCGAAGCTGGCCGCTGCGATGGCGGACCCATATTTCGTGACCATTGGTTCGGCCTATCCGGTCTTGGTCGGCAACCCCGCCTCTTTCCAGGCGATGATGCCACCTTCCAGATGGGAGTCATACGGCAGGCCGGCTTCCTGCGCGGCGAGTGAGGCAGTCACAGAACGGCGTCCGGAACGGCAGGCGAACACCACCTGTTTGCCGCGGGGATCAGGAATCTCCGTCGGCTGGAACGACGATAGCGGTACCACCACTGCATCGGGGTACGCTTCCACGCCCACCTCATTCGGCTCGCGCACGTCGACCAACAGCACGCGGCCCTCCGCAATCCCGCGCGCCACATCCGCCGGCTTCAGGTCGTGGACCACCGGCTGCTTTTGCTTGAACCAACCCATCGGCTTCTCCCGCTTCCGGCGTGAGTGGAAGCACCACTGGCCGCCGCCGTCAACTGCGGTGCAGCGACTACGACCGGCTCCCAGCCGCCAAACCGGCATTCTCCATGCCAACGGCACGGCGAAAGTCGGCAGGCTTGGCACAACACGACGCTCAGGATGAGGGGGGGCGGAAAGCTCGAATCTAATCGCACCCTGCCCGATATCTAATCCGGAACCCGGACACCAAGCTCAGACGTTGTGTGTTCACCAGCTACGGTGAGGGTTTCATGGCGCGATTGTATATCGAACAAACACGATTTGATGACTGGATCGCCCGGGCGATCGCGCAGCATACATCGCGCACCATCGAGCAACCCGCCAAAGCGGCGACATTCCTAGCTGACGAACACCTGTTGATGGCCGCCGTGGCCGGTTACTGGCTCGGAACACGTCTGAAGAACGGACGCGAACGGCAAAGAGGCAATCACCTTGTCGCCAACGTCGCTGTTACGGCTATCGTCCCCCACATTCTCAAAACCGTCATTGCGCAGAAGCGACCCGATCGCTGCGTCATTCACGGCAAGCGAAAGGGGATCCCAAAATCCGGCAAGCCCTATGATGCCTTTCCATCGGGGCACGCCATGCATATCGGCGCAGTTGCGTCTGCTCTTACCCGGTATTTTCCGAAGGCCAAACCGGTGATCTTGGGAGGCGCCCTCCTGGTGGCGGCGACACGGGTTGTACTGCTTGCACACTGGACGACCGACGTCCTGGTCGGGTTGGGATCTGGCGTCGCGATCGAGCATCTGCTCTGGCTTCTGTCTCAGACATCGCAAGATATTTCGCGCCATTCTTGAGGGGCACGCCGATGTCACTGATCGAGAAAACGAAAACCGCGCTGGATGAGTCCCGCATGCTAATGCTTGGCGCCCAAATCCTTCTTGGCTTTCAGTTCCAAGCGCCATTTCAGGATGCGTTCGAGAGCCTTGGCACGCATGAGAAAACGATCGAAGTCACGGTGCTGTGCATCATGGTCCTCGTTATAGGGCTCCTCATCGCACCGAGCGCACGACATCGCATTGTCGAACACGGCAACGCGACAATCGGCATTAACCGGTTCATCACGCAGATTGCGCTCGTCACGCTGCTTCCCTTCTCGATAGCGCTCGCACTTGACGTCTATATCGCCGGCACACGGTTCGCGAATATCTGGTTTGGCGTGCTGTTCGGTGTGCTCACTTTTCTGGTCGCATTGGCTCTCTGGTATGGCCCTTTGGCCGTCAAAACCCAACAGCAGGGCAACTCCATGACCACCTCCGACACCAAAACGCCGACGGCCGCAAAGATCGACTATGTGCTAACGGAAGCGCGTGTCGTTCTTCCCGGGGCACAAGCATTACTCGGATTTCAATTCGCGATTGTCTTCACCCGCGCCTTCATGGAGCTGCCCCAGTATCTGAAATGGGCCCACGGCACAGCCATTGGCCTGATCACTATTGCTACAATTCTTCTGATGACGACGGCCACCTACCACCGTGTCGTCTACGGCGGGAGCGATGCTCCTGGCTTTTACAAGGTTGCGAGCCGGCTCCTACTGAGCGCAACCGTCTTTCTCGCACTCGGTTTGAGCGCCGATATCTATCTCGTGGTGAGCAAGATTTCGGGAAGCCCGGTGCTTTCAATGGCTTTGGCACTCACCTCGGCCGCCCTGCTGTTGGGACTGTGGCACCTGTGGCCTTGGTGGCTGAGCAGCGTTCAGAAGCGCACTATGGGAGATCCTCAATCGGATCGATCATTCCCGACTAGTCGCTAGCATTGAGTAGCATCAAGTCTCGCCCACTTCTCAAACCTATCGACATCAGGCGATAGCCGCGCATTTTTCACGGCCGAAGCTTCTCGCCTTGCCTGACCAACGACAACGCCTTTCAGGAACGGCAGTACCAACGCGCCCCTGCTGAATGCGACCTATCGCGATCCAAATCTATTTCGCCAGCGGATCCGGACGCACCTGGATGTGTACCGCCATAGGTCGTGCGCCCTTACCAAGCTCATTCAGCCAGGGCGTGCGATCACCGCTGGCGCTCCAGAGCCCTCTGCCCTTCCAGCCGGCGGCCGGATCGTCGATCCGTGCATCCATGCCCTTGGCATAGAAGCCCATCGGGTAAGGGACGCGCATCAGAATCATCCGGCCATCCTTGAGGGCGACGAAACCATCCTGGAGATTGGCAGTCGAGAACGGCACGTCCTCGCCCAATCCCACCGCATTGTGCTGATCGACCCAGGTGTAATAGCTCGCCTCGGCGCTGGACTCCTCAAAGCCTTCGAAGCCCGGGCCGGGATATCGGTGGAACGCGAAGCCTTCCGAGCAATGAGCGCCGGTCGCGCCCGGTCCATTGAGGGGACCTTTGCACTTGCTGCGGTCGAAGCCGACGAGGTGGCCGCTCGATGCCGAACCCCAAAGGACACCACTCTTGTCGATGTCGCCGCCACGAATTCCCAAGCCGGATTTAGGAACGGCGTAGAACTCGCTGAGCTTCGTTTTCGGATCGAAGCGCAAGAAGCCGGGCTGACCGGCGAAGACACCCACCGTGTACCAGATCGATCCGTCGGTCGGATGCGGCATCACCGCGTAAGGACCGGAGCCGCCGGTGATCCGCATGTCCTTGCCGGCTTCGGCTGGTTTGCCTGGCTCGGTCCATTGGTCAAGCGTGCCGTTGCCGCTGGTGTCGAGTACGAACGGCGCCCAGCCTTGTGCCTTCTGCGCGTCGCTGGTTTCGTCGAATATCCGTGTATTGACCCAGCCTGCCACAGGGCCGGTGCCGCTAAGCCACAACGTATTGTCGGCGTCGTATCCGAATTGCGGATGATGCGTGCCAAAGCAGGTATCGACGAAGGAGTATTTCATCGTCGCCGGATCAAGCATCGCCACCTGACGTGCGCTGGTTTCCAGCGGAAAGACCTTCGCCGATGGATGGTCTGACCCGGCTTTGCAGAAAGCTGGATTCGCCAAACCACGAACACTCGCCGCAAGCCAGAGCCGACCTTTGTCGTCGAACATCGAATTATGATTGTTCGCCTTCGTGTCCCAGAGCACCGCGTCGCCCCAATAGGCCGACGGCGATGCCGGTTTCACGGCTCCCGCATGTCCGGGTCCAAGCGACACCGGCATGTTCGGATCCTGTACCGGCATCTTGAAATACGTCACCGTGTGCGTCTTCGGATCCAGGATCGGCATCATATCCGTCGAGTATTCCGGAGAACCGAAGAGTTTACCGAACGCATTCACCGTCGGCTTGCGCCGGTCGGATGAAATCAAGTCGTGCAGATATTTGTCCGGCGTCGACCAGTCCCAGGTGGTCACGACGATATTGCGCTCAAGCCCCTGCGGCCGGGGCGGCTTGTTCTTTGGCAGTTCGCCTTTGGCAACACGATCGGTCCACGCACCGAAATGTTTGTAAGGCACGCCGCCGAGTTGTCCGGCGATGCGATTGGTCATCATCTCACCGGACTGTCCGGCCGACAGACGACGTATCCACGCTTCCTCGCCGGTTTCGAATTGTCCGAACTGCGCCGGGATCGTGCGTGTCGCCTCCTGTCCAAGTTGATGACAGCCGACGCAATCGACATTGTTCATCCGCATCCGCCAGACATCCTGCGTGATGTCCTTCGGTATATCCGACGAGCCGCCGAAATCCTTGGCCGGCGGAATCTTCATCATCGTGTACCAATAGATCGCCGGATAATAATGCGCCGCGGCGCGCTCGCTCGGAGCCCGCACGGCGGTATGGTTCAGCGCTTGTCCCGGCTTCGCACGGATCCGCGGCGAGTCCACAAGGCCATAGCCGCGCGCCCAAACCTGGTAATTGGCGACTGGCAGATCGGGAATGACATAACGGCCCTGGTCGTCCGTCACGACACTCCTTGTGAAGCGTGTCGGCAGATCGGTCGTTTCCGCAATCACCCAGACACCGGCCTCCGGTCCGTTCGGACCGGTGACCACGCCACCGATGTCGTCTGCATCAATGACGACAGGTGGAGACTGTTGCGCATACAGCGCTGTCGGAAATGGTGCGGTGAACGTCGCAACACCGAGCGCAATGCTCGGAACGAGACCATGCCGAAAGCGCATTTGCCGCTCCTCCATGCATCCGGTCATAAGGCCGATCAGCAACCGGCATTATATCAGCGATGGGATCACAAATCACGGGGGCGACAGTCCAGAGCGCCGGTCTTGAAAGCAAGGCCGGCGCTCTAGCTTTTTCGTTTTGACGCGCCTTCTTCACGCGACTTCGCTCGAAAACGCTTCAGACGGTTACCTGCGTACCGACTTCGACAACGCGACCAGTCGGAATCTGGAAGAAGTCGGTGGCATCGCTCGCGCTCTTGGCGAGGCCGATGAACAACCGATCCTGCCACATCGGCATGCCCGATTGCGGCGATGGCTTCAGCGCACGCCGCGACAGGAAGAACGAGGTCGACATGATGTCGAAGGTCCAGCCCTGTTTGCGTGCGATGGCCAGCGCTTTCGGTACATTCGGCTGTTCCATGAAACCGAAATTCAGCGTCACCGTGCTGAAATGCGGGCTCACCGGCGTCATGACGACACGCTCCTCCTCCGGCACGCGCGGGGTGTCAGCAGTAACGATGGTCAGGATGACATTGTGCTCGTGCAAGATCTTGTTGTGCTTGAGATTATGCATAAGCGCAGTCGGCGCCGATTCCGGATCGCTGGTGAGGAAAACGGCGGTGCCGGGCACGCGATGCGGCGGCTTCTTTTCCAGATTGCGCAGCAGCGAATCGAGCGGCACTTCGGTACGCCGCGTCTTGTTGGCCAGGATGCGCGTGCCGCGCCGCCACGTCCACATGATCAGCACCATGAGACCGGCGAACAGCAGTGGCACCCAGGCGCCTTCCAGAAGCTTGAGCAGATTTGCGGCGAGGAACATGCCGTCGATCACGACCAGCGGAATGATCAGCAAGGCTGCCTGCCACCATTTCCACTTCCACAATTTCCAGATGACGATGAACCCGAGAATCCCATCCACAATCATCGTGGTTGCAACGGCGATACCGTAGGCTGATGCGAGTGCGCTGGAGGTCCGGAACATCAGCACCAGCAACACCACGCCGATCAGCAGCAGGAAGTTCACCCGCGGAATGTAGATCTGACCATACTGGTCTTCTGAGGTGTGGACGATGTTCAGACGTGGCAGAAAGCCAAGCTGGATCGCCTGCCGGACCAGCGAATAGGCGCCGGTGATGACGGCCTGACTGGCGATCACGGTCGCAACGGTCGCCAGCACCACCATCGGAATCAGTAAAGGTTCGGGAACGAGCCGGTAGAACGAGTTCTCGATCGCCGCCGGATTGGCCAGCACCAGAGCGCCCTGACCGAAATAGTTGATCATCAGAGCAGGCAGTACGAGACCGAACCAAGCCATGCGGATCGGCTTGCGGCCAAAATGCCCTAAGTCCGCGTAGAGCGCCTCGCCTCCCGTAACCGCCAGGAACACAAGCCCCATGGTGACAAGGGCCACAACGCCGTTCGTCAGCAGGAAGTGGACCGCGTAATACGGATTGATCGCGTGAAGCACCTGCGGGTCGTCGAAGATATGCATTGCGCCGAGAACGGCGATAGCGACGAACCATGTTGCGGTGATCGGCCCGAAGAAGGAGGCAACGCGCGCGGTTCCGATGCTCTGAACGGAAAACAAGGCAACGAGGATGAGAACCGTGATCGGAATGACATAGTGTTCAAGTCCCGGCGTCGCGAGCTTCAAGCCTTCGACGGCGGACAGCACCGAGATCGCCGGCGTAATGAAGGAGTCGCCAAGGAACATCGCCGCGCCGATCATACCGAGTACGAAGACGAGAGTGGTCCGGCGACCAAGACTCCGCATGGCCAATGCCGTCAAAGAAAGGGTGCCGCCCTCCCCGTTATTGTCCGCTCGCAGTAGGATCAGGACATATTTGACGGTGACCACGAGGATCAGCGACCAGAGAACCATCGACAGAACGCCAAGCACAATCTCGCGCGTCAGCGGCCCGCCATGCTGCGCAGCGTGGACGGCCTCGCGAAAGGCATAGAGCGGACTGGTGCCGATATCACCGAACACCACGCCGATGCTGCCGAGCGTCAGCGCCAAAATGTTGGCGTTCATCGCCGGTACGCCCTGGCCTTCCTGGCCCGGTTCGACGGCGGGAGCTTCACCGATGGATTTTTTCATGGAACGGGATCTTGACCCGTGACTGTCTAAAACGCCGCGCGGCTTAACCCACCGCGCTCGCGCCTGCAATAGGCACCGAAAATACCAGCCGCAGGACAGGAAACGCTAGTCAATTTACGGTTTGAGATTGGGCGGAACCGGGGGAGCCTCACGCATCAGGGTGATCGTTACCCGGCGATTGGCCGCTATGTAGGGGTCGTCTGGAAACAAAGGCTGCGTATCCGCGCGGCCCGACACCATGTAAAAATGGCCGACCGGAACGCCGCCGTCCTCCAGGATCTGACGAATGGTGTTGGCACGATCGGCCGACAAGTCCCAGGGGCCATAGCCCGGCCGTGCCGGCATTCGCGATACGGCCGTATGCCCCGAGATGGACAGTCGATACGGCATGGCGCGGAACTGCGTCGAGAGCTTCTGGACCAGCCGACGGGTGCGCTCGTACGGCACCTTTGAGTTGTCCGGAAACATCGAACGGCCATCCTGATCGACGATCTCGATGTTGAGCCCCTCTTCGGTCTCGACCATCATGATGTTCTTGGAGATTTCGGTGATTTCCGGCATTTCCTGCATCGCCTGACGCAACGATGCCGAAGCCATAGCGAAAGCACTGTCCCGTTTCAGGCGAACACCGAATTCGTTGGTGTGATCCTTGTCATTCGGGCTTGGCGTCGCTGATGACTCATTCGGATTGATGTTGGCGACGTTCTTGACCTTCGGTCGCGTCGGTATGCCATCGACCTCGATGATCCCTGAGTAACGGGCATTCATCTGCACGCCGAATGCGTCGCGCATTGAACCGGCAACGATCTGCATCTTGGCGTTGTCGGTGCTCGAAAACGCCACCAGCATGACGAAGAAGGCGACCAACAGCGCCATCAGGTCGGCAAAGGTCACAAACCAGCCGTGACCGCCGCCATGCGCATCGCGTTTCTTCCTGGCCATAAATCGTTTCTCCGCTCGCGGTAATTAGGCTGGCGCGAGCTCTTCGGCGTCGTGACGATGCTTCTCTGGCAGATAGGCGAGCAGCATTTCCCGCACGAGGGCCGGACTCTTCGATTCACGCATCATCAGGACGCCGTCGATGATGAGCGTGCGATTGATTTCCTCGTCAACAAGCTTGACATGCAGCTTGTCGGCGATGGGAAGGCAGAACAGGTTGGCGAGCGCAGCACCGTAGAAGGTCGCCAGCAAAGCAATCGCCATATAAGGCCCGAGCTTGGACGGATCGCTCATATTGGCGAACATCTGCACCATGCCGATGAGCGTCGCCACCATGCCAAACGCTGGCGCGCAATCGCCGATCGACCGGTAGATTTTCTGACCCTCATCGAGATGAGTGAGAAAATTGTCGCGGTCACGCTCAAGGTTGTCGCGGATGAAGTCGGCGTCATATCCGTCGGCCACATAGCGAATGCCCTTGGCGAGAAATGGATCGGAAATTTCCGCCTTTTCCAGACCGATGGGTCCCTGCTTGCGCGCGATCTCGGCAAGCGAAGCAATCTCGTCGATCAGTTCGCGCTGACTTATCCTGCGCATCGAAAATGCGAACCGCATGCCCATTGGCATGCCGTGGAAGATCGATACGAGAGGAAATCGGATCAGTGTCGCAGCGAAAGCACCGCCGAAAATAGCGATGAAGGCATGCGAATCCAGGAACATACTGAGTTCGCCACCCATCAGAATCAAAGTGACGAGAACAGCAGCGCCGGCGATCAGTCCCAAGCCGGTTGCAATATCCATGAAACGCTACCCCAAAACGCAAATGCCACGGACCATTCGGAGCGGAAGGGCTCCAATACCGTAGACTAGGCGCAGCGCCATTAATTAGCGGTAAAGGCTAACGCTTTCCTGCGATCCGCATTCAGTTTGGTGGTTTGATTTACCACGTTGGGGGCGATCGGGCCGGACTGGACGGCCGGGCCGGACAAGTCGTAGCGTTCTGGGTGCGCAGAACCCTGCGGCACCGCCGGAGCGAAAAGCGTAATATTTTCAATGGAGATGAGTATGCGCGAGGTCGGTCATTTCATCGGCGGGAAGACAGTTGGCGGGACATCCGGCCGCTTCGGCGATGTGTTCAATCCCAGTACGGGCGAAGTACAGGCCAGGGTGGCCCTCGCCAGCAAGGCTGAAGTCGAGGCCGCCATCGCCAATGCCGAGGCCGCCCAGCCGGCCTGGGCCGCGACCAATCCGCAGCGCCGCGCGCGGGTGATGTTCAAGTTCCTGGAACTGATCAGCAGGGAAATGGATTCGCTGGCTGCCCTCCTGTCTTCCGAGCACGGCAAGGTGCTGTCGGATGCCAAGGGCGATATCCAGCGTGGCGTCGAGGTAGTCGAATTCGCCTGCGGCATCCCGCACCTGCTCAAGGGCGAGTTCAACGATTCCGCCGGCCCCGGCATCGATCTCTATTCGATGCGCCAGCCGCTCGGCGTGGTCGCCGGCATCACGCCGTTCAACTTCCCGGCCATGATCCCGCTGTGGAAAGCTGCCCCAGCGATCGCGTGCGGCAACGCTTTCGTGCTGAAGCCGTCCGAGCGCGATCCGTCCGTGCCGATGCGACTCGCCGAGCTGTTCCTTGAAGCCGGCCTTCCGGAAGGCGTCTTCAATGTCATCAACGGCGACAAGGAAGCCGTGGACACGCTTCTGGTCGATCCACGCATCAAGGCAGTCGGCTTCGTCGGCTCGACCCCGATCGCCGAATACATCTACGCCACCGGCTGCGCGCACGGAAAGCGTGTGCAATGCTTCGGCGGCGCCAAGAACCACATGATCATCATGCCCGACGCCGATATGGATCAGGCCGTCGACGCACTGGTTGGTGCTGGCTATGGCGCGGCCGGCGAACGCTGCATGGCGATTTCGGTTGCGGTGCCGGTCGGTCAGAAGACGGCCGACGCGCTGGTGCAGAAGCTGATCCCGCGCGTGGAAAGCCTGAAGGTCGGTCCCTCGACCGATCCGCAAGCCGATTACGGCCCGCTGGTGACCAAGGCACATCTCAACAAGGTGCGCGACTATGTCGACACCGGCGTGAAGGAAGGCGCCAAGCTCGTCGTCGACGGCCGCAGTTTCAAGCTGCAGGGCTATGAGAACGGCAACTTCCTCGGCGGCTGCCTGTTCGACTATGTCACCCCGGACATGACGATCTACAAGGAAGAAATCTTCGGTCCGGTGCTGTCGGTCGTGCGTGCGAAGGACTATGCCGAGGCGCTGCGTCTGCCGTCCGAACACGAATACGGCAACGGCGTGTCGATCTTCACCCGCGATGGCGACACCGCCCGCGACTTCACCAGCAAGGTGAATGTCGGCATGGTCGGCGTGAATTTCGCCATTCCAGTGCCGCTCGCCTATCACACCTTCGGCGGCTGGAAGCGTTCGGGCTTCGGCGATCTCAACCAGCACGGTCCCGATGCGATCCGCTTCTACACCAAGACCAAGACCGTGACGGCGCGCTGGCCGTCCGGCACCAAGGAAGGCGCCGAGTTCAGCATCCCGACGATGCGCTAAAGCGTTTTCGAGCGAAGTGGGAACCGGTTCGCGTGAAGAAAACGCGTTAAACAATGAACTAGAGCCCCGGCTTTGATC
>JAFAFP010000132.1 GCA_023423415.1 Pseudomonadota bacterium | reverse complement strand
TGTTGTAGGCGCGCGCAAGGTTCACCATGTCGCGATCCATAATCCGCATGGCCTGCAGCACATTGACCAGGATCGGGAAGAACACGACCAGGATGGTCACGATCAGCTTTGGCCACGCGTTGTATCCGAACCAAAGAATGAAAAGCGGCGCGAACGCGACTTTCGGTGCGATCTGCAGTGCGAGAATGTAGGGCGACAGGACCTTTTCGACGGTCGGCAGCAGGCCCAGCGTATAGCCGAACACGGCGCCGAGCAGGCCGCCGAGAATGAAGCCGATGATCGACATCGATGCCGTGGAAATGAAATGGCCGAGCAGGTTTTCCTGATTCCACATGCGGATGAACTCGGTCACCAGATCGGTGACGCGAGGGATGATGTATTTCGGAATGCCGAAAAGCGGCGGAAGATATTGCCAGGCGACCAGGACCACGATCGCCAGCGCGACACTGGCAAGAGGCGCTGCTGCGCCTCGCAGCCATCGCCCGCGCTGCGTGTCGGTTGCAAAAGTGCTTTCGCGACCGGTATCAACCGTGGCCTGGTCGGTCATGGCTTGTGCTCCCGCTAGCTCACGAACTCATTGGTGTAGAGATCTTCGATCGGCACGGCCTTCTGAACGATCTTGTTCTCGACGTAGAATTGCTGCACCGTCCGCATCCGTTCGGGGTCGAAGCGGCCGAGCGCCGAGGCCGGCTCGGTCTGATAGACGTCCGAGACATAGCGGCGAAGGATGCGCTCGATGTCGGCTTCCTTGCCGGCATGCTGCGGTACCGCCGAAACGTAATCGCGTGCCGCGGCCGCCGGATCGGCGATGCAATCGCGCACTGCTTGCATGATCGACTTCACGAAGCCGCGCACTGCCGCCGGACGTTCCTTGATGATCTTGTCGGAGGCCAGGATCGCCTGCGCCATGGCCGGGAAGACCTGATCAATCTTGTAGCGATCGAGCGGGACGCCGGCTGTTTCGATCGTGTCCGCCCATTCCGGCGTCGCCATGATGCCGTCGAGCGACTTTGCGATCATCAATTGCGTTACGCCGGCCGGGCCGACCGCCTGAATTTCAAGGTCGGTGCGCTTGAGGCCGGCCTTGGCGAGCACGGCGAGCAGTGCGTAATAGCCCGTATCCTGATAACCGATCACGCCCATCTTTTTGCCGCGCAGATCGGCCGGCGATTTGATGTTGCTCTCTTTCCGGGTAACGAGCTGAAACAGCGGATGCGATCCAAGTTGCGCGACCGCGCGGACCGGCAGGTCGTTCGCGCGCACGATCATCGATGTTTCTCCAAGCCCACCGCCGAGATCGGCATTGCCAACGGCAACCTGGGTGGCGACGTCGGCGCCGCCTTTTCCGGTCTGGAAATTCACGGCGACATTGTTGGCGGTGAAATAGTCGCGCTTCTTTGCGAGTTGAAAGGGAAGAAAGGCCGGAAGAAAGGCCGGAGCCGGGAACAGATAGGTGAGCTGTTCGGGAGCAGCTAACGCCGGACGAATGGCCGCACTTGCCAACAAACCGCCAACTGCGGTGCGCCGTGTAATCAGCATGTTAAATTCTCCCCTTTTCTATAGAGACGCGATCGCAGCATTGCGTCGAGTCAGGTTTGGTTATGAGGCTGTGCGCTAGCCAAGATCCTGCAGCGACCTGCAAGCAAAGATCGCAGCAGACGCGAATTGCGGTAGTTGAAACGATGCTCAACATTGCTTCTCAGACCTCTGCGGCCATGCGAGTGTAGAATGCATCGACATCACGTTGGGCGTTGACGCGCATTTGTTCATTGCGGGCAATACTCGATTGAATGTCCTCGATCGCACCCGCCTGACCAACCCGGCGTGAGGTGTCCTGCACGAACTTGCATCGATCGAAGCGCCGCTCGCCAAACTCAGCAAGGATAGTGGAAACGTCGCCGCCATTGACCAGCATTTCTGCAAGTGTCAGGGCGTCTTCCAGCGCCATTGCGCCGCCCTGTCCCATGAACGGGGAAGAGGAGTGCGCGGCATCGCCGATCAGAAGTGCCCGGCCCTTGGCCCACGGCAACGGCAAATGCACTTCTTCTATTGCCGTGTAGAATACGCCATCCGGTGTGATCTGATCGAGTAGCGGCGCGGCCGGCCCTTTGAAGCCGGCGAACTTCCGCCGCATCTCGTCGGCCCAGCGATCGCGAGGATAGAACGGTTTTCCCGGTTCGCGCGTCGTCCCGAACATATAGAGTTCGTTCCGACTGATCGGCATGATCCCGAGGCGAGTGCCGACGCCCATCATCATGATCTTGGTGTCGATGTTGGCTGGCTTAGTGTGCGTGCTGCGCCAGACGCCGAAGCCGGTGAAGACCGGCTCGATCGCGCCAAACAGGTGCGTGCGAATCTGCGAGCGGATGCCATCAGCACCAATCAGCGCATCGCAGGTCAGTGCATCGCCATTGGACAGAACCAGTTCCACTGGCTGTACAGAATTGGTCTCGCTGATCGAGGTGATGCTGACTCCAAGACGAATGTCGATACCGAGACGTTCCATGTGCGAGGCAAGGACACGATGCAGATCGACCCGGCGCATGCCAACGATCGCGGGTATGCGGTCGCCCAAGCGCGGGTAAACCGTCCGCGTGATCGTTTCGCCATCCGCCGACAGATAGAGATTGCCGCCATCTGGGCTGACCCAACCTTTCTCGCAGATATCGTTAAGGACGCCGAGCCGATCGAGCGCCAGTAATCCATTGCTGTAGATGAAAATACCCGAACTTGCGGGCATCCATTGCGCTTCGCGCTCGATCAACGTTACGCGAATCCCGCGGCGGGCCAGCGCAATCGAAAGCGCCGACCCCGCGATACCCCCGCCAACGATGGCTACTCCGTGTTGCAAGTGCATCATCTTTCAAAAGCGCGCGCGAACATCATGCGTCGAGCCTGTTGTCGATATGAAGTGCATGAAAAAGATGTGCCACGATTTCACCTGCCCGCGGCATAGCAAGGCGTTCAATCGGATTGTCACGGTCGGGTAGTCCGACATCGATTTCCTCGACGATGCGGCCGGGGCCATCGCTCATCACCAGGATACGATCGGACATCGCCACGGCTTCGGAAAGATCGTGCGTAATCAGCAAAGTCGTAAGCCCGGAGCCTGCGATTGTTTCGGCAAAACTCTTTTGCAGGATCAACTTGGTCTGGGCGTCGAGCGCCGAGAATGGTTCGTCGAGCAGGACGACGTTGGGATCGATGGCCAGCGTGCGCGCGAGCGCAGCGCGCTGACGTTGTCCACCGGAAATCTGGTAAGGATAGCGATCGGCAAATTCGAGCAGGCGACAACGCTTCAATTCGCGCAACGCGCGCTCCCGGCGTTCGGCCTTGCTGATGTTGCGAGCTTCGAGACCAAATTCCACATTGTGGAGAACCGTCCGCCAAGGCAGCAGCAGATCTTTCTGCAGCATGAAGCCGACGCTGGAGTTGGGACCGGAAACCTTTTCGCCGAGCAGGCTGACCGTGCCTTCGCTCGGACGGTCGAGGCCGGCGACCAGATTGAGCAGTGTGCTTTTGCCGCAACCGGACGGTCCGACGATCGAAACAAATTCGCCACGATCGACTTGAAAGCTGAGATCGCGAACCGCGGTGAATGCTGGCTTTCCTGCGACGCGCGCCGGAAAGCGCCGTTCGACATTCTCCAGCTTCAGGACGTTAGAGCCGTTCGCATGCACCGCGATGCCTCCAGCGATTGTTCGTATATGAACAGTCAGTTCAAATATTGCGCAATTCAATCTTTCCTTGTTGGCGGAGTCAATCTTTCATCCGGCCAATCGGTCAAAGGCTGCGCGCTATTCCCGCACCCTCTTTCCTGCCTGTGACCTTCTCTGCTGCGTTGCGTGACGATTGCTTTCCAACTTCTGTTTCGTATGATATATTGTGTTTAATATGCGAAACACGTGTAAAATATGATGAGCAAGCGCGCGCAGCCAAGGAAGCAGCGAGCGGCGGCGAAGACCGGCGGTCGGCCGCAATTGGCAGTGAATGGTGGCATCGACGAGCGCTATCTGGTGCCCGCGCTCATCCGTGGCATCGATATCCTGCAACGGCTGTCAGGTGACCGTCGCAAGCTGTCATTGTCGGAGATCGCGGCTGGTCTTGGAGTCACGCGGTCTTCGGCTTACCGGCTTCTCTATACGCTCGGTCATCTCGGCTTCGTCGAATGCGATCCGGAGACCAAGGGCTACGCGCTAGGGCCGCAGGTGCTGCGCCTCGGCTACGGCTATCTTGCGTCACGCGATCTGGTTGAGGTTGCGATGCCGCATCTGGTCCGCCTGCGCGACAGGACCAGTTGGTCCGCGCATCTTGGCGAACTTCAAGGGCGCGATGTGATGTATCTCGCACGGGTCGCGACGCGACGCTCGATCGCGAGCACCGTTCATGTCGGGACACGTCTGCCGGCGAACGTCACCGCAATGGGGCGCATCCTGCTGTCGAAACTGTCCGATGTCGAGATTCGCGAATTGTATCATGATGAGCAGGGTGGCTCGCTGAGCTCCAAGAAGGCGGTCAATGTTCCTGCCTTGCTCAAACAAGTCGCTGCGGATCGTGGCAACGGCGTGGTCGTGCAGAATGCGGTATATGAACCCGGCGTCGCCAGCGTCGCTGCGCCGATATACGACGTCAGCGGTCAGATCATTGCTGCGATCAACATTTCCGTCGTCGCCTTGTTTACGACCGATGCCGAACTGAACGGCCCTCTGAAAGCTGAAGTCATCGCCGCGGCGCAGGCTATCTCGCACGATCTCGGGCGTCAGGTGCGTGCGGGAGATGCTAATTCGCCTTCGGAACGGCGGACCGCAAGATAGTTCGGATTTTTGCAATTCGATGCACGGCAAAGGAGACCAGCCATGAACGACATGACGACACCGAAACGCTCCTGGGATCGTCCGGACGGCGCCAGCTACGACGCCTGGATGAACAGCCGCGTCGCGCGGGTAGCGGATCGGCAGTATGACTGGAACGCACTCAAGTTTCAGGCCGACTACGATCCGAAATATCGTCGCGCGCAGAAGCGATTCATTGGAACAGGCGGCACCGGCGTCGCCAGTGATACCAATGTGATACCCGCCGAGCATTTCACGCTGTCCAATATGATCCTGCCGCCTGGCGCGGAAGGTCCGATGCATCTGCATGTCGACGCGGAAGAAGTGTTTTTCGTCCTGCGCGGCAAGGTCAAGTTCATGACGGAAAAGGACGGTGAATATTGGGAAGCCGTGCTCGGGGAGCGCGACTGCGTCTCGGTCCCGCCCGGTGTGTATCGCGGCGAGATCAATGTCGGCGATGAAGAAGCAATCATCATGGTGCTGATCGGATCTCCCAAGCCGGTGACGCCGACCTATCCGCCGGAGCATCCGCTGTCGAAAGTGAAGCGGGGCTAATCCGCTCTGGGCGCGCCGCTTTCGGAGGCGCGCCCCGCTACCGGTTGGGTTTTGCGCTGCCATCAATGGCAACCGTTCAAGGGAGGATATTCATCATGGCGCTCACTGGAATCGACGCTGTCATTTTCGGCGTGGCTGACATGGCCGAGGCCAAGCGATTTCTGGACGATTGGGGCGTCAGCCCGGTTTCGATTGCCGACGACAAGCTGGTCTATCAGACCCGTGACGGAGCCGAGGTGATCGTGCGCCCGCACGACGCCGCTGATTTGCCGCCGGCAATCGAGAGCGGGAATACCGTGCGCGAGGTGATCTGGGGCGCAGCAAACGAGCAGGAATTGGAGAAGACGCTCGCCACCTTGCGTACCGTCGACAATTTCCGCACAGGCGCCGATGGATTGCCGCGCGTCACCGATCCCAACGGCCTGAGTCTTGCGTTCCGTGTCAGCAAGCGCAAGCCGATCACGGTACAGCCGACACAGCCCAATGCGCCGGGATCGCATCAACGCGTCAACCAGCGTTCGCCGATCCATGATCAGGCGCGCCCGATCAATATCGGCCATGTCGTGCTCTTTGCCGCCGATTTCGCCGCGATGCGTGCGTTCTATACCGAGAAGCTCGGCTTTGTGATCAGCGACGAATATCCCGGCCACGGCGTGTTCACGCGCTGTCAACAGGTGGGCGATCACCACAATCTGTTCATGCTCAATCGGCCCGGCCGCGCCGGCATCAACCATGTCGCTTTCACGGTCACCGACATCCATGAAGTCATCGGTGGTGGAATTGCGATGAGCAAGAAGGGCTGGAAGACCGAGATCGGACCAGGCCGTCATCCGATCTCATCGGCCTATTTCTGGTATTTCGAGAATCCGCTGGCGGCTCCGCTCGAATATTATGCCGATGAGGATTACTGCACCGAAGACTGGAAGCCGGGGACGTTCGAACGCAAACCGGAGCTGTTTGCGGAATGGGCGATTGCCGGCGGCATCGACGGCAATACGCGCCGGCAGGTGGCGACGCAAGATCGGAGCGGTCGCGGTCATGCCTAGTCGTGCTCCTGCCAGCCGCACCGGACATCGTCATGCAACAGGGTGATGTCCGGCGCATCATTGCGGTGGAAGCGCACCGGCGCAGGTCCGGTCGCTGTCCCGTGCTGGTCCATTCGCTGGGCACCGGCGAATCCTTCGATATCCGTCCGACCCCCGATGGCTTTGTCGATATCGCTTCGGGGGTGGCGGTGCGCGTGAGCGGGGAGCGGCTCCTGCTTTCTGACGACCGCAGGGCTGTCGATCTGCATCTGAGCGGCGACATCGCTTTCGATGGATACGACCACATCAGCAATGAACGGTTTTCCGGACGCGCCGGTGGCGGTGCGTCCGTCACCATCTACGACAGCGAACAGGTGAATTATTTTCAGTATGCGGTCGCGGCGGAAGGCGATCGCTACTGAAAGACGGACGTGTGGACGAGCGAGCATGAACCAACGATTTGCTGGCAAACGTATTGTCGTGACCGGCGCCGGACGCGGCCTTGGCTACGCATTTGCCGAACGATTGGCCCGGGAAGGGGCGAGCGTCGTCATTGCCGAAATCGATCCTGGGCTCGGCGCTGACGCTGAATACAAGCTGAAGGCGCAGGGCTTCGATGCGGAGTTCGTCCAGGTCGATGTCTCCTCCGAGGAGTCGGTGTGTCATATGGCGGAGGTGGCCGCGCGCGGCCGGGACGGCATTCACGGTCTCGTCGCCAATGCCGGCTGGGCCAACAATGTCGGTGGCAAGACCTACGATGACATCCCGATCGAGGTGTGGGATCGCATGATGGCGATCAACGTGCGGGGAACCTGGTTGTCGGTGCGCGCGGTCGGGCCGCTGATGGCGCAAGGCGGCTCCATCGTCACGGTGTCGTCGGACAGCATGTTTTGGGGCGCGCCGCGTCTCTTGCATTATGTCACCAGCAAATCGGCGATCATTGGCATGACGCGTTCGCTGGCGCGGGAGCTTGGCGAGCGAATGATCCGCGTCAACTGTCTCGCGCCCGGCCTCACCGTTGTCGACGCCACCAAGGACATCCCGCAGCAGCGCTGGAACGACTATGCGGACCGGCAGATGCTCAAGCGCAAGCAGATGCCCGACGATCTTGATGGCGTCGTGGCCTTCCTCATGTCCGAGGATTCGAAATTCATGACGGGGCAAACGCTGGTTGTCGACGGCGGGTTCGCGTTGAACTGACGTTTGTGCAGCAGTGTTGCCGAAACGGGAAAAACTATCCATGGCGGGATTGAGAATCGGTATTAACGGCGGTGGCGTGGGCGGCATGGCTGCGGCGATCGCGCTGCGGCAGGCTGGGCACGATGTCGAAATCTTCGAACAGGCGCCATCATTCCAGCGTGTCGGCGCCGATATCAATCTGACGCCGAATGCGGTCCGTGCGCTCGATGGATTAGGGGTGGTCGCCGCCCTGCACGAAACCGCCGCGCGTCCGACCCATCGCATCAGCCGCACCTGGGATACGGGTGCAGAGACTTCGCGCCTTGAGATGGCCGATACGGCGCAGCAGAAATACGGTGCGCCGCAGCTCACCATTCATCGCGCCGATCTTCTGAACGCTTTGCGTCAGCAGCTTCCCGCCGAGGTCATCCGTCTCAATCATCGCGTTGCCGCTGTGAAGATCGGCAACGGCAAGGCGGCGGTCAGCTTCGACAACGGCGATGCGCGGGAGGTCGATATCCTGATCGGGGCCGATGGCATTCATTCGCCGACGCGCACGGCGATGTTTGGTCCCGAACATCCGCAATTCACCGGTCTCGTATCCTATCGCAGCGTGGTCGACAGTTCGCGCCTGTCGATTCCGAATATGGATGCTTTCACAAAATGGTGGGGGCCTACGCCCGACCTGCAGATCGTGACGTTTCCGCTCAATCGTAGCCGCGAAACTTTCGTCTTCGCGACGACCTCGCAGGCTGACTGGCGACATGAATCGTGGACCATGCCGGGAGATGTGGTGGAGTTGCGTGCAGCCTACGCGTCGTTTCATCCCGAGGCGCGGGCTTTGCTCGATGCCTGCACCGATGTGATGAAGTCGGCACTCTATGTCCGCGACCCCCTGCCGGATTGGTCATCGGGGAACGCGACATTGCTCGGCGACGCCTGCCATCCCATGACGCCGTTCATGGCGCAAGGCGCCGGCATGGCAATCGAAGATGCCGTTGTGCTTGGCAGAGCGCTCAAGGATGTGGATGCGTCGGGCATTGCGCCAGCGCTCCAGCGTTATGAGAGCGCCCGCAAGAATCGGACTGCGCGGGTGCAGATCGGCTCGCGCGGCAATGAATGGCTGAAAGAGGGAGGAAACGCCGACTGGGTGTACGGTTATAACGCCTGGACTGTGCGTTTGTGAGCGATCGGTTCGAGCGACCGAGACGCCTCCTAGGTCCATCGGCTCTCTGCGATAGCGACAGCATTATCTGATCGGCTCGGGATACGTCGTGCGACGTTGCCGGCTGCCACAGCCAGCGGCAGCGATCGGTCATGACCGGATCAAGCGCCCATATGACTTAGTTCGACGGCAATTGCTTTTGCTGTTCAGTCTTTTGATCCTCGTCAAAGACAGGATTGCCTTCCGCCTTGTCCCGCAGCATGGCTGCGCGCGTGAGCAGCATGAGCGTGACCGGTGTTGTCAGGGTGACAAACACGGTGATCAGGATTTCGTGCAACACGAAACGCGTCTGCAGGACCGAGAAAAACAGCATGGACGCGATCAGGATGCTGCCGGCGCCCAGGGTGGTTCCAAGCGTTGGTGCATGGACACGCGCATAGAATGTGTCGAGGCGGAGAAGGCCGAGCGATCCGATCAAGGTGAGCCCGCCGCCAAGCAGCACCAGCACGGCGGTTGCCAGCGCGACCCAATCCGGAACGTTGATTGCGGCGTTCATTCGATCACCTCGCCACGCATCAGAAACTTGGCCAGAGCGACTGTGCCGGCGAAACCCATCAGTGCGATGATAAGCGCAGCCTCGAAATAAAGGGTGCTTCCCGTGCGAATGCCGAACAGCAGGAGCAGCAGCATCGCATTGACGTATAGCGTATCGAGACCGAGAACGCGGTCTTGAGCGCGCGGCCCCCACAGCATGCGGAAAGCGGCGCATGCCATCGCCAAGACGAGACAGATTTGTGCGACGATCAGGGACCAGCTCAACACCTGCATGCTCATTCGAATATCTCCCGCAGCAGGCGTTCGTAGCGTCCCTTAATGGTGTCGATCCAGGTTTGTTCGTCCACCAGATCGAGCACATGAAGCAGCAGCGTGCCGGTGCTCGAGTTGAAATTGACCCAGAGCGTGCCGGGGGTCGCGGTCACGATGCAGGCGAGGATGGATAGTCCATAGGGATTGCGGATATCGAGCGGAATATTGACGAATCCGGACGTGATCTCCTGACGGCGCGGGCTCAGCACGATCCTTGCCACCGCGATATTGGAGCGGATGATGTCGCGCAGGACGATCAGCAACAGGCGGACGATCGCGACAGGATTGCGGACGCTTTGCTTTGGCGCCTGCACGGCGCGCAAGAGCCAGCCACCGATCACAGCGAGGACCGCGCCCAGCAGGATCTGCCCCGGCGAGACGGACTGGTTCAGCAGCAGCCACATCACCAGGAGGCCAAGAGAAAGCAGCGGGAAGGGAAGCCATCGTCTCATTGGAGGCTTCCGGCTTTTGGAGCGGGCCGCGCGGTCGGCGCGAGTACGCTCTGCACATAGTCGCTCGGGGTATGGATCGCGCTGGCTGTTGCCCGCATATAACGCATGGCCGGTTCAGCGCGGACGGTGAGCGTCACGCTCATCAGCAGCAACAGGGCGATGGGCACGATCTCGACAACGCGCACACGCGAAACGACGCGTTCGTCCGGCATCCAGAGCGTTCTGATTCCGGCCCGGGTCATGGCGATCAGCGTCATCAATCCGGAGACCAGCAACAGGGCCAGCAAGATCCAGGAAACAGGCGCAATGCTGCTGTCTGCGCCGGGCGCGTTGAACAAGGCGGTCAGGATTGCAAATTTGGCAATGAATCCTGACAGCGGCGGGAGGCCGGCCAGAACGAGCGCGCAGCCCATGAAGCAAATTCCAAGTATCGCCACCGTTGCCGGGATCGCGACACCGATCTCGTCTTCTTCGTCTTCTTCGTCTTCGCCATAGGCTTCACGGGTGACAGCCAGCATGTCGGCGAAGGGATCGCGTCCACGTTCGAGGAGTTCGATCAGCATGAAGAATGCGGCGATCGCCATCGTCGAACTGACGAGATAGAACAGTGCGGGACCAGTGACACTAACATCACCGATCGCGATGGCCGCGAGAACGGTGCCAGATGAGATCAGCACGGTGAAGCTGGCCAGCCGCGCCATGTCTTGAGACGCCAGCGCCCCAATGATGCCGAACACGATGGTTGCGATGGCGCCGATCAGCAGCCAGTCGCTGCCGAAATGTGCGGATGCTCCGCTGTCGTCGCCGAACAGCAGCAGCCACAGCCGCAGAATCACATAGATCCCGAGCTTGCTCATGATCGCGAACATGGCTGCGATGGGCGGGGCGGCCGCGGCATATGTCGTCGGCAACCAGAAGCAGAGCGGCCAGATGCCCGCCTTGACCAAAAATGCGATGCCGAGCACGGCCGCGCCAGCTTCCAGGAGCGGCCGGTTCTCCGGCGACAGTTGGGAGACGCGGATGGCAAGGTCCGCCATGTTCAGCGTGCCGGTGACGCTGTATATCAGGCTGACGCCGATCAGAAACAGCAAAGACGCCGCGAGATTGATCGCGATATAGTGCAACCCGGCCCGCACGCGCAGGATACCGGATCCGTGCAGCACAAGGCCGTAAGATGCGGCAAGCAGCAACTCGAAGAACACGAACAGGTTGAACAGGTCGCCGGTCAGAAAGGCGCCATTCAGGCCCATCAGCAGAAACTGGAATTGCGAATGGAAGTGCGAACCGGCGCGGTGCCAGCGTGCGAGCGAAAACGTGAATGAGGTCAGAGCCAGAACGGCCGTCAGCAGAAGCATGATTGCTGACAGCCGGTCTGCAACCAGGACGATGGCGAAAGGCGCCGGCCAGTTGCCCAGGCGATAAACCAGCGGCTGGGCGGACGCATCCGTCAGATAGAGCAGGATGATGGCAATGCCGGTCAGCCCGATGATCGAGCTGAGGCCGATGCCCGCCTTCAACCCGCGCCTGCGTTCCTCGATCAGCAGCATCACAGCCCCTGCGATCAGGGGCAATACGATGGGCGCGATCAGGATGTGATCGATCCAGGGCATCATAGTTCGCGCTCCGTGCCGTCGACATGGTCGGTGCCGGTCAATCCACGAGAGGCGAGGAGAACAACAAGGAACAGGGCTGTGGTCGCGAAACTGATCACGATTGCGGTCAGGACCAATGCCTGCGGCAGCGGATCGGCGAATTGGCTCGGGTCGGCGATCTGCCCCTTCTCAACAAATGCGGCCGCGCCGACCCGCAAGCGTCCCATGCTGAGGATGAAGAGATTGACCGCATAGGACAGCAGCATCAAGCCCATGATCACCTGAAAGGTGCGGGGCCTTAGCAGGAGCCACACGCCGGAGCCGGCCAGCACACCGATCGCGACTGATAGAATGATCTCCATGACTATTGGTTCTCCACCGCTGGCTCGGCCACCGGTGGAGTGACCACGGGTGTAGCGGCGGCCCGATGACTACGGATGGATTGGTGCGCCAAAGCGACAAGCATCAGGGCCGTCGCACCAAGGACGAGAGAAAAGACGCCGAAATCGAACAGCAGGGCGCTTGCCGCTGGCACATCGCCGATGATCGGCAGATTGAGATACGCAAAATATGACGTCAGGAAAGGATGCGCAGAGAGGACGGATCCGAGTCCCGTCGTCGCGGCGATCAGCAGGCCGATCGAAATCCAGCGCAGTGGCAAAATGCGGAGCCGCGTTTCCACAAAGCGGATGCCGCGCGCCATGTATTGCAGGATCAGCGCGATCGCCATGGTGATGCCCGCTGCAAATCCGCCTCCGGGCAGATCGTGACCGCGCAGGAACAGGAACGCAGCGACCAATGCGATCATTGGAAACAGAAGCTGCATCACCATCGCCGGAATTTTGAGAACATCGTTGATGTCACTGCCATCCTTGCTTTGCTGTTCGGGGACGCCGACGCTATCCGCGGCGGGCCGAAAGCGCCGAAGCAGTGCGAAGACGGCCAGCGCGACGACACCGAGGACCGTGATCTCGCCTAACGTATCGAAGGCGCGGAAATCCACGAGGATGACGTTGACCACATTGGTGCCTCCGCCTTCGGTATAGGCACGCTCGAGGAAGAATTTCGAGACGCTGTCGGGAAGCGGCCGGGTCATGGCGGCATAGGCGATGAGGCCAAGCCCGCCGCCGCTCACGACCGCAATGATGAAATCGCGCAGCCTTCGCGTCCGCGCCAGGACGCTCCGACGGTTCTGAGCGGATGCCTCCAGTCGCTGGGGAAGCCAGCGCAGGCCGAGCAGCAGAAGCACCGTGGTGATGATTTCCACGACGAGCTGGGTGATGGCCAGATCCGGCGCCGACAACCAGGTGAAGCTGATGCAAGTGACCAGACCGGCGACGCTCACCAGGATCAGCGCGGCCAGTCTGTGGAATTTGGCGAGATAGGCGCCGCCGACGGCACAGACGATGCCGATGGCCCAGACTCCGGCAAAGACGGGGTCGAAGGTTTGGAGATCGAACCCCACGATGCCGAGGCCGCTCAAATAGAGAGGTGCTGTCGCGGCCGCGAGGGCCAGCACCACCAGCAGGACCAACTGCGGCTGGAGACGTCGCGTCGCCACGACGCGCTCCAGGGCACGCGCCCATCGCCATGACAAGGTGACGAGCAAGCGTTCGAAGATGCGCTGCGCGTCCAGCCTGCCGAGCCATCCAGGCCCGTTCTCGGCGGTCATCAGGTACTTGCGCAACATGAGATAGAGCGCGATGCCGCCGATCATCGCGATCGTGCTCATCAGCAGCGGCAAGTTGAAGCCATGCCACACCGCAAGACTGTATTGCGGCGTCTTCGGACCGAGCACCGCGACAACGGCGACGTCGAGAAGCGGACCGATTGTCAGAGCGGGAATGATCCCGATGATGAGGCACAGCACCACCAGGAACTCGACCGGAAAGCGCATCCAGCGGGGCGGCTCGTGCGGTGTGCGTGGCAGATCATCCGCGACCGGACCAAAGAACACATCGCGAATGAAGCGCAGCGAATAAGCCACGCTGAACACGCTTGCGAGCGTCACGATATAGGGCAACGCGTCGTCCATCAGCGAACCGTCGTGGGTTTCGATGGTTTCGGCGAAGAACATTTCCTTTGACAGAAAGCCGTTGAGCAGCGGAACGCCGGCCATGGCCGCTGCGGCGACCATGGCGAGCGTGGCCGTGACCGGCATGTAATGCCACAAGCCGCTCAGCCGGCGAATGTCCCGCGTGCCGCTTTCATGATCGATGATACCGGCCGCCATGAACAGCGATGCCTTGAAGGTCGCGTGATTCATGATGTGGAAGATGGCAGCCACCAGGGCGAGCGGACTGTCCAGCCCGATCAGCAACGTGATGAGCCCGAGATGGCTGATGGTCGAGTAGGCCAGAAGGCCTTTGAGGTCCTGCTGGAAGATCGCGAAAAATGCGCCGATCATGAAGGTGGCGAGACCCACCGCGCCCACCAGCCAGAGCCATTCGTTCGTGCCGCCGAGCGCTGGCCACAGCCGGACCAGCAGGAACACTCCGGCCTTCACCAGCGTCGCCGAATGCAGATAGGCCGAAACGGGCGTTGGCGCCGCCATCGCCTGCGGCAACCAGATATGGAACGGAAACTGCGCGCTCTTCGTCAATGCGCCGAGCAGCACCAGAACCAAGGCGACAATATAAAGCGGATGAGCGCGAATGGTGTCGCCGGCCGACAGGACCTGATCGAGGTCATAGCTGCCTGCGATGTGTCCGATCAGGATGACGCCGGCGAACAGACAAAGGCCGCCGGTCGCGGTGATCGTCAAGGCCATGCGCGCGCCATCGCGGGCGCTGGCATTATGATGCCAGTAGCCGATCAGCAGAAACGAAAAGAGGCTGGTCAGCTCCCAGAAGAAAACGAGCTGGATCAGATTGCCCGAAAGCACGATGCCGAGCATCGCGCCCATGAACGCCAAGAGAAAGGCGAAGAAGCGCGGGACCGGATCGGAGGGCGACATGTAGTAGCGGGCATAGAGGACCACCAGAAAGCCGATGCCGGCAATCATCAGGACGAACACCCAGGCCAGACCATCCAGCCGCAAGACGAAATTCAGACCGAACTCAGGCAGCCATGGAAGCTCGTGCCGGATTACGCCGCCATCGGTCACCGCCGGGTAGAGGAAGCAGATGAGCAGGAGGATGGAGAGGGCGATTGCGCCCGCGAGCCAGGCCTCGGCATTGCGGGCGTTGCTCGGGAGCAGCGCGGCGACAATGCTTCCTGCGAATGGAAGAAGGAGTGCGGCGAAGAGGACGGAAAGATGCGACATCGCCGACTTTGGACACCTATCAGTAGAGATGGATCAAACTGGACAGTCGCTCCTGAATAGCGTGGCTATACCGTGTTCGTCGAGGGACAGAAATCACAGCATCGGGAGTTCCTTCGTCGCAGACCCGCCCTTGCGGATTGCGTCGGTCATCGCGGCGATCACAAAGGATAGACGGATAGTCTGGTGTGGTCGTTCGCCGCAGCAGCGGTTTCTTCGATCCGCCGAGGCGATATGCCGCCGGCCAACGCCAAGCGGTTTCCGGCGCAGACGAGACGATTCTGTCTGTTATATCCGAACTCCCGAATTGCCCCAGGCAGGGTGCGACAATGTGAGCACAACCCTCTGCCTCCGCTCGTTCAGAACGCCAATTGTCTAGTGATAGAGAAAAAGTCTGCAGGGTGGTGTTTGAATCAGTGAGTTCGTGGTGGAGCCAAAGAGGAGCTCCCGGAAGCCGCGGCGTCCGTAAGCTCCCATCACCAGGGTGCCAACCCTCAGATCGGCGACCTGGACTCGCAACAACTCCGACGGATGAACATCCGAAGCGATCGGATGGGTATCGACCTCATAGCCATGATTTCGCAGATAATGCGCGACGCTGTCCGTCGCGCGTACGGCCAATGCACGGTCGGAATTGATGGACGTCACGTGAATGCGGGATTGTCGCCAGATTCCAAGAAGCGCGAAGAGTTGAACGGTGCGCATGCCAGGCAAGCTGCCGTCGTAGGCGATCAGGACGTTAGCTCCGTTTGGCGCTTCTTCGGGACAGGCGATGACCGGACGAGGCGTCACCTGCAGCAGTTTCCCAAGCATCTCCGATATCGGATCGCCGATATCGCCGCGATAGGCGGTATCGTGTCCGGTGATAATGATGTCGTGCGTTTCAGCCGCGAGCGGCAAATGCGCGAGCGGATCGCCTTCAAACGAAAGCCACTCAAACGGCAGCTTCTGTTCACGAGCTTCCCGCTCGAACGTTTCGCGCAGACTCTGGCGTGTTTCGTCCGCCTGCTGTCTTAGCTCTTCTTCTAGCTTTGCCTTGTAAGCGCTGACGCCAATTCCACCGAACATGGGGGCTTCGATGAAACTCAAGTCAATGCCGGCGAACCCCGTCAATGCGGCTCCGGTGTCGCGGGCCAGATGAAAGGCATATTCCCTGGCGCGCACGGAGGATGGTGTGTCGCCTAAAAGAACCAGTATCTGCTTGAGCATGGCTTCCTGTGGTCTGAACATCCGAGGCTGGACGGGCAGCTTAATATGCGCAGCCGATGTGAACGACCCTTATTTTTTGAAAGGTGTCGAACGGTATCGTCGCATCGACATGATAATTGTCGCAGGAGGCTGTGACTCACGTCAGCGATGTCGTGTGGCGCATTCACTCATCGCCAACTGGACTTGAAGGAGGCTGATTGAACCGGCTGCCGGCGTCTGCTCGTCCGTACCGGTGCGGCCAGCTTGGTCGCTTCATTCAGCCACAGTTCATCGCGGCCGCCAAAAACTCCGCTCGGCCGCGTGCGGCGGCGCTCGCCGAGACGAAACGCTCAATCATCGACTTTAACGACCTTAAGGGGAGCTGGTCACATGATGAAGATGGTTTCGAAATTCGCGCTGGTCGGAATGGTGGCAACGCTGGTGGCGCTGGGTTCGTCGGCGGACGCGTTGGCGCGCGGCAAGAAAGCGGCGCCTGCGCCGGCGTGCAGTCCATGGACCTACAAGACGGCGGCCTGCACGGGTAATGCGTGCTCCATGCAGCGGTGCGGCTGGAATCGCGCCTGGCATTCGTCAATCGTCTGGTGCTGGAAGCCGTTCTGTCCGGCCTGACATGGTGTCGAAGGGGCTGCGCGGCGTGTGCAGTCCCTTCTTTTGCGAGAATTGGGGTAGTTTATTACCTGAGTCAGTCGCTTCTGCGTTGACTTCTGGGGCGCACCTTCCTAATTTCCGCGCGAATTTCAGGCCGCGAACGCTTGCCAGCGACGCGCGGCCTTTGTGTTTGGGTTCAGGCTGCTTTGCGGCCGTGAAGATAATAGAGATCGGCCATGAAAATCCGTAATTCCCTCAAGTCCCTGCGCGCGCGCCACCGCGACAATCGCCTCGTGCGTCGCAAGGGCCGGGTCTACATCATCAACAAGACCCAGCGCCGCTTCAAGGCGCGTCAGGGCTGAGGCCCTTGGCGCTCGGGTTTCACGGGCGCTGTTTCACGCAGGCGTGATTCTATTGAAGGCTTGCCCGCCGCGTCGGCGGGCTTAAGCTGTTGGACATGGTCTACGCACGATTTCGGCTCGCTACCTTGACGGCCGTTGCTGCAATGTTTCTTGCGGTGCCGGCAGTGGGGCAGGAGGGTGGTCTGCCGCAGCCACCCGAAAAGGTGCCGAGAGTTCATCCCGGTCAGGATATCGAGTTCCTGTTCGGGGCACTGAAGGCCGCCCCCGATGCCGAGGCGGCGAAAGCGGTGGAAAGCCGCATCTGGGCGCTCTGGATGGTCTCCCCGAGCGATACCGCCAATCTTCTGATGAGCCGGGTTCGGACCGCGGTCGAGGCCAAGAATCTCGATCTCGCGATGACGTTGCTCGATTCGATCATCACGCTGCGGCCCGATTTCGTCGAGGCCTGGAACAGGCGGGCGACCATCAATTACATGCGCAAGGATCTCGGCGGTTCACTCAACGATATTCAGCAGATTCTGGCGCGCGAGCCGCGGCATTTCGGTGCGCTGGCCGGTCTTGGGCTCATCATGCAGGCGCTTGGCGAAGACAAGCGGGCGCTCGAAGTCTATCGCAAGGCGATCGAGATTAATCCGTACCTGCCGCGCATTCCCGATCTGATCAAATCCCTGACCGAGAAGGTCGAGGGCCGGGATATCTGACGTTCGCTGAACAAAGTCGGAGTTCGCTGCAACGATCAGAGAGCAGTGTTCTAGTTCAAATTCAACTGCCACGACACGCCAAAGCGATCGTTGAGCCATGCAAATTTTCGACTGAAGCCGTAGTTGCCGCTTGGCATCAGTGCGACACCATCCTGCGCCAGTGCCGCAAACAATCCGTCGATTTCATCTTCCGACTGACATTCGACAAAGAACGAAAATGACGGCGTGAAAGTAAACTCATGCTTCACCGGGCTGTCGATGCAGATGACGGACTGACCTGCAATGGTGAAGTCTGCCTTCATCACTGTACCCTCGGCGCCAGCTTCGCCTGGACCGTAGCGAACGATGTTGCTGATCGCGCCGCCAGGAAACAGCGAGATATAGAAATTCATCGCCTCTTCGGCTCGTCCCTGAAACATCAGGAAAGGGCGAATTTTCCCATCCATGCCCGGCCTCCTTCAGGTGTCGGTTTGATCTGCTCCAACAAATGCGATGCGCAGCATGTTGGTTGCGCCGGGTGTGCCGAGCGGCACACCGGCAACAACGATGACGCGGCGGCCTGCCTTGGCAAAGCCCTCGCTGAACGCGATGCGACACGCACGTTCGACCATGTCGTCCTGGTCATGCGCATCTGCCGCGACCACACAATGCACACCCCAGATCAGTGACAGCTTTCGTCCAGTGGCGATGTTCGGTGAAATCGCGACGACCGGCGGCATCGGTCGTTCGCGAGCAACGCGAAAAGCTGTCGAACCGGAAAAGGTCCAGCAGATGACAGCGGACAGATCGAGTGTTTCAGCAATCTGGCGCGCGGCAGCGGCGATTGCGTCGGCGCCGGTCGGCTCCGGCTGTGCGCGTTGCGCCTGGATAACCGAGGGGTAGGTCGGATCGCGTTCAACTTCCTCGGCAATGCGATTCATCGTCGCCACCGCTTCGACCGGATACTGGCCGGCGGCGGATTCCGCCGACAGCATGATCGCATCGGCGCCCTCGAACACGGCAATTGACACGTCCGAAACTTCAGCGCGCGTCGGCACCGGACTGCTGATCATCGATTCCAGCATCTGGGTTGCGACAATGACCGGTTTGCCGGCCTTGCGTGCGGCGCGCGTGATCTGCTTCTGAATGCCTGGCACTTTCTCGAGCGGCATTTCGACGCCAAGATCGCCACGCGCCACCATCAGCGCATCGGTGACTTCAAGAATTTCGTCGAGCCGCGCAACAGCCTGCGGCTTTTCGATTTTCGCCATCACCGCCGCGCGTCCGCGCGCGATCTTCTTGGCTTCGGCGATGTCTTCCGGCCGTTGGATGAATGACAGCGCAAGCCAGTCGATGCCGGCATTCAACGCAGCTTCGAGATCGGAGCGATCCTTCTCGGTCAGTGCGGAAAAGGGAAGCGTGGTCTCCGGCAGGCTGACGCCCTTGCGGTCGGACAATTTGCCGCCGACTTCGACGCGAGTGGTCAATTCTCCCGGTGCTGTGCCGGTGCAGACCAGGCGGACCTTGCCGTCGTCGAGCAGCAGGGTTTGCCCCGGCTCGGTTGCTTCCAGAATTTCCGGATGCGGCAGATAGATGCGGTTGGCGGCACCCGATTCTGGATTCGCGTCGAGCGTGAAGGTGCCACCCTTCATCACGACGGTAGAGCCGCCCTCGAATGTACCGAGGCGTAGCTTCGGTCCCTGTAGATCCACCAGGATGCCGATCGGGCGGCCCTGCTCATGCTCGATCGACCGGATCATCGCGATCAATTCCCGCATGCGATCGTGCGAGGTATGACTCATGTTGATGCGGAAAACGTCCGCACCTGCCAGGAACAAACGGGCAATGCCGGCACGGTCCGAAGAGGCCGGTCCGAGTGTGGCGACGATCTTCGTGCGGCGCAGCCGTCTCATCGTTTTTGAGTTCCATTCGACGGGAGCGGGACCACGCCGGTGGGCGGTCGCGTTCCGGTTTGCGGCAACGTGACCGATGGGGTGCCGGGGGTGAGGGGAGTCTGGTCACTGGTTTCTGTGAGCTGGACGGTCCAGGACCGTTGCTCACCGGTATCGACTTCGAAGAAGCCGGTGCGATCGAAGCCGCGCGCGAGACAATCCTCGGTGCCGCGGATCGTGTATTCCTTCTCTCGCGTACACATGAATGCTTTGCCCGACCACTCGCCGCCACGGTCGTAGTCGATGGCATAGACATAATAAAATCGTGCGACGAGATTGCCGCGCAGCAGTGTTTCGCAGGATCGGGGCGCGAGATTCCACCACCCTTCGGTGACCCAGCCTTCGTGGTCCTTGTATCCGAGCGATATGCCGACCTTGCCGCTGGTATTGTTGCAGAGACGGAAATCCGCCGACGCGCTGGCGCTCCATGCACAGACGAACACCAGCGCGAGCGCGGCGATGCGTGCTGCGGAGGTGTTGAACAGGCTGAGCGGGAGGCAGGGTCGCAATCGGATCACGGTCGTTCAGATCAAGCTAGCGGGCATGCGAAACCGACCTAAGCCGCTGTTTTGCCGTGATTTTTCAAGTCGTGTCAATGTGATCCACGACAATCGCACGAAAATCATTGACGTTGGTGTAAGTCGGTCCGGGTGAAACAAGGTCGCCCAACGCAGCAAAAAAAGCTGTCGAATTGTTGTCCTTCAGGTACTTGGCTGCATCGATATTGAGGGCTCTGGCCCGCGCAGCGCTTTGTCCATCCACATAGGCCCCCGCCGGGTCGGTGGCCGATCCGGCCCCTCCGTCGGTTCCGTCGGTATCCGCGGCAATCGCCGCAATGTTGGCCGCGCCATCGAGCGCAATCGCGAGAGCCAGCGCGAATTCCTGGTTTGGGCCGCCCTTGCCGTCCCCGCGGATCGTCACGGTCAGTTCGCCCCCTGACAGGATCACCGCACGGCGTTTCTGCGCCGATAGGTCGCGGGCGAGTTTGGCCTGTTCGACGGCGACCTCCCGGGCTTCGCCTTCGAGATGGTCGCCGAAGAAGATGCATTCATAGCCGGCGGCATGGATGTCAGCTTTCGCCGCCTTGAAGGCGTCGCTGGGCCGGGCGGAAAGGACATATTCGGTGGTGTTGAACAGCGGATCGTCCGGCTTCGGTGTTTCGTTGCGAGGATCGCGCAACGCGAGGAACGCGTTGCCAGGCAACTCTAGCCCATAACGCTCGACGATGGCAGCGGCCTCGGCGAGCGTCGTCGGATCGGGGACCGTCGGCCCTGAGCCGATCACGGCCGGATCGTCGCCGGGAACGTCAGAAATGCCGATGGTCACGACATGCGCCGGATAGGCATGCCGCGTGAGCCGCCCGCCCTTGATGCGCGAGAGGTGCTTGCGCACGGTGTTGATCTCGCCAATCGTGGCTCCCGAGCGCAGCAGCGCCCGGGTGACAGCCTGTTTCGAGGCCAGCGAAAGACCATCCACCGGAGCGATCCAGTTGGCGGAGGCGCCGCCCGACACCAGCACCAGCACCAGATCGCCGTGCGTGGCGGAATCGGCGAGCGAGAGCGTTCGTGCTGCCGCGTCGAGTCCGGCCTGATCGGGGACCGGGTGGCCTGCCTCGACCATTTCGACAATGCGCAGCGGACGACCATATCCATGCCGCGCAACCGCAAGGCCGCTGAGCCGCTCCTTGGGAAAACCACTGGCGAGATAATGCGCTTCGGCAACTTCTGCCATCGATCCGGCCGCCTTGCCGGCGGCGAGGATGATGAGCTTTCCCGTTTTTGGCGCCGGCGGCAGAGATGCAGGCAGGCACCGCGCAGGATGCGATGCCGCGACGGCTGTGTGGAAAAGCCCTTCGAGGAATTGCCGTTGTGTCTGCATGCGGTCCGCCGATTCAGTCCATGACGCTGATATGGACGGAGAGCGAGCGACGCAAGTTTTCCGGCAAGTTTTCCATCGTGGCGACTGGCGGCCTGGCGCACTATTCTCTGGCCGACGAAGGATCGTCTGCAGAGGATGTATGATGGACGACAAGACCCGCACCGAACTTGAAGCCGCCGTTTACCGTCGCCTGGTTGAGCATCTGCGCACCCGAACCGATGTGCAGAATATCGATCTGATGAACCTCGCAGGGTTCTGCCGGAACTGCCTCTCCAACTGGATGAAGGAGGCGGCTGATCAGCAGGGCATTGCCATGAGCAAGGAGCAAAGCCGGGAAGTCGTCTACGGCATGCCCTATGACGATTGGCGCGCCAAATACCAGAAGGAGGCGTCTGCGGAGCAGAAGGCCGCCTTCGAAAAATCCCACCGCCACTGATGCCTTGCCTGAGGCCGACGGTCGGAGCTGGCGGCGCCTTGGGCAGCTCCTGCCGGCCTTTTGACCTTTGCGAATCGCGCGGCCCTGCCTAGATTCGCGGCATCGTTAACAACCGAAAGGAGGTGATCCAGTGTCTCATTGTCTATCGCCGTTTGCGCGGACTCTTGTGAACTGGTCCCTCGGCTCGTTCGAGGGCTGCGCCGCCTGATTCAGGTGGCCAGTGCCAGTCCGAGACCGGGCTGCGGTTTGACAATGGAAGGGCTGTCCGAGAGGGCAGCCCTTCTCGTTTGGGGGCCCGGTGAGCAGGATCCGCAAAATCGGGGCGCCGGGTAGGCGGTTCCCGTGAGCCATGCGGAACTTGCAACACGGCTCGGATTTTCTAGCAATTCCAAGCTGAAATTGGTGCAAAACGCATCTATTTGTGCAATGCAACTCCAATTCCCCCACGGCACTAGCAATTCGGGCCGCAGGAACGCGGCCAAGAGACGCATTCAAGAGACGCATTCAAGAGACGCATTACGGACGGATCATGAGCGCATTCAACCGGGAACAGGTTCTTTCGGTCCGGCACTGGACCGACACTCTCTTCAGCTTCACCACCACCCGCGATCCAGGCTTCCGCTTCATGAGCGGACAGTTTGCGATGATGGGGCTGGAGGTCGATGGCCGTCCGCTGCTGCGCGCCTACAGCATGGCAAGCGCCCATTACGAGGAGACGCTGGAGTTTTTCAGCATCAAGGTCCCGGATGGCCCGCTGACCTCGCGCCTGCAACTCATCCAGGAAGGTGACACCGTCCTGGTCGGCCGCAAGGCCACCGGCACCCTGATTGTCGATAATCTGCTGCCAGGATCACGGCTGCTGTTGCTGTCAACAGGGACCGGGCTTGCGCCGTTCACCAGCCTCATCAAGGATCCGGAGGTTTACGAGCGCTACGACAGCATCATTCTGGTCCACGGATGCCGCCAGGTCGCCGAACTGGCCTATGGCGAACAGGTGGTCGAAACGCTGAAGAACGACGAAATCTTCGGCGAGATGCTCGATGGCAAGCTGGTTTACTACCCGACCGTGACGCGCGAACCGTTCCGCAATCGCGGCCGCATCACCGACCTGATTTCTTCGGCGAAGCTGTTCAACGATATCGGCCAGTCGCCGCTCTCGATCGACACAGATCGCATTATGCTGTGCGGCAGCCCGGCGATGCTGGAAGACCTGAAGAACATGTTCGTCGGTCTCGGCTTCGAGGAAGGCAATCACAGCGAGCCAGGTCACTTTGTGATCGAGAAGGCTTTCGTCGAACGGTAATCCGACGCCTCCCGGCTGCGCATCGGCGTGGCCGTTTTTCCATTCGAATGGTTGTTGCGTCGCCGCCTCGGTCGCGAGACGACGCGTCGGCTTTTTGCCGGAATTCGCACGCTAGAATAGCCTTTGTCATTCCCTCATCGGAGCGGCGACGTGGCATTCATCGACAAGCGGATTGCAGGTGGCCTGTTCGGTTTGTTGATCGGTTTTCAATCGCTTCCCGCCCTGGCGGCGCAATGCGGCGGTGACTTCGATGCGTGGGCGGCCGCATTTCAGAGCGAAGCCGTGGCCAAAGGGATCTCGCAGCGCACGGCTTCAGCGCTGTCCAATCTGACGCCCGACCCGCAGGTTCTGTCGCTCGACAGGCGGCAAGGACATTTCAAGCGTAGTTTCGAGGAGTTCGGACTGCCGCGGATCCAGCAGCGCATCGGCAAGGCCCGCAATCTCATGCAGCAGCATGCAGGATTGCTGTCGCGGATCGAGCAGCAATACGGCGTGCCTGGCGCGGTGGTCATCGCCATCTGGGGACTGGAGACGGATTTCGGCGTCAATCAGGGCAAGCAATCGGCGCTGCGGTCGCTGGCGACGTTGGCGCATGACTGTCGCCGCACCGAGCGCTTCCAGAGCGAATTGCTCGATGCCATGCGGATCATCGACAAAGGCGATTACACCCCCGATCAGCTTCGCGGCGCCTGGGCCGGCGAGATCGGCCAGACCCAGTTCCTGCCGTCATCGTTCGTGAAATACGCGGTCGATTTCGACGGCAATGGCCGCCGCGACCTGATCCGTTCCGTCCCCGACGTGCTGGCCTCGACGGCGAACTACTTGCGTGGTTACGGCTGGCAGCGCGGCGCAGGATTTGCCGAGGGCACGCGGAATTACGACGTGCTGAAAGAATGGAATAAGTCGCCGGTTTATCAGAAAACGATTTCAGTGTTCGCCCAACGCCTCATGGGTGAATGATCGTCGCGCGCGTCCGTCAAAAATTTTCATGCGGTGGATCACATTTTTCATCGCGCGGGGGCGCCGTTGTCTGTGCTTAAGTCACACGGCATCTGGAGTCTGACATATGGCCTGGCCGGACCGTCGTCTGATCGACAAGCTTGAAATCGAACATCCGATCGTCCTTGCGCCGATGGCAGGCGCAATGGACCACAATCTCGCCGTGGAAGTGGCTGAGGCGGGCGGCCTTGCGTCACTGCCCTGTGCGATGCTTGATCTCGCGCAGGTTCGCGACGAGGTCACCAAATTCCGCGCCCGGACGAAGAAACCGGTCAACCTCAATTTCTTCTGTCATCAATCGCCCGAACTCAGCAATGCGCGTGAAGCTGCATGGCGTGAGCGGCTGGCGCCTTATTATCGCGAGTTGGCCATCGACCCAGCACAGCCGGTGCCGGCCAGCATGCGAAGGCCATTCGATGCAGCGTTCTGCGATCTGGTTCTGGAACTGAGACCGGAGGTCGTCAGCTTTCATTTTGGACTGCCGGAGCCGGCATTGTTCGAGCGCGTCAAGAACGCGGGTATCGTCACATTCAGTTCGGCAACGACGGCGGCTGAGGCGCGCTGGCTCGAGCTTCAGGGTGTGGACGCCGTGATCGCGCAGGGAAACGATGCTGGGGGACATCGCGGGATGTTCCTGACCTCCGATATCGCCGCGCAGGCCGGAACATTCGCCCTTGTGCCGCAGATTGTGGATGCGGTGCGCATTCCGGTCATTGCCGCGGGCGGGGTGACCGATGCGCGCGGCATCGCCGCCGCCTTCATGCTCGGGGCTGCCGCGGTGCAGATCGGTACCGCCTATCTGCTCTGTCCGGAGTCAAAGATCTCGGCGCTGCATCGCAAAGCATTGAAGAGCGCGAGTGACGACGGGACAGCGTTGACCACCCTGATGACGGGCCGCCCCGCACGCGGCCTTTACAATCGCCTGATGCGTGAACTGGGTCCGATTTCGGAGGCTCCGGCTTTCCCGCTGTCTGCAGGTGCGATCGCGCCATTGAGGTCCAAAGCGGAGGCTGCGGGGTCCGGAGATTTCTCGCCATTGTGGTCGGGTCAGGCGGCAGCGCTTGGCGTCGAGATGCCGGCCGGCGCCCTCACACGCAAGCTGGCGGCCGAGGCGCAGGACAAGCTGTACCGGGCGCAGTGATCTCACGGCCGCATGCAAGGCTGGCCTTCGGATTTGCAACCATTATGCGCTGATGTTGTGCCTTCCTGTGGATGACGGGCGCAGCGGCAATGGGTCCTTGACCCTTTGGCCCGGGCTGCCGAAAACCATTCTTCATAGTTCAGGAGATGAGTAGCAATGCCTGCGTCCGCCGCAATCGAAGTAGAAGAAGCTTCCCTCAGCTTTGCGAAGGACCAGCTGAAGAGCATCATCGAGCGGATCGAAAAGCTCGAGGAAGAAAAGAAGGCCATTTCCGACGATATCCGCGACGTCTATGCGGAAGCCAAGGGCAACGGCTTCGACACCAAGGCGTTGCGCACGATCGTCCGGCTGCGCAAGATCGAGCCGACCGAGCGTGAGGAACAGGACGCGATCCTTGAAACCTACATGCACGCGCTCGGCATGTTGCGGCCGTGAGGCGGCAATACTGATTTGCGGCCAGGCCCTCCGCTCATTCCCGCGAAAGCGGGAATCCAGGGCTGTCTTAGCGACCAGCATTCAAGAAGTGCTGGGTCACCGCCTCCGCGGGGACGAGCGGTGGAACGGAGTTACCGCGCCGCAGTTGTGCGCGTTGTGAAAGTCGCGGTTGCCACGAATTCGATCGCACGGCCTTCGAAGCGAACATGCGTCAGGCTGGAGGTGGGTTCCGGCGCGAAGGCCATCAGCACCATTTCGGTGGGCTTCTGCAGCATTGGCTGCAAGCTGCGAAAATCCTGATTGCCGTAAAGCGTCGTGTTCATGAAGCGCTCGACGCTGGGCGTCATGATCAGCGCACGCATCCAGGGACCGTCCCAGCGTCGCGCCTCGATGTCCCGGGGGTCGCTCACCGCCGAAGCTGACTGCACTTCCGTCGGAGTGTTGGGACGGGCCTTGGAGGCGATCGTGGTGTTTGCGGCGATTGCTGCTGCGCGCGGGATCGCGCCGGTCTTTGCGCGCTGCGGGGAGGGCTCTGCTTCCGGCTCGGTCTGACCGGCGTATGACAGCGATGAGCGATGGGTCTTGCCTTCGCCGTAGCCCGGAGGGGCGGCGAACGGGCCGATGCTGCCGGTGGACGTATCGGCAGAGGCGACTTCGGTACCACGGCGGCGGGAGGCGGAGTTCTCAGCCGGTGCTTCCGGCAGGCCCTGCCAATAGCCACGCGACAGGATGATGTCGTTCGGCGTGATCGCCGCGAGCGAATAGGAGCTTGCGGCCGGGGCTGCCGTCGGCAGCGGAACCGGCTCGCGCGCAGCTTGTGCAGCCGCAACCACCTGGCGAGGGGCAGTCGCGGGCCGCGATTTCGGCATCGGAATGGCAACGGTCGCGACGACGGTTGGAGCCGGCTGCGGCATTACCGTTTCCACGCCCGCCAGAATGTTCTCGCGGCCCCCGGCCGTGGCGACCTGCGTGGGTGCGGCGGCCGGCACCGGCACTGCGACTTCGCTCTCGGCTGCCGGCTTCTTCTTGTTGAAGGCGAACAGGCGGCTCAGCGGGTTGGACGGACGGGTGTCGGCGCCAGAACCGCGACGTTCGATATCGGCTTGCGCCAGGGCAAAGCCGCCCAGAGGCTTACCGTCGGTCGGCAGGTGAACGGTGCGGCCGTCCGGAAATACGCGGACAAGCTGCTCGCGGGTCATGCGCGGCCAATGGCGCACATTGCCGACGTCCATGTGCACGAACGGCGAGCCTGAGGTCGGGTAGAAGCCGACTCCACCGCGCTGCAGGCGCAGGCCGGCTTCACGGATCTTCTCCAGCGACACGCCGGGAATGAAGAAATCCATCGCCTTGCCCTGCATGTGCAGGCTGTGACGGGCGACGCCGCTGGAGGCGGACCGGCCGCGCAGCATCGCGTTGGTGCGGGGCGACCGGTAGGACGAAATGATGTGGATCCGCTTGTCGGAACCGAATTCGCGGGACACTTCCCAGACCGCATCGAACAATTGCGGGTCCATGGTGGTGACGTCGTCGGTGCGCCAGTCACGCAGGAAGTGATTGAGCTTTTTCAGCCCGTCGTCATCGTAGCGGCCGTTGCGCTTGAAGGTGACGGTGATGTCATCGCCGCGATGCGTATGGTGCATCGAAATCGTGCGGGTATCGCCGTTGGCGACGGCGGTGTGCAGGCCTTCGGAACCGAGGAGGGTGACGAGGGCGGCCAGCGCCAGGCGCTGCGTTGCGCGCGTTGCAATCCGGAACTTGGTTTTGCGCGCGTGACCGACTGGCACGAACAATCCTACGGTGATGAGGAAACAAACGGATGGCGCGCGACGCTGCGGCCATGGTGAACGCAGTGTTACGAAGCGGAGTTAACGTGAGATTATTGTCCCCCGACGATTTCAAGGAATTGTGATAGGGACAGAGTATGGCAAAAACTGGCCTGTCCCCAAAAACTTAGGCCGCCCGCCAACCGGAATGGTTAACGAGCGGCCTGGAAGATTGAGTGGGCCCGAGGCCTCGCCGTTTAGCGGAACAACCGGCTGAAGAAGTCCTGCGGTCCGTTCGCCTGGGCGCCACGGCGGCGGTCATTCGGGTTGTTGGAGGCCGTCCGGGACTGGAACCAGTCGGCGAACGGGCTCATTTCGCGCGCTTCGCGGCTCTGGAAGCGGAGCTGGTCCTGGCTGATGCCGGAGCCGGTCGGGCGAGTGGCCTGCGCCACGTCCGCCAGCTTGCGCTCGTCGCCGCGCAGGATCGCGATATGGCGGGCGTCGCGGCCATAGATGTCGTCACGGATCTGCAGGTTGCCCGCATCGTCCACGAACGCGGTCTGGTAGGTCAGGTGGACCGGCAGCGCGGTCGGGAAGTTGATGTTGATCTCCGACGAGCCGTACATCGAGCGCAGCTTGTCTTTGGAATATTTCTGCTCCGGCAGCGCGATCGACAGCAGCTTCTCGCCATACATCAGCGGGTCTTCGACGCGCATGCAGCCATGGCTGTAGGCGCGCTTGTCATGCGCGAACAGGTGCTTGTCCGGCGTGTCGTGCTGATAGACCAGGAACTTGTTCGGGAAGTTGAAGCGGATGCGGCCGAGCGCATTGCGGTCGCCCGGCGGCTGATAGATGCGCACGGTGCCGTCGCGGTTCTGCTCCATCCGCAGGCCCATGCGTTCGAGCACGGACGGGTCCTGCCGCATCGCCGGCAGATATTCGTTGGCGATGATCGACGGCGGCACGTTCCAGGTCGGGTTGACGGTGATGAACTTCATCGAGCCGGTCATGATCGGGGTCGCCTGCGAGGGCTTGCCGACAACGACCTTGGTTTCCCAATAAACCTTCTGGTCGCGGAACAGACGCAGGCGATACTCTGGGATGTTGAGCATCACGTAGTTCTTGCCGAGGTCGCGCGGCATCCAGCGCCAGCGGTCCATGTTGGCGATGATGATGTCCGTCGTGCGCTCGCGCTTTTGCACGCCGTTCAGCGCGCGCAGCGTGGCGGGGCCGACAACGCCGTCGGCGGTGAGGCCTGCGCTCTGCTGGAATTTCTTCACCGCGTCGGTGACGTTCTTGTCATAGACGTGGCTGGCCTCGTCGCCGGCGATCTTCAGGCGCTTGCGCAGCAGCGGCACGCGCGGATCTTCGGAATCGACGTGGAAGCGGCCTTCTGTGGGAATGCGGACGACGTCTTCAGCCGGTGCCGCCGATTTGCCGCGGGCCTCGGCAAGCTTCGCCTTCAGCAGTTTGTATTGCGGATGCTGCGGCTGATAGGCATCGAGCGCCTGCTTGAGATTGCCGGCGTTCGCCAGATTGGCGAGCACGTCGGCCGGTTCCGGCGCATCGAGCTCGAAGCCGATGTCGTTGCTGATCCGGGAAAAGTGCACGCGGCCGATCGAGACGTGGCGCGCATATTCCAACAGCTCGCCGGTCAGACGGAGTTCAGCTTCGGCCAGCGCATCGACATCGCCGGCCTTGAAATTCGGCACCGGATAATCGGCGGGATCGAGGCCATCGGCATCGACGCCCTGCAGATAGGCAACCGCGGCCGCGCCGCGATCCGACTGCTTCTGACCGTCGGTCCAGAGCGGCGCAAAGTTGCGCTCCTTGTAGAAGGCTTCGGCGGCGGCACGCTCGGCCGGCCGGGCAAAGAAGCGGCTGGCGTTCTTGGCGGTGACGAGGTCGCGCATTTTGTCGGCAAAGCCGGCGTCGACGGCCGGAGCCGTTACGGCTGCCTTGGCCGTTTCCGCCTTGGCAGGCTCGGCCACCGGAGCGGTGGCGGTCGGAGCAGGCGTAGCTGGAGCGGTGGCGGTCGGAACGGCCGGCGTCTCGGCGGGGGCGGTTGCGGTCGCCGGTGCTGCCGGTTCCTTGGCAGGTGCTGATTCTGCGGCAGCAGGAGCCGGCTCGGCCGCTGGCGTGGCTGCCTGCGTTTCGGCGGGCGTCTGAACCTCGGCAGGCGCCGGGCTCGCATTCACCGAACCGGTATTCGCCGGCATCGGCGACATCACGTCGGCTGCCTTTGGTGGCGTGGGCAGGGTCGTATCGGGAACCGGAATGCGCGATTCAACGCGGGCCTTTTCCTCCGGATCGACCGATTGCGAAAATGCAGGAGCCGTAATTCCAAGAACAAGAGCGAGCGCAGTGCTCGCCAGGATGCGGTCGAGGTGGTGGCCGCGCATCAAAATCTCCTCAGCCAATTCCCAGGGAAAGACGCGATTCATTCCATGTCGAGGATAACGGAATGCACCGCAAATGACGCGAAATTTCGGCCTGACGCAATGTCGCTGCGGCAATTCCGCAGAGCGACGATGCGTAATTGCGGGAAATGTTACTCGGCAGCCACTGCGTCGGTGGTTTTGGACCGTTCGGGATCCGAGAGGCCCAACCCTTCCAGCTTCCGGTAGAGGGTCGAACGCCCAATCCGCAGGCGACGCGCCACCTCCGACATCTGCCCACGGTAATGAGCGATGGCATAGCGGATGATATCGGCTTCGAGTTCGTCCAGCGGGCGGAGATGATCTCCGTCCAGCAGCGCCAGAAGATTGGGATTGAACGGCGGTAACGGCTCGATCGCGAGGCCTTCGGCCGCATGTTGGCTGCCGTCATCTGGAACCAGGGATGCCGACGATCCGCTATCCGCAACACCGTCAAGGCGGGCGAGTTGCGGAAACTCATGCAGCCCGATCTCGTCTCCCTCCGCCAGCACCACGGCGCGAAACACGGCATTTTCAAGTTGCCGGACATTGCCCGGCCAACGCAGGCCCTTCAGCAGGGCCACAGCCTCTCCGGATACCGCTTTGATGGATTTGCCTTCCTCGGCGCAGAACCGCGCCAGGAAATGGCGGGTCAGGTCCGGAATATCCTCAGACCGTTCGCGCAGTGGCGGCACGGAAACTGGAAAGACATGCAGCCGGTAAAACAGGTCTTCGCGAAAGCGGCCGGCTTTGACGTCCGCGATCAGATTGCGATTGGTGGCCGAGATGACCCGCACGTCGACCGGCACGCTTCTGCGGGCGCCAACCGGCTCAATCTCGTATTCCTGCAACGCCCGCAGAAGCTTGACCTGCGCAGCCTGCGGTAATTCGCCGACCTCGTCGAGGAAAAGCGTTCCGCCATGGGCTTCGGCGAATTTGCCGACATGCTTTTCGGTTGCGCCGGTGAAGGCGCCCTTCTCGTGACCGAACAGGATCGATTCCACGAGATTGTCAGGGATTGCGCCGCAGTTGACGGCGACAAAGGGCTTCCTGCGTCTCTCGCTGCTGCCGTGAATGGCGCGCGCGATCAATTCCTTGCCGACGCCGGATTCGCCTTCGAGCAGAACCGGGATCGTCGATGTTGCCGCCTTCTCTGCCTGGTGCAGGACGGAGTTCATGGCCGGACTGCGCGTGACGATATCGCGGAAGCTCAGCGTGCCGGTCTGGCTGCGCTTGATGCGCTGCAACTCCCCGGCCAGTGCGCTCGCATTGAGGGCGTTCTTCAGCGAGACCTGCAGACGTTCGGGGCTTGCGGGCTTGACGACGAAATCCGACGCGCCGGCGCGCATCACGGAAATCACGTTGTCGATGCCGCCATGCGCGGTCTGGACGATGACCGGAATTGCGATGCCTTCGGCGCGCATGCGTGAGAGCAGACCGAGACCGTCGAGGTCGGGCATTACGAGATCAAGGATCATTCCGTCGATGCGGGCGTCGCCGCTGAGGATGCGCGCGGCTTCCTCGCCGCCCTCCGCCAAGATGACCTCATAGCCGAATTTGCGCACCATGTTCTCAAGCAGGCGGCGCTGAACCGGATCGTCATCGACGACAAGGATGCACTCGGACATGAAAACTCTCGACAAGCGTGACCGCGGCACGGTTGTGCCGTTTCGGGGCAGTGTCGGGAGTTTGGCTTAACACGGTGTTAAGTCGCGCCTCTACGGTCAGGCCTTTTGAACCCACACATTATAGGTGGTAGCCGCCATGTCCGGTTGATCGCGTTCGAGTGCCTGCCAGTTGCCGAAGTCAGTCATGCCCGGATCCTGAGGGAAGCGCGCGCGGTATCGATCGGTGAGACGCGTATCGACATCAAAGCCGATGATCGTGAGGTTTGCTCGCGCAAGCAGCGCCGCAGCGGTTGCGAGCGTCAGCGCGATATCCTGTGCGCGGAACAACAGGTCGCGGCAGGACACGGACGTATAGAATTCCGGGCGTTGCGACAGGATGCGGGCCGGATGCCCGTCCGCCAGTTTCAGGATATTTTGTCGAACCAGCCGGATGCCATCGTCATCAGGCTGGTAGTTGCCGCTGCGCGCGAAATCCTGTCCGCTTGTCACCGTCTGCCGCAGACGGTCACCGCTGATGCCGACGCGCATGAAGCCGCCTGCCCGCAGGAGTGTTGTCAGCGACGCCAGTTCCTGTTCGGCATTCGTTGTCTTGCCGAACGCGTCGGTCGCATCAATCACATCGAAGCTTTGTTTGATTGCGCTCGGATCGTTGCAAACGGCGAATATCATGCGAGTGTGGCCGAGCCGGTTCGCTTGCCGGATCGCGTAGGCGAGATTGGCAGGACTGCCATCGATGGCGAGGACGTTCGATGTTGCATGACGTGCCGCAATCTCGATCGCGGATTGTCCGGTCCCGCAACCAGCCACAAGAATGTCGAGGGCGGCATTCTTTGCGAGCGGCCGAAACTGCGCCAATGGAAAGCCTTGTCGCAGATAGTCGTCGATCGAGGCGATTTGTGTCAGCGGTGCTGTCGATGTCCAGCGAGGCGAAGGCGTGTCGTCGAGCGGCATATCGGCCGCAGCAATCACGCTGATCTGAGATCGCAGCGTTCGTTCGTCAGCCGGCTCGCGGAGCTGCTGGTCGAACAGGGTTTTCAGTGAGGCCGGTGCAGGTTGCGCCGTAAGCTGTTCGGCAAATGACAATGCATGAAGCGGTGCATAGGCCGCGATTGCCGCCAGCCATTGCGGCTCGATCGGTTGTCGGTTTTGCAGCGCTGTACTCACACGGGTTTGCAGCTCGCGCACACGGTTCGCTTCATCGTCGGACTGAACCCAGACATAGCCGTTCAGGAAGCATTGTTGCGCGATCGCCGCGGACAGGCGCCGAACCTTGTCGGCGCTCGCGACACCGTCGCTTTGCCGCGCTTCCGCAAGCAACGCGAAGCGAAGTCCGGTGAGGAAGCGCTCTAACTCGATGTCTGTTGCGGCGGCGGCCTGCAGGACAGCCGGCAAAAGATCATCTTGTGCGATGACGGCAAGACCGCCAGCGCCAAGCATTTCCTGAACCGGCATCGGCCTTGGCCAATGCCGGTTCACCTGCGCGATACCATTGGCGATGGTCGGATTGTTTTTCAAAATCGTGATTGCGACCGGGAAGAGTGGTTCGGGCCGGGACCAGCCCTCCAGCAATGCGCGCGCCGTGAGATTGCGGATACGGTCATCGGCCGGAATGCGCGGCATCGTCGTGAGACACGTGACGAACAGGGTGCGCAACGCGGGGCTGGCGGTCTTGTCGAGCGCCGGCAGAATCGTTTGCAGAGCCTGTTCATGCTGATTGTTGGTCATCAGCGCGACAGCCAGATTGTAAGTCACTTCTGCGTCGGCAGGTGCAAGCTCGAGTGCTCGGGAGAGGCTTGCGATCGCTCCGTCGAGGTTGCCCTGGGTCTTGTGCGCAAGCCCGAGATTCATATGCGGGAGCGGGTAGGTTGGCGCCGCCGTCGCCGCGCGCTGCCACAGCGTCTTGGCCTCATCGAGCTGGCCCTGCTCGCGCAGCACCATGCCAAGATTGTTCAACGTTGCCGCATCATTGGGTTTCGATGTCAGGACATGCCGGAAACTCGCGGCTGCTTCTGTCCATCGCGCGTGTTGCGCGTGCAGGCGGCCGAGTTCGAAATGAGCTTCGGAATATTTGGGATTAAGCTCGATTGTCTTGTGCAAATGCGCAGCAGCATCATTCGATCGTCCGGCACTCAGCAGGATCGACCCAAGATTGTACTGATAGTCGGGATTGCGCGGTTCGATCGCAACGGCCTGGCCAATCAGGGAAATGCCTTCATCGGTACGACCACTCTGATGCGCAAGAACGCCGAGCAGATGCAAGGCGGCGGCATTACGCGGCTCCGCCATCAGGACGTCGCGATACAGCCGTTCGGCTTCGGTGCGGTGTCCTGCCTGGTGGGCACGAAAGGCCGAAGCGAGCGTCGCCGCCATCGGGGAGGCCATGGGTCCGCCCTTTTTCTGCGCGGCGCGTCGTTCTTTGCGGTTCATGCAAAGCGTCCTTAATTCGAAGTTATCCGTGATAAAACGGCCGTTCAGGCCGTAAGGCGGCGGAAACTACGCGAATGTTTCAGTTTTTTGAAGCGGCGCGGCCGGTTGGACGATCAATTTACCCGCCGCAATGCGGTTGCGAAGCTGGCCATAAGGGGCGATATGTTAGCCACCGTAGCTCAAGCCCGTCAGCGAGTGCTCCCGCACATGTCATCCAAACCTGCCGCCGCCGCGAAACCTACGAAGGCAGACGCGAAACCCAGCGACGCTGCCAAGCCGAGTGAAAAAGGCGCGGTCGATCTTGGCCCGTTGCCGGAATGGAATCTGAGCGATCTTTACGCGTCGATCGATGCGCCGGAATTCAAACGCGATCTGGAAAAGGCGGAAGCTGACTGCATCGCCTTCGAGAAGGCGTACAAGGGCAGGTTGGACGATCTGGCGAAAAGCGCCAAGCCGGGCCAGTCGCTGGTCGAGCCGATCCGCCGCTATGAAGCGATCGAGGATCTGCTGGGTCGTCTGATGTCGTTTGCCGGACTTGTCTATGCCGGCAACACTGCCGATCCCGTGATCGCGAAATTTTATGGCGACGTGCAGGAGCGCATTACGGCGATTTCGCTGCATCTTCTGTTTTTCTCGCTCGAACTCAACCGCATCGACGATGTCGCGATCGAGAAGGCGATGAAAGATCCGGCGCTCGGTCATTACCGGCCGTGGATCGAGGACCTGCGCAAGGAAAAGCCATATCAGCTCGAGGATCGCATCGAGCAGCTCTTCCATGAAAAGTCGGTGAGCGGATATTCGGCGTGGAATCGTCTGTTCGATGAAACCATCTCGTCGTTGCGCTTCAAGGTGAACGGGCAGGAGCTTGCGATCGAACCGACGCTGAGCCTGTTGCAGGATCCCGACGAGAAGAAGCGCAAGAGCGCGGCCGAAGCGCTCGCCGTCACCTTCAAGGACAATGTGCGGGTCTTCTCGCTAATCACCAACACGTTGGCCAAGGACAAGGACATTTCCGATCGCTGGCGCGGCTTTGCCGACGTTGCCGATGCGCGGCATCTGTCGAACCGTGTCGAGCGGGAAGTGGTCGATGCCCTGGTCTCGTCGGTGCAGGCCGCGTATCCGCGGTTGTCGCATCGCTATTACGCGCTGAAAGCGAAATGGTTCGGCAAGGAAAAGCTGCCGCATTGGGACCGCAACGCGCCGCTGCCCGCGGTGCCGATGCGGACCATCCGCTGGCCGGATGCGCGCGAGACCGTGCTGTCGGCCTATGGCGCCTTCTCGCCGGTGATGGCGCAGATCGCGCAGCGCTTCTTCGACGACCGCTGGATCGACGCGCCGGTGCGGCCGGGCAAGGCGCCGGGCGCATTTGCCCATCCGACCGTGCCGTCGGCGCATCCGTATGTGCTGCTCAACTATCAGGGCAAGCCGCGCGACGTGATGACGCTCGCCCATGAACTGGGGCATGGCGTGCATCAGGTGCTGGCGGCGCCGAACGGCCCGCTGATGGCGCCGACGCCGCTGACGCTGGCCGAAACCGCGAGCGTGTTCGGCGAGATGCTGACCTTCAAGCGGCTGCTGGCAACGATCGACAATCCGGTCGAGCGCAAGGCGATGCTGGCGTCCAAGGTCGAGGACATGATCAACACGGTGGTCCGGCAGATCGCGTTTTACAGCTTCGAACGGCGGATCCACACCGAGCGCAAGAATGGCGAACTGACCGCGGAGCGGATCGGCGAGATCTGGATGGAGGTGCAGAAGGAGAGCCTCGGGCCGAGCATCGAGTTGAAGGAAGGCTACGAGGTGTTCTGGAGCTACATTCCTCACTTCGTACATTCGCCTTTCTACGTATATGCATACGCGTTCGGCGACTGCCTCGTGAACTCGCTCTATGCGGTCTATGAAAAGGCCGAATCCGGCTTTGCCGACAGGTACTTGGCCATGCTCGCCGCGGGCGGGACCAAGCACCATTCCGAGCTGCTGAAGCCGTTCGGCCTCGATGCCCGGGACCCGAATTTCTGGAATGGCGGCCTCGGCGTCATCGACCGCCTGATCACCGAGCTCGAGGAGCTCGACCGGGCTTCAGCGTCGTAACGGACGCCGAAGCCTCACCAGAGTCTCGTTGTGATCGAGATCGCTGCGCCAGTTACGGTGCAGCAACGATTCGCCATGTCATGTTGATTGATGCGGTGACGCTCAGCGCCTCGGGCGGCGATACCTGAACACTGGCCTTCATTGCCATCGGCGCAGCCATTTCACGCAGGACGCGCGGCGAGTGGTCCGACATTTCCAGGATCTCACCAAGCCGAACGCCCGCCGCCTCGGCATAAATCTTGGCGCGTTCGCGGGCATCGGCGACAGCGTCGCGCCGGGCGGCGGCCACGGCCGGATTGTTCTCTTCGATGCCGAAGCGCAGATTCTGGATTTCAAACAATCCGCTATCGGCGATCGCGGTGACGAGTTGATCGATCGAGCCGACGCGGTCCGATTTCAACGAAAAAGATGTCACAGCCTCGTATTCAGGTTCTGGCTGTTTCTGTCCAGGCGGCGCTGGTAGCCGGCTCTGGTCGAGGCGGAATGTCGAGCGCTCGGTCTTGAGGCCATCGCTCTCCATGCCACGCAGGATTCCCATGGCCTTGGTCGCTCGCTCGCGATGAGCCGCGGTGGCAGCTTCCAGCGTCTTGCCGCGTGTCACGACCTCGGCGGTCAGTTTGGCATGATCGGGCGCTGTCTCGACGCGTCCCTCTCCCTGAACGCTGATGGTCGGCAGACGCATCGCGTTCTGCTGGGCGGCAGCGGTGGTGGAGGCGAGACACAGGGCGACAAAGGCCGTGGACAGACGAAGGCTCATACGAATCTCCAAAAATTACCGCTGCCGGATAATGGGCGGCAGCGGCAATTGTGTGTCGTTACGAATAGCTGCTCTCCGATGGGGGGATGTTTTCAAATGACGCAGGACATGATTTCGATACGAAGCAGGATCGGTTTGCCACCCGCGGAGAATTTGGAATGTTGAAGGACAAAGTCGCCATCGTTACCGGATCGACCTCCGGCATCGGGCTTGGCATCGCGCGGGCCCTCGCAGGCGCTGGCGCCGACATTGTCATGAACGGCTTCGGGCACACCGGCGAGATCGAGACGCTGCGCGCCGGCATTGCCGGCGAGTTCAAGGTGCGCGCGATCTATTCTCCGGCGGACATGACGAAGCCCGCCGAAATTGAAACCATGGTCAAGCAGGCAACCGCGGAGCTCGGCCATGTCGATATCCTCGTCAACAATGCCGGCATTCAGCACGTGTCACCGATCCAGCATTTCCCACCGGAGAAATGGGATGCGGTGATCGCGATCAACCTGTCGTCATCCTTTCACGCCATCCGCGCCACCTTGCCGCAGATGCTCGAACGCAACTGGGGCCGGATCATTAACATCGCGAGCGCACACGGCCTTGTCGCCAGCGTCGAGAAGGCCGCCTATGTCGCGTCGAAACATGGCCTTGTCGGTCTCACCAAGGTCGTTGCGCTGGAAACGGCGAAGACCGGTGTCACTTGCAACGCGATCTGCCCCGGATGGGTTCTGACGCCGCTGGTGCAGAAGCAGATCGATGCGCGCGCGGCGAACGAAGGCATACCGGTCGAGAAAGCGAAGCTCGATCTCCTCAGCGAAAAGCAGCCCTCGCTCGAATTCGTGACGCCGGAGCAGCTTGGCGGCGTCGCCGTCTTCCTGTGCTCGGATGCCGCGGCCCAGATCCGCGGCCAGGCCATCGGCGTCGATGGCGGATGGACCGCCCAATAGCCAGCGTTGCGTTTCTGTCGGTGCTGACGCTGCTATTTGATGTCGGCGAGAACCTTTGAAACAACGATCAGGTTATCGTCAACAGCCGGGTCTTTCGCGCCGGTTCGCGCTTGCGCAAGCAAGGAAAGCAACTGCTGTCGTTCTTCCGTACTTGCAAGCTTGCTCCAGACATCGACTGTGTCGCGCAAGGCGCGGGCGAGCAGCCGTGAATTGTCGGCTTTGGGCCCTCCGCTTATGAAAGTGAGGGCGCCCGATATGGTTTGTATGTAGCCGCTGCGAATCTGGCCCATGCCTTGCTGCCGTGTCTGCACATTGCGGTCCTTCTCCGGCAGTGCTTGCATGAAGGCGTCCGCGGACACGGTCATGCGGGGCATCAATCGCAGGAGAAAATCCATTGCAAGCGCGAGCTTGTCTTCATGGCGTATGACATTCTCCTGAACGGTCTTCTGCATCGGATCGCCCTTCGGATCGGCGCCGAAATTGACGATGCCGAGATAGGTGGACGCTGCGACGTTCAGCCATTCCGATAGCCAGGGAAGATCGATGGCCGTCGGCGCGGGCAGGGTCTGTATCGCTTTGGTGTCGAATATCTTCTCAAACAACGCCGAGCCGGGTGGGGCTGACAGGTCAAGCTGGCCTTTCGCCGTTGCGGTCTGATCCAGATAGACCTTGAATTCCTTCGCTGCTTGCACCGCAGTGAGCGATAGACGCGAACCATCTTGCGCGGGAGCCGGAGAGAGCAACGCGAGGGTGAGGATCAGCAGAGCGACGATCTGGCGCATGGCCATCTCCGTTTTCGGGCATCTTGTCATGTCGTTCCGTCGCTTTCCAGAGACTGGCGTTTCATGTTGTGAACACTTAGGTCAGGTTCGGCATGACAGATTCTGAAGCCAATCGCTTCTCCGCCCGCGCCCGGCGCTACGCACGCGTGGGAACCGATGTTGGGGGCGTCGCAGTACGCATCGCTGGCGCGCGCTTCTTCGGAATCGATCTGGATCGGGCAAAAAACGCGGCGCAGCTTGCGGCAGCGCTGGGCGGCCTGAAGGGCCCGATCATGAAGGTGGCGCAGCTTTTGTCCACCATCCCGGATGCGTTGCCGCAAGAATATGTCGCCGAACTCGCCAGGCTGCAGAGCGAAGCGCCACCGATGGGCTGGGCTTTCGTCAAGCGCCGGATGACTGCGGAACTTGGTGCCGACTGGCAATCGAAATTTGCCGCGTTCGAGCACAAGCCGGCCGCCGCCGCCTCGCTTGGTCAAGTCCACAAGGCGCGAGCGAATGACGGCACGCAGCTGGCCTGCAAACTGCAATATCCCGACATGCAGTCCGCGGTCGAAGCGGACCTCAAGCAGCTCAACCTCCTGTTCGCCCTGCATCGTCGGATGGAGCCGGCGATCGACACGACCGAAATCAACAAGGAGATCGGCGAACGTATTCGCGAAGAACTCGATTATCTGCGCGAGGCGAAGCACGTTGGGCTGTACCGCGAAATGCTCGCCGGAATCGATTTGATTCGGGTGCCGCGCGTATGGCCTGCACTTTCAACGGCGCGGCTTCTCACGCTCGATTGGCTGGAAGGCGGCAAGATGCTGTCCTACAAAGGCGCAACGCTTGAGCACCGCAATCGGCTTGCACAGGCCATGTTCACGGCCTGGTGGTTTCCGTTCAGCCGCTTCGGTGTGATTCACGGCGATCCGCATCTTGGCAACTACAGCGTGTTCGAAGCAGACGGTGCACCGGCCGGAATCAATCTTCTGGACTATGGCTGCATCCGAATATTTCCGCCGCGCTTTGTCGGCGGCGTGGTCGATTTGTATCACGGACTGCGCGATGGCGACGACGCGAAGATCGTGCATGCTTATGAGACTTGGGGTTTCAAGGAGCTGTCGCGCGAATTGATCGATATTCTGAATATCTGGGCGCGCTTCATCTATGGGCCGCTACTCGATGATCGGGTGCGCAGCATCGCCGATGGCGTCAAGCCGGGTGAGTATGGACGGCGTGAGGCCTTCCGGGTGCATCAAGCCCTGAAGGAGAAGGGGCCGGTCACCGTGCCGCGCGAGTTTGTGTTCATGGATCGTGCCGCGATAGGCCTCGGCGGCGTTTTTCTGCACCTTCATGCCGAGCTCAACTTCTATCGGTTATTCAACGAAGCGATCGAAAATTTTTCTGTGGAGCGGGTGGCCTCACGGCAGACGGCGGCGCTTGCAAATGCGGGGCTGAGGCCGGTCGGCGGCGGGTGATTTTTCATCCCGTCGAATCCGTTTTCATACGGTGGCGTTGCCCTTGTGGCGCAATTGCGGTAACCGGTGTGGGAATGATCGCCATAAGAGGATTGGAATGGCTAACCACAATGAAGTGGCCTACACGACGGCCGACGGCAATGACTACAGGGAGCATGAACGGACTTATCTTGCGTTCCTGACCATCACCAAGTGGGCTGCCGGATCCGTCATTGGTATCCTCGTGCTGATGGCCTATTTCCTGCTCTAAAGCAGGCTGAAGGCCGGGGGGCGATATGAAAATTGCGGTTGCTGCGGAGTCCGACAAGGCCGAGCCGCGCGTTGCTGGGACGCCGGAGACGGTCAAAAAGCTGATTGGGATGGGTGCTGAAGTCGCGGTTGAACCCGGCGCTGGCGTCCAGTCCGGGATTCTTGACGCCGACTATACGGCCGCGGGAGCCGCGGTATCGAAAGACGCGGTCAAGAACGCCGATGTCGTTCTGCGGGTCCGGCGTCCGTCTCCTGAGGAGTTGCTGCTCTACAAGGAGGGCGCTCTCGTCATCGCCATCATGGAC
>JAFAFP010000092.1 GCA_023423415.1 Pseudomonadota bacterium | reverse complement strand
GTGATGGTCGCGTCCGGCGTGCGCTACGACCTCGCAGTGAAGAGTCCCGAATACGTCAAGGAGCTCGTCACGCATCACGTCGGCGGCTATTTGAAGATCGCGCCCGAGCACACCGAGCGTGGCCCGCTCGACAAGATGATGAAGCCGGGGATCGGAACCTATAACCGATTCAAGGAGATGTTCGAGGCCGCCGCGAAACAGGCCGGCAAGAAATATTACCTGATCCCGTATTTCATCGCGGCGCATCCGGGCACGACCGACGAGGACATGATGCACCTCGCGCTCTGGCTGAAGAAGAATCGGTACCGCGCCGATCAGGTTCAGACCTTTTTGCCTTCGCCGATGGCGACCGCCACGGCCATGTATCACACCGGCGTCAATCCGCTGCGCGGCGTGCGGCACGGGGCGAGCGACAAGGTCGAGGCGGTCAAGGGGCTTCGGCAACGCCGGCTGCACAAGGCGTTCCTGCGCTATCACGACCCCGAAAACTGGCCGTTGCTGCGCGAGGCCCTGAAACTGATGGGCCGCGCCGACCTGATCGGCGGGCGTCCCGACCAGCTCGTGCCGGCCCATCAGCCGCCCGGCACCGGCAAGGCCGCAAGCACGCGAAGGCCCAAACAAGGAACCATGCGTCACACCGGCAAGGCGCAGCGCTTCACCACGAAGGGCGTTCCGTTTCCCAAATCGCGATGAGCTTCGTTCACCTCTCCCCGCAAGCGGGGAGAGGGAGCGCACCGACTTGTCAGCGCGCGTTTGAATCCGAATGGATCAGCTTCTCGGTCTCGCCGACCGATGTCTCGCCTATGGTGCCTCGCGCTGCATGACCGCAGCAAAAAAGCCGTCGGTGTCGTGGCGCGCGGGCGTCAGCGACAAGTAGTCTGGATAAGCTGGTACCACAACCACCATTGATGCTCGAAGGATCGACGCAATCTCGCGTCTGATGTACGAGAGGTTCGAGAGCGGCGATGCCGGTACTACGGTGTCCGATCCACCGCGAACATTCAGCGACGAATGCGTGCCAAACGGCTGATGCAAGAGCCCGAAGCAAGAGTTCGAAGATCGTGATGTCATAAGGGGTGGCCATGAAGCTTAGGCCCGGAACGACCTTACGCGATGCCGACCTATCGGCTGTCGCGTTTGCTGATCTTGATCTCACCGGCGCAGTGTTTGAGCGCTGCAAGATTTCCGATGCCAATATTCTGGGAGCCTGCTTTGAGGGCGCCCGTTTTTCGGCCTGTCGCATCGTTCGTAGTCGTTTCGCGAATGCCGACCTCCGCGATGCGGTGTTCGAGGACTGTATTTTTGCGGACGACCAAGGCCACACGGGCGCGCAATTCACGTTCTCGCGTCTGGAGCAAGCACGCTTTATCCGTTCCGATCTTTCGTTTGCGAAGATCGAGCGTTCCGATCTGTATGGTATGGAAATGGAGACCTGCAATCTGCGTGGGTCGGCATTCTCGAAAGTCGATTTCGCCCGCGCATTCGGGAAGAAAGTGGTCAAATGGGCCGGCGCAATCAAGGGCTGCAATATGGAGCTCGCTGACCTCTCTGACATACGCATGCCTGGTTGCGATCTCAATAACAGCAGATTCCGTGAGGCAGCACTCTTCAACGCCGATTTCGAAGGGGCCGACCTGCGCGGCTGTGACTTCGTCCAAACGCTCACTGCAGGTGCCAAGCTTGCCCGCGCCGATATGCGAGGCGCGGACCTCAGCGGCATGAATTTAATGGACTTGGCAACCTTTGACGGGATGATCGTATCCGCAGATCAGCAGCGCCAGCTCTTGACCGGGATAGGGGTGGACGTTTGCCCGGAATAAGAATGAGCCGGTTTGGCCGCTGACGTCGTTGGTGCGGGCTCGCCGCAAGCCGTCCGGCTTACCGGTTTGCGATCGCGTTGAGCATGTCGGGCTTGGTGACGATGACCCGCCGCCGGCCGCAATCGACAATGCTCTGCTCTTCCCATCCGCTGAGCGTTCGGCTGACCGTGTGCAATGTCGTGCCGCACATTTCGGCGAGGTCCTGACGCGATAGCGGAAATGCGATTTCGATCCCGCGGGACGTGCGGCGGCCGGCTTGTCCCGCCAGTCGCAGGATCGTGTGCGCGATTCGTTGCTCGACTTTCTCGGTCGATAGTTCAAGCAGCCGCAATTGCAGATCGTGATAGCGCTTCGCCAGCATGTCGACGGCGTTCAGCGCGATCGGCGTATTGTCCGCCATGAATGTCTTGAAGGTCGCCACCGGCCAGCCAATGAGATGCGTGTCATCGACGACGGTCACCGTCCCCGGCTGCGATTGCGCGCTTGCGAGCGCGGCATAGCCCACCACATCGCCGGGTCCGAGATAGCGGAGGATGATCTGCTGACCGTCGGACGCTGTCTGCGTCACGCGCAGCCGTCCCATCACGACGATATAAACGGCCTCTGCCGGCTCGCCCTGAACCAGCACGGCTTCGCCAACGGCAAATCGTTTCCGGAACGACAGGGCCGACATATCCTCCAGCACGGATGCCGGCACGTTGCGGAACAGGGCGATCCGCGCAAGGAGCTCGGCAGCGGGATAGTCCATTCTTCTCCGTCTCGTGCAGCCGGCGTGGCGTTCCTCTGTCGTGCTGCAGTCCAGGCGATACCGCACGCACATGCATTCGGGCAAATATCGTAACGTTATTTGCGCGGGCGCAAAGACGCTTTACCCACCTGCTGTTATAGGAAAAACTGGACGGTATTGATGCAAGCAACCCCATGAAAACCGCAGTGACACTGATGCAAATTCCGCCTGGCGCGGGAGCGGCGGGGCCGCCATGGGAGGGCAGGCCGGACAGGCCCGCAGCGATTGCGGGCTCGAATCCTCTCTTTCCGGCACGCGCGGAGCGGCGATGCTGAAGATCAACAAGACGGATTTGTTCCGTCATCATGTGCCCGAGACGCTCGCCGATCGATTTGCGCTCGGGACGACACGCTTTCTCGAAAAAATTGCGAATACCGTGTTTCGCGGCCGCTACGGCGAGGGCGTCGTGGTGCTGGAGACGGTTGCCGCCGTCCCCGCCATGGTCGCCGCCACGCTGCTGCACCTCAAGTGCCTGCGGCGGATGATCGACGATCGCGGCTGGGTGCGGACATTCATGGACGAAGCCGAGAATCAGCGGGCGCACCTCATGGCGTTTGTGGCCATGAAGCGCCCCAGCACGTCGGAGCGGCTCCTCATCGCGGTCAGCCAGGGCGTCTTTTACAACGCGTATTTCCTCCTTCACCTCATATCCGCGCGGGCTGCGCACCGCCTGGCGGGGTATCTCGCCGAGCGAGCGGTCAGCGGCTATTCGGATTATCTCGCGCATCTTAGCTCAGGCGAATCCGCCGACGGTCCCGCCCCGGAATCGGCGATCGCCTACTGGAGCCTCGCGCCGGACGCCAAGCTGAGCGACATGATTGTCGCCATGCGGGAAGACGAGGCGATTCATCGCGACATTCACCACGCCTTCGCTGACGCGCTTGCGACAGGAAGCGCGCTTCCCGATCGCCCCGGGCCGCTGATCTAGCGGATTTAGGCCGTCTTTGGTTCCCGAGTTTGTGCTGGCGCAAAGATGCGCGGGCCGCCCATCGCTATCCTCCATGCGCAACTGGAAGATCCGGGCCGCCGCTCGGCGGATCCGAAGGCGGATGGAGTATCGGCGATGCGATGGTTGGGTGTTCTCGGGCTTGGTTTCACACTGGTGCTGGCCGCTTCTCCGCCGGCCCTAGCGGCCGAATTCGAAGTCAAGATGCTGAACAAGGGCGCCGACAACCAGACCATGGTGTTCGAGCCGGCATTTCTGAAAATCCAGCCGGGCGACACTGTCCGTTTCGTTCCCACCGACAAGGGCCACGATGCGCAGACGATTCCGGGCATGCTGCCGGAAGGCGCCGAGCCGTTCAAAGGCAAGCTGTCCCAGGAGATCACCGTGACCTTCACGAAGCCCGGCGTCTATGGCTATCGATGCGCTCCGCATTTCGGCATGGGGATGGTCGGCCTGATCGCGGTTGGCGACAGCGCCGCCAATCTCGCGGCCGCCAATCTCGCGGCCGCCAAGGAGATGCGGCTGCCGCCGCTGGCCGCGAAGCGGATGGCGGCCATGTTTGAGGAAGCCGCGAAGAGCGCTACGGCGCAGGCGGGCGGCGCACGATAACATGATTGCGCGTAGCGATTCGCGTACCCCTCAAAAGCAGTGGTCAGCAGAAAGCAAGCACCTCACATGATCGGCCAATTGACTCTCAGGGAGCGCGAAAAGGCGCTTGTCATCTCTGTCGCTCTCGTCCTGACGGGACTCGTGATGGCGATTGCCGGCCATCGCGATCCGCTCGGGGTGCATGGTGTGCTCGTGATGATGACCGGAATTGTCGCCGCTTTCGGCCTCATCTCCGGCTATTACAAGCCGGAGCCCGGGCCGGAGCGCCTGAGCCGCTATTACGACGAGCCGACCAAGGTCGGCATCATACTCGCCATGGGCTGGGCGGTGCTCGGCCTGTTCGTCGGCGACTGGGTCGCCTGGCAATTGGTGTATCCCGATCTGACCTTTGGCGCTGGCTGGTCCAGCTTCGGCCGGATCCGACCGGTGCACACCACGGCTGTCATCTTCGGCTTTGGCGGCAACGCGCTGATTGCGACCTCTCTCTACGTTCTCCAGCGCACCTCGCGGGCGCGCCTTCCCGATCAGCTAAGCCCCTGGTTCGTGCTGTTCGGTTATAACCTGTTCTGTGTGCTCGCCGTCACCGGCTATCTGATGGGCGTCACCCAATCCAAGGAATATGCCGAGCCTGAATGGTATGCCGACATCTGGCTGGTGATCGTCTGGGTGGTGTATTTCCTGCTCTATCTGCGCACCCTGATGCGCCGCAAGGAGCCGCATATCTACGTCTCCAACTGGTACTACATGGCCTTCATTCTGGTCGTGGCCATCCTGCACATCGTCAACAATCTCGCGGTGCCGGTTTCGTTCGGCCATGCCAAGTCCTACTCCGCCTTCTCGGGCGTGCAGGATGCGATGACGCAATGGTGGTACGGCCACAACGCGGTCGCGTTCTTCCTCACCGCGGGCTTTCTCGGAATGATGTACTACTATCTGCCCAAGCGCGCGGGACGGCCGATCTTTTCCTACCGGCTGTCGATCATCAGCTTCTGGGGCATCA
>JAFAFP010000091.1 GCA_023423415.1 Pseudomonadota bacterium | reverse complement strand
ACGCAGGATCTCATTTCCACCTGGTGGTACCGGAAAGACTGGGATGCCTGGAATCTGAAGGTGCTTCTGCCCGGCGCGCTGATCGGCATGGGACTGGCATGGATCTTCGCGTCCTATGTGACGGACTCAGCGCTTCGCATCGTCGTTGGCACGATCGGCATCTCGTTCGTCATTCACACCATCCTGAAACGCGCGCCAGCCGAAGGTCAGCGGAAGACCGCATTGAGCGGCGTCTTCTGGGGCGGTGTATCAGGCTTTACATCATTTCTGTCGCAGGCCGGCGGCCCGCCCTATCAGGCGCATGTGCTGCCGCAGCGGCTGCCGAAGCTGACGCTGGTCGGCACCACCACCATCTTTTTCACAATCGTGAATGCGCTGAAGATCGGGCCGTACTTCGCACTCGGGCAATTCAATATGCGCAACTTCGCAACATCGCTGCTGCTGTTGCCGCTTGCGATAGCGACCAATGCCTTCGGTATCTGGCTGGTGCGGGTGACGCCGCAGGAAATGTTCTACAAGATCGCCTATGCGATCGTCTTCTGCGTCTCGGTGCTGCTGCTGTGGCAAGGCTTCAGGGGATTGTCGCTCGGCTGATGCCGTCACGTTGCTGACACAGCAGCCCTATTGAGTTCGTCATGCCCGGCGCACGGGTCCGCGCTTGCGCGCGGCCCGTTGCACAAGCCTTGTGCCGAGCAAGGCGGAGAAAATATGATGTGCCGACTTTTCGTAGCGGCGTCTTTGACAATGCTATCGCTCACCGCCCACGCTTTCGATCTGCAGGGTCATCGCGGCGCGCGGGGACTAGCGCCGGAAAATACAATTCCCGCCTTTGAAAAGGCCCTGAGGATTGGCGTCTCGACGCTCGAACTCGATCTCGCGGTGACCAAAGACAACGTGCTGGTGGTGAGCCACGATACGGCGCTCAATCGGGACATCACGCGCGGCCCGAACGGCGCTTTCCTGAACGAGTCCGGGCCGGTCATCCGTTCCCTCACCTTCGCGGAATTGCAGCGCTACGATGTCGGACGCATTCGTCCCGACAGTGCCTATGCCGCGCGCTTTCCCGAACAGCGCGGCGCCGACGGCATCCGCATTCCGGCGCTGACCGAAGTGTTCGACCTCGTCAAACGCAGCGGCGCCGAGCACATCCGCTTCAACATCGAAACCAAGATCGAACCGGATTCCGGCGACAACGTACCTGATCCCGACACCTTCGCCAGCATGTTTGCAAAGGCCGTGCGCGATGCCGGCCTGACGTCGCGCGTCACTGTGCAGAGTTTCGACTGGCGCACGCTCATCGCCATGAAGCGGATCGCGCCGGAGATCGAGCGCTCCTGCCTGACCATCGAGGATTCGATGGAAGACAATATCCGGCGCGGCAAACCGAACGCCTCACCCTGGACCGCAGGATTGGACATCGACGATTTCGGCGGATCGGTACCGCGGCTTGTACAGGCGGCCGGTTGCGCGGTCTGGTCGCCCTACTTTCCCAATGTCACAGCGGCACGGGTGAAGGAAGCGCAGGGACTTGGCCTCAAGGTGATACCCTGGACCGTCAACCAGATGGATGATCTCCGACTGGTCATCGACGCTGGCGTAGACGGTCTCATCACCGACTATCCCGACCGTGCCCGCGCGGCGCTGCCACAATCGATCGCGCGGCCGAAGCCGGTTGAGACGAAATAGACGTGCTGTCCTGGCCGCGATGGACAGCACAAAGCCTGCATTGATCCAAACCCTTCCCCTGTCTAACTTTGAATCCTCAAAGGGGAACGGCAATGGCGAGAACGCCCTACGACATCGACCTCGATCGCAACGCCGCCAATTTTCAGCCGCTGACGCCGCTGCAATTCCTTGAGCGTGCAGCCAGCGTCTATCCCGATCGCATCGCCATCATCCACGGGCCGTTGCGGCGCAACTATCGCGATTTCTATACGCGCGCCCGCCGCCTCGCATCGGCCCTGCACAAGCACGGCATCAAAAAGGGCGACACGGTATCCGTCGTGCTTCCGAACACGCCGGCGATGCTGGAATGTCATTACGGCGTGCCGATGACCGGAGCGGTGTTGAACGCCATCAACACACGGCTCGATGCGGCGGTGAATGCCTTCACGCTCGACCATGCCGAAACGAAAGTGCTGATCGTCGATCGCGAATTCTCGAAGGTGATGAAGGACGCGCTGTCGCGCGCCACGGTGAAGCCGCTGGTGATCGATTACGACGATCCCGAATTCAAGGGTGACGGCGAACACATCGGTACGATCGAATACGAAGACTTTCTGAAAGACGGCGATCCGCAATTCGCATGGCAGATGCCGGATGACGAATGGGATGCGATCTCGCTGAATTACACGTCAGGCACCACCGGCGATCCGAAAGGCGTCGTCTATCATCATCGCGGCGCCTATCTGCTGGCGATGGGCAACGTGCTGACCTGCGGCATGCGGCAGCATCCGGTCTATCTCTGGACACTGCCGATGTTTCACTGCAACGGCTGGTGCTTCCCCTGGACGGTGTCGATCGTTGCCGGCACGCATGTGTGCCTCCGTCAGGTACGGGCTGCGGCAATGTATGACGCTATCGCCACGCACAAGGTGACGAATCTGTGCGGTGCGCCGATTGTGATGTCGACATTGCTCTCCGCAAGCGAGAGCGAAAAGAAGCCACTGCCGCATGTGGTCGATTTCGCCACCGCCGCGGCGCCGCCACCGGAGGCCGTGCTGGCCGGCATGAAGGCCGCCGGCTTCAACGTCACGCATGTCTATGGGCTGACGGAAGTCTATGGACCCGCCACCGTCAACGAATGGCACGACGGATGGGATAATCTCCCGCTTTCCGAACAGGCGGCGAAGAAAGCCCGACAGGGCGTGCGTTATCCGGTGCTTGAAGCGCTCGACGTGATGGACCCGGAAACGATGACGCCGGTGACGCGCGACGGCGCGACACTCGGCGAAGTCATGTTCCGCGGCAATGTGGTGATGAAAGGCTATCTCAAGAACAAGACCGCGACCGAGAAAGCCTTCGCCGGCGGCTGGTTCCATTCCGGCGATCTCGGCGTGATGCATCCGGATGGATATATCCAGCTCAAGGACCGTTCGAAGGACATCATCATTTCAGGTGGTGAAAATATTTCCTCCATCGAGGTGGAGGATGCATTGTTCAAACATCCGGCGGTGTCCGCAGCCGCCGTCGTCGCCAAACCCGACGAAAAATGGGGCGAAACGCCGTGCGCCTTCATTGAACTCAAGTCTGGAGCCAGCGCCACGTCCGAAGAGCTCATCGTCTGGTGCCGGCAAAATCTCGCCGGTTATAAAGTTCCGCGCTTCATCGTGTTCTCCGAATTGCCGAAAACCTCCACCGGCAAAATTCAAAAGTTCAAGCTGCGCGAGATGGCAAAATCAATTTGAACGAGAAGTTTCTGACGGCTGGTTCATTCGGCCGCGAATTTACTCAATCAATGCGCGGGTGGCATTAACGATACCCCCAGCCAAAATGCCTAAAATTGTAGAAATACGGATTGCCATCTTGTCGCAGCCTGTTTTGGGGCGCAGATGGGCTTCGGTTACCAATACACGTTCGTGAATAACCGACGCGGATATGTCATTAAAAATCATTCATGTCTTTCGCGCACCCATCGGCGGTCTGTTCCGGCATGTTCTCGATCTCGTCGAGGGCCAGATTGCGCGTGGTCATCGCGTCGGCATCATCGCTGACTCAAGCACCGGCAGTGGGCGAGCGGATGACGCCTTCGCCCAACTGACGCCGCAGCTTGCATTGGGGCTGACCCGCATCCCGATGCGACGTCCGCTCAATCCGACCGACATCCCCGCCACCTGGCATGTCACGAAGCGCATCAACGAAACCGGCGCTGATGTCATCCACGGCCATGGCGCCAAAGGCGGGGCCTATGCGCGGCTCGCCTTTCCGAACAGCGCCGTGCTGCGCGCCTACACACCGCATGGTGGCAGCCTGCTGCTGCACCACGACAATCTGTCCGGGCGGATGTATCTCATGCTTGAGAAGATGCTGCTGGCGCGCCGCGCCTTGTATCTGTTCGAGAGCGCCTATAGCGGCAGCATATTTCGCAACAAGATCGGCGCGCCGAACGGCATCGTGCGCGTGATCCACAACGGCGTATCCAAGAGCGAGTTCGAACCTGTCACTGCGGCACCCGACGCCACCGACCTCGTTTTCATGGGCGAATTCCGCCCGGTGAAAGGCATCGGCATCCTGATCGACGCCATCGCGCAGTTGCATCAGCGCGGACGTCAAGTGACCGCAACTTTGGTTGGCAATGGTCCCGACGAAGCGGAACTGAAGACGCAGGTGAGCCGATTGTCCTTGCAGAACGCAATTCGCTTTTCACCTGCCATGCCGGCTCGCCGAGTCATGACGCTCGGCCGGGTGATGGTCATTCCATCCTACGCCGAGTCGCTGCCTTATGTTGTGCTGGAAACGGCCGCTGCCGGCATGCCGCTGATCACCACCAATGTCGGCGGCATTCCGGAAATCTATGGTCCGCAGGCGCATGCGTTGGTGCCGCCGGGCCAAGTCGATGCGTTGGCCGATGCCATCGAGCGCACGATCGCCAATCCAGCAGCGGCGGCTCAATTCGCGCAGAATCTGCGAACGCGCGTTGCGTCGTCGTTCTCGCAGGATGGCATGGTCGACGGCGTGCTATCCGCCTACCTGCAGGCGCTGGGCGTAACGGCGGAAGCGATGCCGACAGCACTCACACAACGCCGCTGAACCCGGCGCGTTCATTTCTTCTGCGCGTTGCCGTTCGGCTTTTCAGCCTTTTCCGGCTTCTCGAGCTTTTCCAACCGCGACTGCAAGGCAGCAAGTGATGCCTTGAGCGCAGCAACCTCGTTACGCGAAGCAGCCAATTCCTTTGTCACGGCATCGAGTTTCAGCCGTGCGTCGCGGGCATTTCGGTCAATGACGTCCTGCAGAAAATTGACATTGGCTTGCAGGCAGCCAGTGCGACGTTCCATCTGCTTTTCGGCGATGCAGACTTCCAGCCCGCGCACGTCCTGGGCGTGTGCGGAGCTTATCACGGTCGCAGCGACGACAATCGAGAGGACGCACCGTGCTCCGCTCATCCCCGCGAAGGCGGGGATCCAGAAAGCCAAAGGCTGGGTCCCCGCCTTCGCGGGGGCGAGCGGCAGAACATTTCGCATCACTTTGAAGGCTGAGGCGTTGAGGGATCGGTGCATACGAATTCCTTCGGCTGGCAGGCAATCGGCATACTGGAGCAAACGAATTTAGCGTCGCAGGTGCGGCAGCCGTCGGTGAAGGTCCGGCAGTTCGGCGCGCTGCGCACCACTTTCTGCCACCAGCTTTCGCCTTCGCTTGGAGCAGGCAACGCCGGGGGCTGCAGATCGTTCAGCCGCTTGTCGTCGCTTGGCGCATGTGTCGCCTTGTCATCCGGCGCGGACGGCGATTGCAGCCGTTGCGGTGTGGTTTGAGTGGGAGCCGGAACTGGCGGCGTCGGTTGCGCGGGTGTTTCGGTTTTCGGCGTCGGCTGCTGCGCCGGAGGCTGCGATGACGGCGCAGGTAATGAAGGCGCGGCAGGTGATTGCGGTACGATCGGCGTCGTCTGCACCGGACGTTCTTTCGGATGTCCCTTCGGAATGAGTTCGAGATCGGCGCCTGCGGCGATGCCGCCGCAAGCCAGCACGACCAACAAGACGCATCCCGTTCGCAGCAGCATCAATCAATCTTCAAATTGAGTTTGCGGATCAGCGTCGACCATTTGGTTTCGTCGCGGTCGAGCAGCGCCGCGTGTTCGTCCGGCGTGCTCGACAGCGGCTCGGCCGCATCATTGGCGATGCGCTGGCGCACCTCTTCATTCTTGAGCGCCGCGAGCAACTCCTTGTTCAGCCGATCGATGATCGGCCGCGGCGTACCGGCCGGCGCGAGGAGGCCGTAATAGAGGTCCGCTTCAAAGCCCGGCAAGCCGGATTCGGCGACCGTCGGCACATCCGGCAGGTGACTGGAGCGCTTGGCCGATGTCACCGCAAGCGCCCGCAGTGTACCGGCCTTCAGATTGCCGAACGCTGGCGGAATGATGTTGCAGGCAGCGGCCACATGGCCGCCGACAAGGTCGGTGATGCTTTGCGCCGTGCCCTTGTAGGGAATGAGGTTCATCTGCACCCCTGCGGTGGCCATGAAGAGTTCGGCGCAAAGATGCGAGCCGGTGCCTTTCGGCGAGGAACCGATATTGATCTTGCCCGGCTCCTTCTTCGCCGCCGCGATCAGGTCGGCGATTGTTTTGTAAGGCGCCGACGGCTGCGTCATGAAGGCCATCGGCATGACCGCAATCAATCCGATCGGCGCAAAGTCCTTGCGGATGTCATAGCCGGGATTGGCATACAGGCTCTGATTGATGCCCATGGTGCCGGTGTGGCCGAGCAGGAGCGTGTAACCGTCGGGCGCGGCCTTTGCCGCGGCACGCGTGCCGATCACACCGCCGGCGCCGCCGCGATTGTCGACCACGATCTGCTGGCCGAGCGCCACCGAGAGCTTGTCGGCAATGATCCGCGCCATCGAGTCGTTGCCGCCGCCGGGCGGAAACGGCACCACAAGGGTGATCGGACGCGTCGGATAATCCTGTGCCGAAACGCCGGACAGCGGCGCAGGCACCATCAAAAGCGCCGCCAAAGCAGCGAAACCGGCATGTCGGATCACAATTCATTCCCCCGAAAAATCTTCTTATAAAACAAGACCGCCGGTCTCCGTTCGGAGAGCCGACGGCCCAACGGTCTGATCACATCATAGCGTAAATCGTAAAAATCAATGCACGCTGGTCGAGGCCGCCTGCATCCGCGCGATTTCGTCCTTCACCTGCAGCTTGCGCCGCTTTAGCTCTGCAATTTTGGTATCGTCTGTCGACGGATGTGAGATGGCATCTGCGATCTCTTTCTCGAGCTCCCGGTGCCGGGCCTCAAGTTCCACAATATGCGTTTGAATCGACATTGGAAGGGGACCTCCGTGATTGACCGGTTGGAGTCCTGACCTGTCAATTTAGACAGGAAGATTGTGGCAAGTCGACAGCGGCCCTTGCTGCATCGCCGCAAATCCCCGCTTTTCCTTAACCTTTCCGCGTCACGGTTGTAAGCATTCCAGTAAGGCGAGTAACGTCATTGGCCGTCACACGCGCATGATGATTCGCAAGCCATTGAACTGATAGTCTTTTCGTGAAGATACGCGGACATGACGGGTGAGGACGAAAACGCGCTGCGCGCGGAACTGGCTAAACTTCAGCAAGAGCATCGCGATCTCGATGCCGCCATTGAAGCTTTGAGCGCCGCACCGAGCGCAGACCAGATCCAGGTCCAGCGTTTCAAGAAGCGCAAGCTGGTACTGCGCGACCGTATTTCTTTCATTGAGGATCAGCTGACGCCGGACATCATCGCCTGACGGACTATTCCGCCGGTTGCGAGGGTGTTGGGACATCCACTGGGGGCCTGTTCGCGTCAGTCGCCGGTTTACGGTGGAGACTCCGCCGCAGGCGCTCCTCCATTTTCCTCTCGTTGGCGAACATCCGCTTGCTGATCAGCTTGAGAAAGAAGAAGCCGAATTTCGGGTTCTGGAAATAGAGCTGCTTGAGCTGACTGTAATCGATCACCAGCAATTCGCCGTCCTTCACGCATTTGAAGCTCTGGGTTCTGCGGTGATCCGGCGCGATCCAGCCCATCTCGCCGACCACCTGCCCCGGCGGAATCTCGACGCCGATCTCGACCAGAAGAAAGCGGCCCGACACGGCGTAATACATAGCGTCGGCATGATCGCCCTTGAAGAACACGGTTTCTCCGGCGTGGCAGGCGCGCGTTTTGGTGAAGGACTTCACCCAGTCCATCGACAGATTGTCGGAGGCCAACCGCACCATCGAGACGAGACGCATCATCTGATACAGCCGGAGCGAATTCAGCGGCAGCAGGATCCCGTGCAGCAGCAGTTGCGGGTAAACCGGCGCGAAATATCCGTAAACGATGAACAGGCAATTGGCGCAGATGCCGATCACACGCAGCGGAATCATCGTCCGCATCGAATAGGTGGCGATCGTCAGCATGGCGGCGGCATAGCCGACGATTTCCACCGGCCCGCCCAGCTTGTGGATATAGAACGACAAGCCCGCCAGGATGTCCTGCACGTCAGCCGCCACCTCTCCCCGTGCCGCTCGGGATAGAATAAGCGCCAAACGGGCGGCGGGAACAGGCCCTATATGGCCGGTTGCACCTGCATTTAGCTTGCCCCCCTGCCTTCTATTCCTATAATCCGCCGCTTCTTTCGCCCGGATTCAATCATGGCCGCCCGGCCCTCCTCTCAAAAAAACGCCAACAAGACCGCGAAGAAGCCCGTCGCCATCATCATGGGGAGCCAGTCGGACTGGGCCACGATGCAGCATGGCGCGCAGATGCTGGATCAGCTCGGCGTCGGCTATGAAGCGCTGATCGTGTCGGCACATCGCACCCCGGACCGGCTCTACAGCTTCGCCAAATCGGCGGAGAAGAACGGCTTCAAGATCATCATTGCCGGCGCCGGCGGCGCGGCGCATCTGCCCGGCATGGCGGCGGCGATGACGGCGCTGCCGGTGTTCGGCGTGCCGATGAATGTCACCGCGCTCGAAGGCACGGATTCGCTGCTGTCGATCGTGCAGATGCCGGCGGGCATTCCGGTCGGCACGCTGGCGATCGGCAAGCCGGGTGCGATCAATGCCGCGCTGCTCGCCGTCAGCGTGCTGGCGCTGAACGACAAGGCGCTGGCCAAGCGCCTCGCCGCCCATCGCAAGGCGCAGACCGACAGCGTTGCGAAACGGCCGAAGCCTGTCGACGACCTAAAGATCGCGAAACACTAACAATGTTCACTCGCACGAACGGACCGCTCGCGCCCGGCGCGACCATCGGCATTCTTGGCGGCGGACAGCTTGCCCGCATGCTGGCGCAGGCAGCATCGCGCATCGGACTGAACTGCCACGTCTTCGCGCCGGACAAGGACGGCTGCGCGTTCGATGTGGTGAGCCGCGCGACGCATGCCGAGTACGACGATCAGGACGCGCTCGCGACATTCGCCAAGGATTGCGACGTCATCACCTATGAGTTCGAGAACATCCCGTCGCAGACCGCCTCGTTCCTGTCGCAGCGGCGTCTCGTGCTGCCGGATCCGCGCATCCTCGCGACCACGCAGGACCGGCTGATCGAGAAGGAATTCGTCGAAAACCTCGGCATCGCCACCGCGCCCTATGCCGCCGCCGGCGATGTGCCGCAGTTGTTCGCGGCGGTGAACAGGATCGGTCTTCCGGCGATTTTGAAGACACGCCGCATGGGCTATGACGGCAAGGGCCAGCAGAAGATCGAGCCGGGCGGCGATGCCGCCGCGGCCTGGCGCGCGCTGCATGGCGCGCCCTGCATCCTCGAAGGCTTCGTGCCGTATGAACGCGAGATCTCGGTCGTGGTCGCGCGCGGCCGCGACGGCTGATTGCAGAGCTTCGACGTCACCGAGAACGAACACCGCGACCATATTCTCAAAGTTTCGCGCGTGCCGGCATCGGTGCCGCAGGCGGTGGCGAACGAGGCGATTCGTATCGCCGAAAGCATCGCCACCGCGTTCGACTATGTCGGCGTGCTGGCGGTGGAGATGTTCGTGGTGCGCGACGGCACGACCCAGCGCGTCCTCGTCAACGAGGTCGCTCCGCGCGTGCACAATTCCGGGCACTGGACCATCGACGGCTGCACCGTTTCGCAATTCGAGCAGCATATCCGCGCGGTCGCCGGCTGGCCGCTGGCGACGCCGGTGCGGCTGGGTCTGGTCGAGATGACCAACCTGATCGGCGCCGAAGCGAACGATTATGCCAAATGGCTGACGGTCCCCGGCGCCTCGCTGCATCTCTACGACAAGGGCGAAGCCAAGCCCGGCCGCAAGATGGGCCATGTCACGCGGGTGTGGCCGGGGCAATCCTGACGCTTAATGCCGTCATTCCGGGGGCTACACAGCACGCCAGCTGTGTCCCCTCCCCCTGCAGGGGGTGGGTTAGGGCTGTGTCTTATACACATA
>JAFAFP010000087.1 GCA_023423415.1 Pseudomonadota bacterium | reverse complement strand
CCGTCAAGCGCACCGGCGCCATCGTTGACGCGCCGGTCGGCAAGGGCCTGCTCGGCCGCGTGGTCGATGCGCTCGGCAACCCGATCGACGGCAAGGGCCCGATCAAGGCCGACAAGCGCATGCGCGTGGACGTGAAGGCGCCTGGCATCATCCCGCGCAAGTCGGTGCATGAGCCGATGGCGACCGGCCTCAAGGCCGTGGACGCGCTGATCCCGATCGGCCGCGGCCAGCGCGAGCTGATCATCGGCGACCGTCAGACCGGCAAGACCGCGATCGCGCTCGACACCATCCTGAACCAGAAGCCGCTCAACGCCACCGGCGACGAGAAGATCAAGCTGTACTGCGTCTATGTCGCGGTCGGTCAGAAGCGTTCGACTGTCGCGCAATTCGTGAAGGTGCTGGAAGAGCAGGGCGCGCTCGAATACTCGATCGTCGTCGCCGCCACCGCATCCGATCCGGCGCCGATGCAGTTCCTGGCGCCGTTCACCGGCTGCACCATGGGCGAATACTTCCGCGACAACGGCATGCATGCCGTGATCATCTATGACGATCTGTCCAAGCAGGCCGTCGCCTATCGTCAGATGTCGCTGCTGCTGCGTCGTCCGCCCGGCCGTGAAGCTTATCCGGGTGACGTGTTCTATCTCCATTCGCGTCTGCTCGAGCGCGCGGCGAAGATGAACGACGATCTGGGCGCAGGTTCGTTGACCGCGCTGCCGGTCATCGAGACCCAGGCCAACGACGTGTCGGCCTACATCCCCACCAACGTGATTTCGATCACCGACGGTCAGATCTTCCTTGAAACCGACCTGTTCTATCAGGGCATCCGTCCGGCGGTGAACGTCGGTCTATCGGTGTCGCGCGTCGGTTCGTCGGCGCAGACCAAGGCGATGAAAAAGGTCGCCGGCAAGATCAAGGGCGAGCTGGCGCAGTACCGCGAAATGGCGGCGTTCGCACAGTTCGGCTCCGATCTCGACGCCACCACCCAGCGCCTGCTGAACCGCGGCTCGCGCCTGACCGAACTCCTGAAACAGCCGCAATTCTCGCCGCTGAAGATGGAAGAGCAGGTCGCGATCATCTGGGCCGGCCCCAACGGCTATCTCGATCCGCTGCCGGTCAACAAGGTGCGCGCATTCGAAGACGGGCTGCTGACGCTGCTGCGCGGCAAGCATGCCGATCTTCTGAACACGATCCGCGACTCGCGCGATCTCGACGATGCGTCGGCTGCCAAGCTGAAGGGTATCGTGGACGGTTACGCGAAGTCGTTTGCGTGATGCTCCCTCATGGCCGGACGCTGACGTCCGGCCATTTCGCTGAGAGGATGGCGGCATAGCCTCAAGGATTGGCCGCAAGGATTGAGACGGAATGGCTTCTCTCAAAGATATGCGCGTGCGCATCGCCTCGACCAAGGCGACGCAGAAGATCACCAAGGCCATGCAGATGGTTGCGGCATCGAAGCTGCGCCGCGCGCAGGCCGCCGCTGAATCGGCGCGCCCGTTTGCCGAGCGCATGGAAAAGGTGCTTGGCAATATCGCCTCGACAGTGAGCGATCTCGCCAGCGCGCCGAAGCTGCTGGCCGGCACCGGCAACGATCAGGTGCATCTGCTCGTCGTCTGCACCGCTGAGCGCGGTCTCTGCGGCGCCTTCAATTCGGCGATCGTGCGCCTCGCGCGTGAGAAGATCAACGAACTGACCGCCGCCGGCAAGCAGGTGAAAATCCTCTGTGTCGGCCGCAAGGGTTACGACCAGTTGCGCCGCAATTACGACAAGCTGATTGTCGAACTAATCGAGCTGCGCGGCGTGAAGAATGTCGGCTTTTCCGATGCCGATGCGATTGCCAGGAATATCGTCGAGCGTTTTGAGAATGGCGAGTTCGATATCGCGACGCTGTTCTTCTCGCGCTTCAAGTCGGTGATCGCGCAGATCCCGACGGCGTTGCAGGTGATCCCGCCGGTCTTTCCGGAAAAGTCAGCTAACGGCAATCAGGCCGAAGCCACCTACGAATACGAGCCTGAAGAAAACGAGATCCTTGACGAGTTGCTGCCGCGCAATCTGGCGATCCAGGTGTTCCGGGGGCTGCTCGAGAACGCCGCGTCCGAACAAGGCGCACGCATGAGCGCGATGGACAACGCCACGCGCAATGCCGGCGACATGATCAAGAAGCAGACCATCACCTATAACCGCACGCGCCAGGCCATGATCACGAAGGAACTGATCGAGATCATTTCCGGCGCTGAAGCGCTTTGACACACGATTTGTAGCGAGGACGAGCAATGGCCACAGCCACCGCAGGCAAACCCAACAAGACCGGCAAGATCACGCAGGTGATCGGCGCCGTCGTGGACGTGCAGTTCGACGAGCATCTGCCGGCAATTCTGAACGCGCTGGAAACGACGAATAACGGTCAGCGCCTGGTGCTCGAAGTGGCCCAGCATCTTGGCGAGAACACCGTTCGCACGATCGCGATGGACACGTCGGAAGGTCTCGTGCGCGGACAGGATGTGCAGGATACCGGGTTGCCGATCGAGGTGCCGGTGGGCGTCGGCACGCTTGGTCGCATCATGAACGTGGTCGGTGAGCCGATCGACGAAGCCGGCCCGATCAAGGCCGAAGCCAAGCGCGCTATCCATCAGGACGCGCCCGATTACACCGACCAGTCGACCGAAGCGGAAATTCTCGTCACCGGCATCAAGGTGGTGGATCTGCTCGCGCCTTATGCCAAAGGCGGCAAGATCGGACTGTTCGGCGGCGCCGGCGTCGGCAAGACCGTGCTGATTCAGGAGCTGATCAACAACGTCGCCAAGGCGCACGGTGGTTACTCCGTGTTCGCCGGCGTCGGCGAGCGGACCCGTGAAGGCAACGATCTTTATCACGAGTTCATCGAATCCGGCGTGAACAAGAAGGGCGGCGGCGAAGGCTCCAAGTGCGCCCTCGTTTACGGTCAGATGAACGAGCCGCCCGGTGCGCGCGCGCGCGTCGGTCTGTCGGGCTTGACGGTCGCCGAACATTTCCGCGATCAGGGCCAGGACGTGCTGTTCTTCGTCGACAACATCTTCCGCTTCACGCAGGCGGGTTCGGAAGTGTCGGCGCTGCTCGGCCGTATTCCTTCGGCGGTGGGTTATCAGCCGACGCTCGCGACCGACATGGGCGCGCTGCAGGAGCGCATCACCACCACCAACAAGGGTTCGATCACCTCGGTGCAGGCCATTTACGTTCCGGCCGACGACTTGACCGACCCGGCGCCGGCCACCTCGTTCGCGCACTTGGACGCCACCACGGTGTTGTCGCGTGCGATCTCGGAAAAGGGCATCTACCCGGCGGTGGATCCGCTGGACTCGACCTCGCGCATGCTGTCGCCGCTGATCGTCGGCGAGGAGCATTATCAGGTCGCCCGTCAGGTGCAGCAGATTCTCCAGCGCTACAAGGCGCTGCAGGACATCATCGCCATTCTCGGCATGGACGAGCTTTCGGAAGAGGACAAGATCGCGGTCGCACGCGCCCGCAAGATCGAGCGCTTCCTGTCGCAGCCGTTCTTCGTCGCCGAAGTGTTCACCGGCTCGCCCGGCAAGTTCGTTGATCTCGCCGACACCATCAAGAGCTTCAAGGGGCTGTGCGAAGGCAAGTACGACTACCTGCCGGAAGCAGCTTTCTACATGGTCGGCTCGATCGAAGAAGCGGTCGAGAAGGGCAAGAAGCTCGCGGCGGAAGCGGCGTAAGTCAGGTGTCATTGCCGGGCATAGCCGTTGAAGACGGCGTTTTCACGCCTTATGCCCGGCAATCCATCTTGCGAAGACGATGGACCCGCGGGTTAAACCCGCGGGTGACGAGCGGAAAAAAGAGATAGATCTATGGCCACCTTTCATTTCGATCTCGTCTCGCCCGAACGGCTTCTCATTTCCGGTGAAGTCGAGCAGGTCGACGTGCCCGGTGCCGAAGGCGATTTCGGCGTCCTGGCCGGACATGCGCCGTTCGTGACGACGCTGCGTCCGGGTATCCTGACGATCAAGCGCAACGGCGGCGTCGAGAAGGTCGTGATCTTCGGCGGTTTTGCTGAAGTCTCGCCGGCCGGTCTGACGGTACTGGCGGATGTCGCAACGGCTATCGAGGATTTCGATCAAGCCATGCTGGATGCGCAGATCAAGAAGAGCGAAGAGAAGGTGAAGAAGCTTCAGACGGAAAGCCTCGGCGCTGCGGTTGATAGAGAGATCGCCCGGCTCGATCACTTCAAGTCGCTGGATCATCACCTCGCCGGCACGGCGATGCATTGATCGGCGAAAGCCGGATGAATGAAAAAGGCCGGGCAACGCCCGGCCTTTTTTTGATGATACGTGACTCGTTTCCGTTACACCGCTCGTCCCCGCCAACGGGTCCGCGCAAAGCGCGGCCCGATGACAAACTCCGGCGGGTCCAAGGAAGCAAGACAATGCTTTTCGTTTTGCGCTGGATCCCCGCCTTCGCAGGGATGAGCGGAGATAAATAGTTATCCTGCGTTCGCCGTATCTGCTGCCGGCAACGTTGCGCCCTCAACGGTCGCGTGCAGATGCTTCACCAGCGCGTCGTCAAGATTAAGCCGCGCGGCAAGCAGCCCGAGATAAGCGCGTTCCGAAGGGTTATCGACATCGATCGCCAGCAGCGAAGCCGTGTAGATGCTGGCGGCTTCTTCCGGTGTCGCCGCAGCTCTCGCAACGGAATCGACATCAAGCGGTTTGCGCAATTCGTCAATGACAAACGCCTTGTCGTCAGCGTCGAGCGGAAGCTTGTCCATCTCGGCAAAGATCGCAGCCTGCTCTTTCGCATCGACATGGCCGTCCGATTTTGCTGCAGCGATCATTGCGCGCAACAAATGTCGGCTCAGCGATTGCTGTTCGGATTCGCGTGCAGGCAGAAAGGGCGTGTCCGCTGGCGGTGGAGGCAGGGTTGACGGCACCGATGGCACAGTGGATTGCGTGACGGTCTTTCCGTTTTGCCAGTTCTGATAGGCCTTGTAGGCCAGCGCGCCGACGACGGCCATGCCGCCGAGTTGCAGCGCGTTCCCTGCCATCTTCCGTCCGGACTTCGAACCCATCAGCAAGGCTGCGAGGCCGCCTGCGACCGCCCCGCCGCCGATGCCGCCGAGATTGCCGCCCAGCACGTTGCCGAGGCCGCCGACCATGTCGCCGATTCCGCCGCCCTGACCGCCGCTTTGTTGCTGCGGAAAGCCGCCGCCATTGGCGGGCATGTTCTGGCTGTTTGCACCCATGAATTGATCGAGCAGGCGTTTGGCGTCGAGCATCGTCGTCTCCGTTTGACCGGAGGTCAGCTATGCATGGGCGTTGTCGAGATCACGGCGGCTTGCTGCGGCGAATTGACCCGTCCGATTCTTACAGTGCCGTCATTTGCTCGCACTCATGCGGCGAGGTGCACGGCCATCAGATCGTTATCGTTGTCTGCCTCGATAGGCAGCAGCGATTGCAACAGCCGTGTGGCGATGTCGTGCCACAGCGTTTCTCTCACGCGAACCGTGAGAATTCCCTGACGACCTTCTCGTAAACCGGGCGCTTGAACGGGATGATGAGTGACGGAAGGTTGCGTATCGGCTCCCAGCGCCATTCGACAAATTCCGGCTTGTGGCCACCGACCGGGTGGAGAATGTTGATCTCCTTTTCCTTGCCGGTGAAGCGGAACGCAAACCACTTCTGCTTCTGGCCGCGGTATTTTCCCTTCCATGCCTGGCCGGCAATATTGGCGGGGATGTCGTAGGTGAGCCAGTCAGCAATTTCGCCGACCTTGGTAACGGAGCGGATGCTGGTTTCTTCCAGAAGCTCGCGCAGGGCTGCCTCATACAGATCTTCGCCTTCATCGACGCCGCCCTGCGGCATCTGCCATGCATGAATGGCGTCCACATGTTCCGGACCTTCGGTCCTGCGCCCGATAAAGGCATGGCCGTCGCGATTCAGCACCATCATGCCGACGCATGGGCGATACGGGAGCTTTTCGAATTCTTCCCTGGTCATGGGCGAGTCTTGCCGGGCGTCTGTGTCATTTGAAAGAAACTGCAAGAAGCAGCGCGAAGGGCCGATCAGCTCGAGCGTGCCTTGACCGCAACCGCCGTAACGGGAACCAACGTGATCCCCCGCGACTGCGCGGCCTTTACCCATTTGGCGATGCGTTCAATGCTGGCCGGCAATGCAGACGAATAGCCGACCGCGATTCCGCGCTCTCGCGCCGTTGCTTCGAGACGGCGCAGCGCGCTGTCGATTTCCGCTGCGCTTGGCACCGCGTCGATCGCGATATCGGATTTCACGTAGGGCAGCTTGTTCGCGCCGGCAATCTGCCCGGCCTGACTGCGCGGCGTGGATCCATCATCGACATAGATCAGGCCGCGCTTTGCGACCTCGCGCAGCACCGGCGCGATCGCCGCGTCGGATGCGGTAAAACGCGCGCCCATGTAGCTGGTGATTCCGACATAGCTATGCATCCGGCTGAACAGCCAGTGCAGTCGATCGATATTCAGATCGACCGACAATGACGTCAACAGCGTGTGCGGACCGGGATCGTTGTCGGGATAGTCGTAAGGCTCCATCGGCACCTGCAACAGCACCTCATGTCCCTTGTCGCGGGCGCGGCCCACCAACGTATCGAGATCGCTGCCATAGGGGGTGAAGGCAAAGGTCACCGCACCGGGCAACTTGGACAAGGCATCTGCAGTGCTCGATGCGCTGACGCCAAGCCCGCCAACGATGATGGCCACCCGCGGTCCGTCCGGATTGCTCTTTTCAGAGTCAGTCATTTTGCGCGCATAGACCTCGGACGGACGGCTGCCATCCGGCGCGATTCGCGGAATCTGTCCGTGACGCGATGATTCAAGCAGTCGGGTTTCGGCGGCGTTGCGCTTGCTGTCGGTCGTGTTGGGGATCGTGACTTCCTGACGCTTGCCGCTCGATCCGTCGATGATGGTGATCGTGGTTCCGGCCGGCGTCTGCGGTTGAGCGGCTGCTTGCTCCTGACGCGCGGGCTCCTGCGTCGGCGCCGGGCCGCTCACCTTGGTGTCGGCACGGTCCGGCGTGGCGATCGCCACTTTGGCATAGGGCACGCCCCCCATCCGGTCCCGCGCCATTGCCGCCCACAACACGAAAACCACAAGCGCCGTAGCCAGCGTGCCCGCCAGAGCGCGGGGAGCAATCGTCGAAACCGCAAAGCGCTGCGG
>JAFAFP010000207.1 GCA_023423415.1 Pseudomonadota bacterium | reverse complement strand
CCAGTGCGGCGATGCGGCCGTCCTTGATGCCGATGTCGCAGGCGAATGTATCAGAGGCGGTGGCGACGGTACCGCCACGGATGATGGTGTCGAACGTCATGGCACAATCCTGTTCGCCCATTTCTACGAGGGAGGCAGGATTATGCAACTACCAGATAGGACAAGGCGCTCTGGGTCGAAGCGCCTTGCGTATTGCTTGTTTCAGATCCCGCGTTCGCGAGATCAGCGCTTTGCGGCGCTTGTTTCCGCGAGCTTATAGCGCTTGCTCGGCTTGTCAGTGACGCGGTTGGCGATCTTGGCTGGCTGTTTTTTGGACTTAGTGGCGACCTGGGTCGCCGGCTTGTCCTTTCCGCCCTTGCCCTTGGCTAGGAGGCGTGCGCGCTTCCCTCTGTTGGCGGCCGCGGCCAGTTTCCGCTTCGCTTCCTCCGCAGCCTTAGCGGCGGCAATGCGAGCGTTTTCGACGAGTTTCGCCATTGGGGGCTCCAACTCCGCCGAGACTTTGGTGGCTTCAGCGCTGCGCGAAAGGTCGGCAACGCCCTCACAGGGTGCGTTGCGCGGCAGATCGACGGCGAGTGCGACTTCCTTGCTGTCGATCCACTTCTCCGGTTCGTGGCCGGTAATGATCTTCACGTAGTTGCGCGTCTCTTCAGGCAGCTTGCCACGCCGGGCCAGCCATTCGGTGACGCGGCGCGCACCACCGTTATAGGCCGCTGCAGCGAGGCCGAGATTGCCGAAATAGTTCACATGGTCGCGCAGAAACGAGGCCGATTCCGGCAGAGCCTCAATCGGGTCAAACGGATTGCTCAAGCCGCGCTCAACGGCCACGGCCGGCATGAATTGCGCAACGCCCTGCGCACCCGCCGGACTTACGACACGCTGTCTGAACCGGCTTTCCTGCCAGATCAGCCGGGCAAAGAAGCCGGTCGGCAAACCATTCGCTTCTGCCGCTGCTGCAAGCGCGTCGCACACTGCCTCAATTGGGGTATCCGAAGGATGCGGTGGCGGGCCTTCCGGTTCACGCAAGGCCGCAAGCTGCTCCTCGATCTCCTCGGGCGAAACCGGTTTGAGCCTGATGACGCGCAGAATCTTTGCGGTGACGTCTTCGCCCAGGCTTGTCCGTAAAATCTTTGGCGCTGTGTCGCGCCATTGATCCAATTTGATGGCCTCGGGACCAAGCTGGGCGGATGAGGCAAAAAGCAAAACACCAATAGTGGAAAGTGCCAGTTTCATTCCGACAACATTCTCCCCCCGCGGCGGCGGGGGCCGTCCGGCGGACAATCAGAGTGGCTTTGCGAGGATCCCCCTCGGTGAAGCGTGGCTGATGCTGGCGAAACGGGACAACTTTATGAAAAACCTGAGACTCCCAGAAGGTATTATCAGGGAGATGGGAACAGATCGCGCTGCGGCTTTATCGCCCATCATTCTGCGGCGGCGATTTTCTCGCCTTTATTGTCAGAACAGCCCACCAGAGCGGCATATTCGGCGATCGGCTGTGGTCGTCCTATCAGGTAACCTTGGATCTCGTCGCAACCCTCACGTTGCAGGATGGCTAACTGATCTTGGGTTTCGACGCCTTCTGCTACCGTCGTGAGATTGAGATTGTGACCGAGGCCCAGCACGGCGCGCACGATGGCGGCGGATTGCGCATTGCGATCCAGATTGGAAATGAAAGTCTGGTCGATCTTGATTTTGTCGAACGGGAACGATTGGAGATAAGACAGGGACGAATAGCCCGTTCCAAAATCGTCCATCGCAATGCGGACACCCAAGGCCTTTATGCGCCGCAGGATCGAAACCGCGCGGGAATAGTCGTCCATCAACGCGCCCTCGGTGATTTCGATCACCAGCCGGTCGGGTGAAAGTTTGGTCTCCAGCAACACTCGATGGACCAGCGAAACGAGGTCGGCATGCCGCAATTGCAGAGGCGACAGATTGATTGCAATTTGTAGCGGCGTACTCCACGACGCCGCCTCACGGCAAGCCTCGCGCAACACCCATTCTCCGATCTGGTTGATCAATCCACTTTCTTCCGCGAGCGGAATGAAAATATCTGGAGCCACGAAGCCACGGCGCAGATGATCCCATCGCAGCAGCGCTTCGAATCCGATGATTTGCCCAGATATGAGTGACTGAGGTTGGTAGAATAACTGTAATTCGTTGCGCGAGACCGCGAGCGCCAGGTCCGCCTGCAACGAGCGTCGATCATGCAGCAAGCGGTCCATCTCGGCTTCGTAGAACCGGATTTCGCCCCGTCCTTCCGCTTTTGCGCGGTACAGAGCGGCATCGGCGTTGCGCAGCAAGGTGACGCTGTCCGTTCCATCGGACGGGAACATCGCAATGCCGATGCTCATGCCGATGCTCACTCTACGTCCCTCGCAGTCCACGTCTTCTGCGACCGTCGCGACCAGACGCTGTGCGAGCGCTGTCGCTGCGGCCGGCATCGCACCATCAATGCAGATCGCCATGAACTCGTCGCCGCCGATGCGAGCGAGAAATGCGCCGTCGGCAGCGGCTTCCATGCGTCGGGCGATCGATAGCAGCACACTGTCACCTGCCGCATGCCCATAGAGATCGTTGACCTCCTTGAACCGGTCGAGATCGACGCAAAGGATCGCGAATTTTCTTCCAGTCTCGGTGGCGCGCGTGAGATTTTCCGCAACGCGCATATTGAGAAGGGCGCGGTTCGGTAGATCGGTGAGCGGGTCATGATGCGCGAGATGCTCAATGCGAGTCTCGTTACGCCGCCGTTCGGTGACGTCTTCGATGACGTTCAGCAGATATTCCTGCTGATCATCGCTGCCGCTAATGGCCAGTCGCTTGGTGATAACCTCGCAGAACTGTCCGCTTTCCGCCTTGAATGAGAGGTTGGCAACGGTCAGTTGACCTGATTGCAAAGCCTCGCGATCGCGAACCATGATGGATTCGGCACGTTCTTTCGAATAGACTTCGGATGTCGTTCTTCCGATTACTTCGTCTTTAGGGATACCAAAGAATGACTCGCCTGCCCGATTGATAAAGATGTAGCGGCCGCTCTGCGCGTCCTTGACAATCAGCATTTCTGGAATGTTGTCGACAACCGCGCGGAGCATGTTGCGGGTGCGAACCAGTTCTTTTTCGCCGCGTCGCCGCTCGGTAATGTCTTCGTGGGTTGCAACCCAGGCCCCGCCGCCGCTTGGCCTGTTGGTGATGCAAAATGTCCGCCCGTCGGGGAAATCAACGATCTTGGTGCGTGTCTCGCCGGCCTGCATGCTCTTCTGCACGAGAGCGATATGGGTATCGATGTCGGCGGGCATCGTTGCCGTCTTCTGCCGCAGCTCCATGACCTCGCGGAGTGTGAGGCCTGGCTTTATACCCTCCGGCGGAAGATTGTAGAGCTCGGTGAACCGTTTGTTGCAAACAACGAGTTTCCCGTCCTCGTCGAACATCACAAGGCCCTGGACCATGTTGTCGATTGCGGTGTCGATTCGCCTGTTGGCCTGCTCCAGTTCCTCAGTCTTTTCGGCGAGCCGCGCTTCGCGTTCCAGCAGGGACAATCGCGATGTAGCAAGTTGTGCAAATTGATGGTTCAGAGCGTAGAGCAGCAACAACGAGCAGAGCAGCGCGAGACCGGTGCCGATAGCGATCAGAAGCGAACGGTGTCTCCAGCTCGCAAGGATCATTTGTTCAGAAACGCCGACATTCACGACCAGCTGATAATTCTGCAATGGTCGCGTCGAAACCAGCAAAGGTGCGCCGTCAAAGAATGCAGTGGTGCGGAAACTGCCGCCGCCTTCAGCGACAAGCTGGTGCCATGTCGATGTGTTCGGGATTTTCTGTCCGCGATATTCTTCCCTGCTCGGATGGCGGACTAAGATCGTTCCATCGTTGCGCACGAGCAGGAAGGACTGATTGCGGCGGGACGTAATGGAATTGTAGATGTGTTGGAAGTAGGACAGCTTAATGCCTGTCACGACGACGCCAAGAAATTCTCCGGCCGGCCCGCTGATCCGTTTGGAGAAGAAGATGTTCTGATCCTTACTGATTTGATTGTATAACAAATCGCTGACGAAAAGCCGCCGATCTTTGTTATCGCGTGCCTGTTTGAAATAGTCGCGGCTAGTCACGTCAACGTACAGAATGGGCCATGTACGAGAAGTGTTGGCCAGGCGTCCTTCTTTGTCGATCACCGCGACAAAGTCGGTTTGCGGAAGGTTGCCGAGCCGCTCGACCAGCAAATCGTAGGTTGACTGGCTGCGCAGAATATTCTGGAAGGTGTCGGTGGCGATTTCCGCGCCAAGCGTTCCGAGGCGATCGGCGATGTCGGAAGTGACGATGTCGATCGCTTGAACGGATCGTTCAGTCTGTTCGGCGAGGACGGTTGCGATGTTGGCCGTATCGCTCGATGCGTCGCGCAACGCATCCTCACGCAATGCCACGATGGTCGCGCCCATCGCCAGCCCGGCCAGCCCGATCAGGCCGAGCGCGACGGTGATCAATCCCCGAAAGGAGATGCGGCGCAAGAAGGACAGCAAGAGGGACGGCTCCCGTTTTGTTCTTATTGTCTGAATAGGGAAGCGGGGTATCCGAAGCGATAATTACGCTGTGGATTCTGTATTGTTCTGAATGAACGATTACTTTTTCGTTAGTGCAGTATGCGGTACTTAAGACGCCGTCGCATGGCCCCGTCGTTTTGCGAGCAATCGATAGAATTGGAAGCGTTTGCGCCGCGGTTCCTTTAGGATAACCGCGGCGCGTGATGTGGTCCGGATTTTCAGTTTGACCCTGGCCTAGGGCATCGGAATGTCGCCGACGTCCTTCGGCTGCTTGTAGCCACGTTGGACTGCCGGACGATTGGCGATCGTGGTGTACCAGCGCTTCACATTCGGAAATTTCGACAAATCGATCTCTTGCCATTCGAAGCGCGAGATCCACGGCCATGTCGCGATGTCAGCGATCGAGTATTCGTCCGCCAGAAATTCCCGCCCGTCAAGTCGACGATCGAGGACGCCGTAAAGCCGTTGCGCTTCTCTGAAATAGCGCTCCTCGGCATAGGGGGCTTTGCCCTTGTTGTATTTTACGAAGTGATGCACCTGACCCAGCATCGGGCCAACGCCACCCATTTGCCACATCAGCCATTCCATCACGCGATACCGTTTTTCGCCATCCTTCGGCATCAGCTTGCCGGTCTTGTCGGCGAGGTAGATCAGGATTGCGCCGGATTCGAACAGCGACATGCGGGTGTCATTGTCAACGATGGCGGGGATACGATTATTGGGCGAGATTTTCAGAAAGGCGGGCGCGAATTGTTCATCCTTTGAAATGTCGATAGCGTGCGCCTTGTAAGACAGGCCCATTTCTTCAAGTGCGATGGAAACCTTGCGGCCATTCGGCGTGGTCCAGCTGTAAAGGTCAATCATGCATTTCCTCAGTTCTTCTTTTGCGCTTTCAGGCGGGTAATCTCCGCCTTGATCGGACCATATGGTCCAAATTGATGCTGCTTCTGGCTGAAGCCATCAGCATAAGGGCCATAGGGCGTATCGAACGGCTTTAGCAAGAGATCGGGAAAATCCTTGTTGAGACCAGCCTTTTTCGGACGTGGTTGCGAGATGACATAAGCTGCGACGTCCCATGCGTCCCGTTGGGTTAGGCGCGGTTTGTCGTAGCTTGTGCCGTTCGGCATGTTGAAATGGATGAAGTTGGCGGCATTGGTCAGCCGCGCCATGCCGGCGCCATCGTTGAAACTGTCCGGTCCCCATAGCGGCGGATTGATGTAACCGGATGCCGGCAAATTAAGATTGCGCGGTAGGCCGCGCCCATCGGGCATGTGGCATTGTGCGCAGGCCCGTGCGTAAATCTTGGCGCCGCGTTTCGGATCGGCGGCGCGTTTCAACTCCGGCATTTTACCGGCGCCGAGGCCGGAGAGTTTTTCGCCCGGTTTTACATCGGCTGAGAGGAACCTGATGTAGGCAGCGAAGGCCCGCATTTCAGGGGAATCTACGGGCAGCGGCTTGCCGTTCATGCTCCTAGACATGCAGGAATTGACCCGATCCTCGATCGAAATATCGGCTCCGAGGCGGGCGGAATACTGTGGAAAGTCATCCCACAATCCCCAGAGCGGAATGCCGAACTTCTTGGTTCCGGCGTTCAGGTGGCAATTGCTGCAGGCGAGGTTGTTGCCGGCGTAGCGCTTGCTCTCGTCGGTAACGGCCGGGCCGATATGCGCGTAGGTCGCCGTGATCAGGTCGCGGCCGCGGCGGATCAGGCGGCTCTGCTCATTGTCGGGCAGGGCGCCGATTTCCGGCACCGACCAGGTGGGATCGGCCGGCGCATTCACGTGCTGCGCAAAGGCAGACGTGCACGAGGCAAGCCCAATGGCAGCGGCCATGGCGGTCAAGCGGTTCGGAAGGAACGACAGAAGGCGCGCGCGGGTGATCATGGGCATTCGTATCCTGGCCGGGCGGTCTCATATGCACCCGAATGCCGCGGAGTATGCTTGGAACCGGTTGCCAAATATCTATCTAAAAGGAGCGCCGATGGCCTTACCGGGCCTCGCGGCGGCCATCGGTTCCGCTGATGGAGGTCGCAATGGAATGGAAAAACGAACGGATTTGCGACGTTTTGAACCTCGTACTGGGGGCGTTTCTGCTGATTTCACCCTGGCTGTTCAGTTTTGCGGCCGGGGCGGAAACTCAGAACGCTGTCATCTGCGGGATCATCATCGTCGTTCTTTCACTGGCAGCGCTTGCCGCGTTCGCCGAGTGGGAGGAATGGCTTAATCTCATCGTCGGAGTTTGGGTGTTTGTGTCCCCCTGGGTTCTCGGCTTTACCGGCACGAACACGCGAGCGATGGGTGTTCATCTTGTGGTTGGCGCGGCGGTCGCCGTGATTGCGGCGATCGAGGTCTGGATGCTGCATCGCACACCACCGCGCTTGACCGCCGGACACTAGCGCGACGGGATCGGGGCTTGTTGGGCCCCAGGATCAACTGCCGCGATAGGTAGAGTAGCTCCAGGGCGTCACCAGGAGCGGCACGTGATAGTGCCCCTCCGGTTCGGCGACAGAGAAACGGATCGGGACGACGTCAAGAAAGGCCGGTTCCGCCTGAGTGGTTTCTTTTGCCTTGAAATAAGCCGCAACCTCAAACTGCAATTCATAGGTGCCGATCCGTAGCGGTGCGCCGGACACAAACGGTTGGTCGGTACGGCCATCCGAATTGGTGACGGCCTTCGCCAACAGGCCGCGGGCGCTTGCGCCGATTTCATAAAGCGAGATCGTCACGCCCTGCGCCGGCTTGCCGCTGACATTGTCGAGCACATGCGTCGAGATGCGCCCGTCAGTCTTCGGCTTGCCGGGACCGTCCACCTTGTCCACGAGCCGCAGCCGTGTGATCAGCGCAATCTCATCGAGCGCCGTCTTGCGTTCGGTCTCGGTATCGTTCGACAGCCGCCGTTCGAATTGGCGAAGGATCGAGTCCCGCGTGTGCCGTCGCACGCATATGATGAACGGAAAACCGAACTTCTCGCTGTAGGCCTTGTTGAGCTCCGAAAATTTCGTGAACTCGGCCTCGCTCAGACGATCAAGACCGAGGCTGCCTTGCTCGGATTGGGACTCGACGGTGATGTCGAGCCGCTTCACCTTGGAGCCCAATTCGGGATGCGCCCGGATGAAAGCGAGCTGGCGCTCCGCCGGGCTCTCCCTGACCACGGTGACCATTGCTTCATGCAGCGCGGCAACGGTGGGGAAGGGACGGCGTCCGGCCGCGCCTTCGGCGACCCAGGGAGCATGCTCAAAAATGTCGCCCACCGCGGTGGTGAAACCATCCACGGAAAGGGTGTTCAGCGAATCCAACGTGAACGTCTGCGTCATGAGTCGTGACCATATCCGATAGGAGTTTAAAGGCCATTGATAACAATAATGAAATTGGCCGCTTGGGAATATTCGCCTGTTGCATTAGGAAGGATCGGGGCGATCTTTTCTCTCTTCCCGCCGCCCTGTCGTACGTTTCGCTCACATCCATTTGAACCCGTCCGGGGATACCCGCGACAAACTCATGAGCCGGCCGTCACGATGCAGCAGACATCAGACGAAGTCCTGATCCAGCGGATCGCAGGTGGTGACAGGCTCGCCATGCAGGTGCTGTTCGCGCGGCACCATGTACGGGTCTACCGGTTTGTTCTTCGCCTGGTGCGTAACGAGGCCACGGCGGAGGATCTGATCAGCGAGGTCTTCCTCGATGTCTGGCGCCAAGCCGGGCGCTTCGAGGGACGGAGTGCCGTCTCGACCTGGCTGCTTGCGATCGCAAGGTTCAAGGCTCTTTCGGCTCTGCGTGGCCGCAAGGAGGCTGAACTGGACGACGAGGTTGCAGAGGCGATCGAGGATGTCTCCGACACCCCCGAAGCGGCGATGCAAAAGAAGGATAAGAGCGAGATCCTGCGCAAGTGCATCGAAACACTGACGCCGGATCATCGGGAGATCATCGATCTCGTCTACTACCACGAGAAGTCCGTGGAAGAAGTCGCTGAGATCGTCGGCATCCCTGAGAATACCGTCAAGACGCGCATGTTCTATGCGCGGAAGAAATTGGCGGAAGCCCTCAAGGCGGCGGGAATCGAGCGAGGTTGGCCATGAACACGACAACGAACACAGCGCCCGAGAACGAAGAGATCGAGCTCATGCTGCCGTGGTATGCCGCAGGCACCTTGAGCCGCCGCGATGCCGCGCGGGTCGAGAGCGCGCTGGCCAAGGACGCGGAACTTGCGCGCCGCTTCGAACTGGTGCGCGAGGAACTCGGCGAAACCATCCGCAGCAATGAATCGCTGGGCGCGCCGTCCGCGCGGGCGATGAAGCAGCTGTTCGAGAAGGTCGATGCCGAACCGGTGCGCCATTCGGCGCCGTCGGTCAGCTTCATGACCCGGGTCTCGGAATTCATGGCGAGCTTCTCGCCGCGAACGCTGGCTTATGCCGGCGGCGTCGCGGCGCTGGCCATCGTGCTGCAGGCTGGCGTCATTGGCAGTCTGATCGGCGAGCGCACCGGAACCTCACCGCAGCTTGCTTCAGCCGACAAGGTCGCGCCGTTGAGCCAGGGTGCGGAATTCCTGGTGCAGTTTGCGCCACAGGCGAGCGCGGCCGATATCGCCGCGTTCCTGGAGGCCAACAAGGCGACCATTGTCGGCGGCCCGGCGGCGGGCAATTTCCGGATACGGATGGCGGCTGCGACGAAAGAGCAGACTGCCGAAGTCGTGAAAAAGCTCCAGAATAGCAAAGTGATAAGCTTCGCCGCGCCCGCGAACTGAAGCCGGTCCGAAAGCGATCGTTTCTCACTGGAGCGACCTTAACAGTCGCGTTCGAGGCGGGATGAGCTTGTCCCGGAGGCACACACCATGCGTCATCATTCGGGAGGTTCAATCGGCCTGACATTGTCGGTCGTGGCGGCAGCCGGGCTGATCGTCTCGGCGGCCCCCGCTTTCGCCCAGAGCTACGGCGGCCATGGCGGCGGTTACCGCGTGCAGAGCGCCCCGAGTAATCCCGCCCCGCAGCGCAAGCCGGTGCGGAGCGTGAAGCCGATCGACGTTGCGCCGATCAAGCCGGCCAGGGCAGAACCTGTCACGCGCAGCATTTCAAGCGCGAGCAAATCTACGTCTCCGCAGCCAAGTGTCGGCCGGCGTGAAAGCGGTGAAGCGCCCACGGGCGAACGCCGCTTCAATGCGAATGAAGTGGTGATTGAGGTCTCTGGCACGCCGACGCCGCAGCAGGTCAATGCGCTGGCGCGCCGCCACGGTCTCAACCGGGAAGAGTCGCAAATCTTCGATCTCAGCGGTACGACGATGTTCCGCTGGACCATTCCGGATGGCCGCAGCGTCAATGCTGTCATCCGCAGCCTGGAGCGAGATTCCAGCATTCTCTCGGTGCAGCCGAACTATCGATACACGCTGCAGCAAACGAAGACCGGTGAGGGTATCCAATACGCAGTTGAGAAACTGCGTCTTCCTCGTGCGCATGAGCTTGCACGAGGCGAACGGGTCCTTGTGGCGGTGATTGATTCCGGTATCGATGCGCGACATCCCGAACTCTCGGGCACTGTCGCAGACAGCTTCGATCCGGCCGGCGGCAGCGGCGATGCGCATTCGCACGGCACCGGCATCGCCGGCGCAATTGTCGCCCACGAGCGGCTGACCGGGGTCGCGCCGCGTGCGCGGATCCTGGCGGTTCGCGCCTTCGATCCGAACGGCGCCAGCGCCGAAGGAACAACCTTCAATATTCTCAAGGGGATTGAATGGGCGTCGAAGAACGGCGCTCGCGTCATCAATATGAGTTTTGCCGGTCCGCGCGATCCGATCATGAGCCGCATCCTGGCGTCAGCCTACAAGAAAGGTATCGTGCTGATCGCGGCCGCTGGAAATGCGGGGCCGAAATCGCCGCCGCTTTATCCTGCCGCCGATCTCAATGTGATCGCCGTCACCGCAACCGATACGCAGGACAATCTGTTCGCGATGTCCAATCGCGGCAATCACGTTGCAGTCGCAGCGCCCGGTGTCGATCTGCTGCTGCCGACGCCTGGCGGCAGCTATCAGATGTCAACAGGGACGTCATTTGCTGCGGCCTATATCAGCGGCATTGCGGCCTTGCTGCTGGAGCGTGAACCCGGATTATCGCCCGATGCCGTGCGCGGCGTGCTGTTGCGAACTGCACGGGACCTTGGGCCAAAAGGTCGCGACAAGGATTTCGGCGCAGGGCTTGCCGATGCGTTCGAAGCGGTTACATCGCTTGGCGTGAAGCCGGCCGACGGCTTGTCGGCCAGCACGAACCAGCCATAAAGAAAGCGATCGCGCAAACGATGCGTTGGATAATACTGCTGGCGATCGTCGCCTCCTGCTCATGGTCCTCTCAACTCCATGCCGAGGCCGTGCATCTTGCCGACGGCGACTCGTTTAGGCTGGGCGAGCGCCGTTACCGGCTCTACGGCATCGACGCGCCGGAACTGCATCAGGATTGCAAGGATGCCGATGGCGAAACCTGGCCATGCGGCAGACGTGCGCGCACCGAACTGCGGCGCATCATCGGCACGCATCCGCTTGAATGCCGTCCCGTGACCACGGATCGTTTTGGACGGATTATCGCTACCTGCGTGGCAGGCGGCCGCGATGTCGCCGAGGAAATGGTGCGTTCGGGTTATGCCACAACATTTAATCGTCCAGGCTCCTCCAATCGCTATGACGAGGCCCAGGCCCAGGCACGCGCCGACAAGCGCGGCTTGTGGGTGGGGGCATTCGAGATTCCACAGGAATGGCGGCGCGGACATCCACGCGATGCGGAGTCCTCGGTCATGACGCCGCGCGACTGGCTCGATCAGAAGATCGTCGCGATCCGGCAAGCCGTGGACGAATGGTGGGCGTCCATTTTCGGTCGCTGACCGGCTCAGCCCGTATCATCTGACGCCCACGCGGCCACCGCATTGAACCTGTGGCCGCTCTGTCCCGACCAATCCCTTGCAGACACGCGACGCGCCTGATGGCCGCGTCGTCCCGTGTGTGATCGGCGCCGCGCCCCTTCCACCCAGCGCCGATCCACTTGGCCCGTCCGGCATAGGTCCCCGCCGGGCGGGCCTTTTCGTATCCCTCGATAACGCGCAATTTCATCGATATTTTTCCTACCCGCGGTAACCGGAAGGTGAGGCGGTCACTTTTTTCGTCTGCTGCGAGACTTGAGAGTACGTTAGGCTTGGACAGGGGCCGGGGCCTGTAACGTGGCTATTTTTGCCTTCAGACGATTGAACGCGACGCGCCAGCGCGCACACCAATGAGCGACACGGCGCAATGATGCCGCGCGTCGCAACGACTTGTTATGGGAGACCACAATGAGCGGTCGTCAACGAGTGAATAGCCCGGCCCAGGGGTTGGCCGTCGCGGCCGTTTTTGGCCTTGCGCTGATTCTGAACGGTCCTGCCGCGGCACAAACTGTCGCCGCAGCGCCTCCGGACGATCCGGTCGCAAAGGCGGCCTTCGACGTTCTCGACAAGCACTGCGCGCGCTGCCATCAGGAAGGCGCGCTGTCGGCGCGTGAACGGCCGGCCAAGAATTTCGGCAACGTCCTGAAGCTGGATGAGATCGCGGCCAATCCGCATTATGTCCTGCCGGGCAATCCGTTTGGATCGAAACTGTTCAAGCAGATCGTTGACAAGGAGATGCCCTACGACGTTGAGTACGAGGGCGAAACCAAATATCCGAGCGTGACGCCGGACGAACTCAAGGCACTCGAAACCTGGATCGCCCAGCTCGGCACGAAGTCGGCTGCCGCTTGCGATGCGCGCCAATTCGTCAGCAATGAAGACGTCTTGAATCTCGTCGTCGGCGATCTCTCCAAGCTGCCGAATGCCCGCAAGAAAGGCACGCGCTATCTGACGCTGACGCATCTGAAGAACGCCTGCATGGATGACAATGCCATGAAGGTATTCCGCCAGGGCGCGGTCAAACTGATCAACAGTCTCAGCCGTTCATCCGATGTCGTGCGTCTCGAGACCATCGACCCGGAGGAAACGATCCTGCGGATCAATATCGATGATCTTGGCTGGGAGACGAAGGACTGGGACGAGGTCCTTGCCGTCTATCCGTACAACCTGCAGCCGGACAGCGATCTGAAGGCCGTGCTGATGGGGGCGTCGGGTACCCAGTTGCCGTATGTGCGCGCCGACTGGTTCGCTTTCACCGCATCGCAGCCGCCGCTTTATGACAAGCTGCTCAAGCTGCCCAATACCTTCCAGGAGGTGGCGAAACAGGAAGGCGTCGATATCGAGAACAACATCAAGCGGTTCATCGCGCAGCGATCAGGCTTTCAGCGCTCGGGCGTCAGCCAGAACAACCGCATGATCGAGCGTCATCCGTCGCGTGCCGGTTACTTCTGGACGTCGTATGACTTCGGCGGTAATCGCGGCAAGCAGAGCTTCTTCGAACATCCGCTCGGGCCGAAGGGGGAGAACGGCTTTGAGCATGACGGTGGCGAGTCGATCTGGTCGCTGCCAAACGGCTTCCAGGCTTATTACCTGAATACGGCCGACGGAAAGCGACTCGACAAGGGCCCGACCCAGATCGTGCGGGATCTGTCACGCAAGGACCTGGCGGTGACCAACGGCATTTCCTGCATGGGCTGTCATGACCAGGGCATCCGCAAGGCGAAGGACGAGGTGCGGCAGGTCGTGCTGTCGGGAAAATCGTTCGACACGCCAACCCGCGAAGCGGTCGAGGCGCTCTACATCCCGACCGAGAAGATGGATACGATCCTGGAAGCCGATACCAAGAAATTCCAGGACGCCATGTATCGCGCGGGTCTGGAGCCGAGTTTGAAGCTCAATGGCGTCGAGATGATCAATGCGCTCGCCAAGCGCTACGAGGATGATCTCGATATCACGCTCGCGGCGGCCGAGTTCGGACTCAACAAGAAGGACTTTGAGGATGCGGCCGACGACGCCGACCGCAAATTCCGTCCGCTGATCCGCAGGCTGCAGCAGGGGGCGATCCCGCGTGACCAGTTCGAGAACAACTTCCGTGAACTGGCGCTCCGTATCACCGACCAGGCCGAAGTGAAGGTCGCAAATGGTGCGGCCGCAAACATCGCCAGGCCGGTGAGTAACGAAGCCTTGTCGCTGACCTCGGACAAGAACGTGTATCAGGTCGGCGATACGCCGGTGTTCACGGTGCTGGCGAAGAAGTCCTGCTTCCTCACGCTGGTCAATCTGGACGACAAGGGCACCGCGACGGTGCTCCTGCCGAACAAATTCCAGCAGGACAACCGGGTGAAGGCGGGCCAGGAAATCCAGTTCCCGGGGTCCAAGGCGCCGTTCCAGTTCCGGATGCAAGACAAAGGCTTCGAACAGGTGATCGCCACCTGCAGCGAAGGCGCCGAGGTCGACGGCATCAAGAACGACTTTGCCAAGAACACGCTGACCATGGTCCCGAACTTTACCAAGAACGTGGCCGGCGCGGTTCAGGCCGACGCCAAGAAGAAGGGCGTTCGCGCCATCGCTATCGAAGGGACCAAGACGGCAGGCGTCCCGGCGACGCCGCAAAACGCCAAACCGGTCCCGGCCGACAGGCGTGATGTGGCCCGCGCCGCGATCAAGGTCGAAGTCAAGTAAGGCGAACGGATTCTCCTGTGGGCCCGCCTAAAGAATAAGCCGAGCCCGCCCACGATTTTTCGTGGGCGGGCTTTATTATTTCCGGCCGGACGTGCAGACTTCGCGGCAAATAAGAGGGGAGCGCGTCTTTGGGAGGGCGTGCCAGTCAATGAGCGATGAGATCATTCTTGAAACGCAGGATCTCACCAAGGAATTCGCGGGCTTTGTAGCGGTTAACGGGGTGAATCTGCGCATCAGGCGCGGAACCATTCATGCGTTGATCGGGCCCAACGGTGCCGGCAAGACCACCTGCTTCAATCTTCTGACCAAGTTCCTCAACCCGACACGTGGAAGAATTTTCTACAAGGGGCAGGACATTACGCCGATGCCGCCAGCGGATGTGGCGCGGCTCGGCGTCGTGCGCTCGTTCCAGATTTCGGCGGTGTTTCCGCACCTGACCGTTCTGGAAAATGTGCGTGTCGGATTGCAGCGCAGTCGCGGCGGCTCGTTCGACTTCTGGCGGTCGCGTGCCGTTCTCGATGAATTCAACGGTCGCGCCATGTCGCTGATCGATGATGTCGGGTTGTCGGGCTTTGCCCATACACCCGCAGTCGAATTGCCTTATGGCCGCAAGCGGGCGCTTGAAATCGCAACAACGCTTGCGCTCGATCCGGAAATGTTGCTGCTGGACGAGCCGACCGCTGGCATGGGGCACGAGGATATCGATCGGATCGCGGCGCTGATCAAAACCGTTTCGGCTGATCGGACGGTACTCATGGTCGAACACAACCTGTCGGTGGTCTCGACATTGTCGCACACGATCACGGTGCTGACGCGCGGACGGGTGCTCGCGGAAGGCAGCTACGAAACCGTGTCCGGCAATCCGGAAGTGCGTGAAGCCTATATGGGGACCGGCCATGCTTGATCCCCGCAGGTCGCTTCTGGCGGTTGAAAATCTTCAGGCCTGGTACGGCGAGTCGCACATCCTGCATGGTGTGAATTTCGAAGTGTTCCCGGGCGAAGTGGTGACGCTGCTGGGACGCAACGGCGCCGGCAAGACCACGACGCTAAAGTCGATTATGGGCATCGTTGGCAAGCGCACCGGATCGGTACGGTTCGAAGGCCAGGAACTGATTAAGCTCGCGTCGAACCATATTGCCCGCGCCGGCATCGCCTTGTGTCCCGAGGAGCGCGGCATCTTCTCAAGCCTGAGCGTGCAGGAAAATCTCTTGCTGCCGCCGGTGGTGAAGCCGGGCGGCCTGTCGCTCGACCGGATTTTTGAATTATTCCCGAACCTGAAGGAACGGCTTGGCTCCAGTCAGGGAACGAAGCTGTCCGGTGGCGAACAGCAGATGCTGGCGATCGCGAGAATATTGCGCACCGGCGCGCGGTTGCTTCTGCTCGATGAACCGACCGAGGGGCTTGCACCGGTCATCATTCAGCAGATTGGCAATACGATCCGCGCGTTGAAGCAACAGGGCTTCACGATCCTATTGGTGGAGCAGAACTTCCGCTTCGCCGCGACGGTGGCGGACCGCTACTATGTGATGGAACACGGGCGGGTGGTGGACAAACTTCTCAGTTCCGAATTGGAGAGCAAGCTGGAAAAGCTCCACGAATATCTGGGTGTTTGAACAATCGAAGAGCCGCAAAGGCTTCGACAAAGGAGGAATGGGAATGAAACGTCTTATGATCACCACGGCGCTAGCTCTCATTGCCAGCGCCGGCGCTGTGTCGGCACAAACGACGGTGAAGATCGGCGTGCTGACGGACATGTCGAGCCTTTATGCAGATCTCGCCGGTCCGGGTTCGGTTGCGGCCGCGCGGATGGCCGCGAATGAATTCATGGCCAACAACAAGGATATCAAGGTCGAGATCATCAGCGGCGATCATCAGAACAAGCCGGATATCGGGTCCAATATCGCCAACCAATGGATCGATGTCGAAAAGGTCGATCTGATCGTCGATACGCCGAACTCCGGCGTCGCACTGGCGGTGAACGAGATCGTTCGGAACAAGAACAAGGTGTTCATCAATTCGGGGGCTGCGTCCTCCGATCTCACCGGCTCCAAATGCTCTCCGAATACAGTACACTGGACTTACGATACCTGGATGCTGGCGAACGGCACCGGTAAGGCGATCGTCAAGACTGGCGGCAATACCTGGTTCTTCCTGACGGCTGATTACGCGTTCGGTCATGCGCTCGAGCGCGATACCGCCGCGGTAGTGGAGGCCAATGGCGGCAAGGTGCTCAACAAGGTTCGCCATCCACTGAACGTCCAGGATTTCTCGTCCTTCCTGTTGCAGGCCCAAAGCTCCAAAGCCAAGGTCATCGGCCTTGCCAATGCCGGCGGTGACACCATCAATTCGGTCAAGCAGGCGTCCGAATTCGGTATCACCAAAGGTGGCCAGAGCCTCGCTGGTCTGCTGGTGTTCGCCAGCGATGTGAACTCGCTTGGGTTAAAGAACGCGCAGGGGCTGGTTCTGACTGAAACCTGGTACTGGGACCTGAATGACAGTTCCCGCGAGTGGACCAAGCGCTGGCAGAAGGAGCGCAACGCGGCCGGTAAGATCCCGACCATGGTGCAGGCGGGCGTCTATGCTGGCGTTACCCATTATCTGAAAGCGGTCGCCGCGCTGAAGAGCGCCGCCGATGGCAAGGCCGTGGTCGCGAAGATGAAGGAAATCCCGACCGACGATCCGTTGTTTGGTAAGGGCACCGTGCGCGCCGATGGCCGCAAGATCCACGATGCCTATCTGTTCGAAGTGAAGTCGGAAAAAGAATCAAAGCATCCGGGTGATTTCTACAAGACCCGCGCTACCATTCCGGCGGCTGAAGCTTTCCGTCCGTTGAAGGATGGCGGCTGCCCGCTGGTGAGCGGCTGAAGTCGTC
>JAFAFP010000175.1 GCA_023423415.1 Pseudomonadota bacterium | reverse complement strand
ATCGGCTTTTTGAATCGCCTCGACGCGATAGCTCCCGATCTCAGGGAGGATATCGACCTTCAGCAACCGGTCGACCTCGTCGGTCCAGGCACTTCGCTGACCGGCGCGTGCGTTCTTACGAGCATGGTGTTCGAGGTATTTGTGTGCCAACTCCTTGAACGTTAGCGGATCAGATGCGGTCGGATCGTTCCCCCTCTTCACCTCCAGCGCATACGCTCTTGCCTCGTCTCGCGCCTTGTCGAGACTGAATGTCGGCCAATCACCGATGTGCTTCTTGCGCCACACGTCGCTTGCGGGATGCCGAAAGAGAAACATCCAGGATTTCGTGCCCGTAGGGCTGACGCGTAGCACGAGATTGCGCGCATCCTTGATGCGGAACTCGACCCGTGTTTTGGCGGCCTTGGCCCGCTCAACGGCCTTCTCGGTGGACAGAACGTTGGTCGACAATCGGGGCATCAACGCACCTCAAACTCAGGGCAATGCTGGGGCAATAGGAGGCAGAGATTTGTCCCACCACATGCGTCTACCGTCAAGTCGCCGACACCGAGCAAGTCGACTGACATCAGGAATATCATACTGATTTTACGTGATTATCTGGCGATATTCGCAACTGCTCAGCTGGATAGCGCACCTCGCCGAGCGGAGCGAGGCTAGGACTACGAATCTGGGGGTCAGAGGTTCGAATCCTTTCGGGCGCGCCATCATGTTTTCAGCACCGCAAAATTGATCTAACACCTTGAACGGCAATGATAGATTTGCCGTTCTAAATCCTTCATTCCGCGCATAGCGCAGACGGTCGGCAAAAGCGAGTTTCAGCACCGTGCGGCGCTTCTCCAAGTGACCCGAAGACCAAATATTCCAAGGGCTTGAGAGGAACGACAGCGCCGTTCTAAGTGTCTCTTCGAAGCTCTTCGCCGGACGCCCTGCACTGGCGATCCGTTCATTCAACAAAAGCTTCTCTTCTTCAAGTCGGCCGAGCTTGTCTTCGTACGCCGCGATCACACTCGGCACACTCGTTTCAACGACGCGCTTAACAAGTGCATCGGCTTCACGCTCAACTTTAATGAGCTGCGCTTGCAGCGCCTTCGCCTGCTGTTGGCCGCTCGCAATCCTCAAATCCCACGCATCCTTGAACATCATGCGGGCGACCCGGAATAGCGTATCGGTAGGCTGCACGGAACGCAGCAGATCCTCGAACTCACCTTCGATCCTGTCGCGCCTAATTGACTTGCCGTAGCTATCACAGCCGCGCTTCGGACACAGGTAATAAGGATGAACGCTGTGAGAGCCCTTAGACCAGCACGCCGTCAGCGGCGTGCCGCAGTCATGGCAGAGCACCCACCCGCGCAGCGGAAAGTCTTCGTTGAGGTTCTTGCGGCGCGGCGAATATCCGCCGCCGTTCAAACGATCTTGCACACGCTTGAATGTCTCGAATGAGATCAGCGGCTCATGTTGCCCTACGCGTAGAGATACATCCCACTTAGGCGCTTCAACGTAACCAGCGTAGATCGGATTACGCAGCAGGATCGAGACGCGCTGATTGCGCACCTGCCCCTGACGATCTTTTGGGAACAAGGGATCGTCTTGAAGGGCGCGCATTACATCGGCTTGCGTTTCATAGCGGCCGCAAGCGTAGCCTTCGAAGACCTCCTGTATAATGGATGCGACCGGCTCATCGCGCATGAGCATCTGCCCGCGCCCGGTGACGCGCCGATATTTGTAACCAATGGGTGCTTGGAACGGCCAGTAGCCGTTCATCACGCGTGCGCGCATCCGGTTCTTGGTTTGCTCGCCGTTCTTTTGACGCTGATGCTGTGACACCGAGGCGAGAAGGTTCTCAACCAACACAGAATCCGAGTCCTCGCCAAACTCGATGGACGGAGATTCCAGGTTGCCACCGGCTTTCGCAATGGCACCGCGCAACTCGATATGTTGCTGGATACCGCGCGCCAGCCGAGAGATGTCATCAATGATGACGATCAGGTTCTTACTGCGGCGACGCGTGAGGAAGGACAGCATCGCCTTCATGCCGGGGCGATTGATTAGGCTGCCCAAGGCGTCATCCTTGAACACCTCGACAACTTCATAGCCCTTCATGCGCGCATACTCACGGCAGCGGGTTTCCTGGCTATGTATGCCGTCGCCGACGCGCATTTGCTTCGCGCTTGAAACGCGGCAATAGACAACCGCCTGACTGTGAATCCCCTGTATCATGAACGCTCCTTCCCGCGATCTTCCGATAGCAACTCCGTTGTGGCTGAAGGAAGAAGCGTAGCATCCGGTTCGTCAGCACCAGAGTGCTGATTGAACTCGCTAAAAAGAAGTCCACAAGCGTTCGGCTTGAAGCCCATCTCAACGAACATGACGTTGATGGACCAGAGGATTTCCAGAAGCTCGGTTTCTTGCGCTTCAGTGAGCTTCAAATCCACCAATTCAGAGCGATACTTCTCAAGCTGCGCAGCGCTAAGGGGTTGGGAGGGCCGCGTCTCGGAGCCGAGGCCGGTGTTATCGAAATTAGTCATTCCGCCTCCTTTCTTCACGCTGGCGATCCAATCGTCAGCATAAAGAACAAATAAGGAACATTCAAGGAATTTAGTCCTAGACCAAACATTTGGGAGGTTCACGCAGGCGGTGCCGGTCAGGTGGCCGGTCACTTGCTCTGACGAGTGGCAATGACTGTGGAAAGCCTCGCATCGCTGGTCCTCCTTCGCGGATTCCGCCTTAAAAACGGAAATCATCAGAAGACTGCGATGGTCGCTTCTTATGTATGCCATCGACCGCAAGGGCCATTCAACACAGAGCGCCCGGGAATTATAAAGCAAACGCCCCCGTTTCGGCACCAACGCCAGATTAATTGGAGCGCGATTACAATCGGTTATAGGTGTTCAGAAAATCCGGAAAAAGAGGCAAAAGAAACCACGCTCGCGCTTCTTGGCGTCGTCCAAGATTTCGGACTACCACGTCGAGAGAGTGATCGGCCTGTTCGCCGCCAGGAAGAGCCCGACAGAGGCCATAAAAGAGGTGCGGCTAAGCTATGTGACGGTTCGCAAGCTCTACGAACTGTTCCGTCGCCGTCTGATTGAGGTTGGGTATTTTTCCAAGAGCGATTTTCACGCGCAAGTCCGCGATGACGACGATGTGGACGAAAATCTGCTCGATGCCAAGCTCAGGGATATACAGCCCGCGCTAGGCAAGAGGCGGGGCGTAACTAGGCGTACGAAACCAGATCACATCGCCGAGCTGCTGTTTCATCTGGAAGACGCGCACGGCCTGTTTCGCGAACGCCACAGCTACGAACTTGAACTCGACATGAAGAAAGCCCTTAGGCTGTCAGGGCCGCTGAATCGTCCCTTGCGAATAGGCGGATTCTTGCGCGCGACTGATTATCTTCTCGACCGGCAGCGCACTGTCCGCAGGGATGAGCTTGCAAATTACGTTGGCAGGGGAGTTCCGCAGCTCTTCCGACAAATTGAGCAGATACGGGTTCAGCAAGAAGCGGAGGAATCCGCCGACATCAGAATGACAAGCACGGAGGCAAGAATGGCAGGGGTGTCACACCCAACCGAAGAGCGGCTGGAACAGCTTATCGCAACCTGGATTGAGGGACCGAATGATAATTTAGACGATTTATCATCGGTGCTGATGAACGCTCTCGACGAGACAAAGCCCGGAGGCGAAGCCAGTACACCATTCGACACCTTCTATTATGTCGAAGCCGCGATCCGGCAGATGGAGCCCACGCTACTCAATCTCCATCGGATTATCCGATGGCGTCGAGATTGGGCATCCCATGCGGCCCATGAAGCTTTGCTGACGACGTTCTGGGATATGCTCAATCCTGAGCAACAAGCGCGATATTGGATCGAGGCGAACCAGCAATGGCTTCCCGAGGTCATACAAGGCTGGCTCGGAGAGGAGGTCATAGCTGAACGATCAGCCTACATTCGTACACTTTCTGACAAGTCGTAAGCCACCCGGAAACATCCTACATGCCCGGAGCCAGAATTTTCGGCACGGCACTCGGGCTGATGTCGAGATCTTCCTCCGCCGTAGGCTCCGAACCGGCAACGTGACTAACCGTTGATAACCATTCCGAGATCGCGCGCATATTGCGGTATAGCTTGCTCGCTTGCCGGAACGGCCTGCCCAATACTCTCGACGTGCACCATCTTCACTTCGCGCAAAGTAATCGGCCGAACTTGCGGCAACCTGAGATCTATCTCGCGATCAAAATTCTCTCGCTGAAACAACTCAGCATCCGTTACCGCTAAGCCGAGGTAAATTTCGTCGCGGCCGAATTGTTCGCGCATGAGAGACCGCATGGCGTATTCATCGCAGAGATAATCGAGCGCGCTTTCGCGGATGGCCCAAGGCTCTATCAGGACCCCGATTTTGGCGCGACGGGCCGCCCGACTCTCGACATCCAAGTCAAGAGAATAGTCGAACCATTGCGTCACCGGATTGCAGCCTCGTGCATAGATGGCCTTAATCAGTTCTATGCGCCTTTCGTAGCTGTTGTCTGAGACAACCTCACGCATTGGCACAATCTCGCAGCGGCCACTCATGTATTCGTCAATGGCGGGCTGATGCGTTTCAAGCCAACGCTCGCCGCGAAGTCGAGCGAACGCTTTAGCCTCGCTCTTTGGAACCAATCGCTTGAGGTTGTGATATCCGAGGTCGCCAGCCTCCACGATAATCAGGCGATCCAATTTAGCGCCCGCCGCTTCCATGATAGCGCGGAAGCGTCGTCCTTCTTGTTCTGGATTCCCAGGACAAACCGTCATCACGGCCTCTCGCGCGCCGCACGGCATTTCAAACTCAGCAAATCCTCGCCAATTCCTACGCCCCATTCACAGCCTTCCCTTCTTGCCACCAATACTCAAATTGATCCTTGAAAACTTTAGCGAGACTGTCGCTTACGATTACAAGCGCCTGTCCTTCGACAAAAAAGGCGACCTTATTGGCATAGATGATGACCACCTCCGACGAGGCGAAGTAACCTGCTGGAATCTTGCGGTATAGCGCTGCTGGTCCATTGATGAATTCATTGTCTTCGGAAATGGTCAGACGCTCCCGAATTCCGCAATCGCGCATCTGTGCAATTCTGCGCACCACTTCTGGCGTAGATCGTCTGTCATCAACGCAGTGTTTCAGAACCTCGCCGCCTTCGGGCATCGATGACTGTATATCGTCGAGAAGTTCCAGATATGAGGTCAGCAAATAGGACCGAACCTGCTTGGGCACCACTCCACCGTCAACAAAGTCAAGCCCGGCCTGCTGAAAGGCCCGGAGGATTGCCCCTACTGTCCGAGCGTCTGCCGCACGGTCGGCCCTCTCAAAGCTTGAGATCGTATTGAGGCCGAGACCGGCTGTATCCGCGAGCTCCTGCTGCGACCAGTTGAGGTAAGCACGGGCCATTCGGCACTGCGCGGACGTTACGAAAGACGTTTCCATGAATATCCAAAGTATTTTTCACAATATAACAGGAATTATTCACGATGTTAAGTTATTTTTAATAAAATTAACATAATTATTCACCTCAGATTGTGAATTATTCATTTTAATGGGGAGTATAATGAAGATTATCAAAGAAAATATGTGGGATAAACTTGTTAACCGTCTACCGGCAAACGATGCGCGCCGCGAGATGCGAGTGCTGAAAAGGGCGGGTTGCGTGGCCACGCCAGACTACCTGGACGTCAAGGCTATGTCGGAGCTGGTGGACACCTACCGCGAAAAGACTTGGAAGGCACTTGGCGACTATCGGCGTTGGCAGCTTCAGGAGAGCGCCCAACGGCTTTCGGCGACGGCCCGTCAGCGGGAAGGCGAGCTGCTGCGCAAGCGGGTCTTCGACTGCCAAGCATTGTACCGGGATACACAGCGGGACTATGCCGATCTTGTGGATATTGCGATGCGGCCCTATCGCGAACAATCGAACCAGAACGGCCTATAAGTAGAGCGGGGCAGCAAGATCAATCAGCTAATCCGTACCCCACACGGGTTCGGCTGAAGAGGGTGGCGGCGGAGACTTCGGACTCCGCCGTTTGCTTTCCCGACAACCAATATCCTCAGGGGCGGCGCGGCGGAGGAGCGCAAATCCACTTGTTCGATATAAGCGACGCATTTGACGGTAAAAGCCAAAGGACACATAGCGCCTGGTGCAAGATGTGCGGGGTAGTACCCGCAATCTTGGCAAGGGAGACGCTAGCGCTCTCCCGTTGCATCCCTCTCGCCGTGGCGCGTACCAGGCATTGAGCCTGCCTTGCGCCATTGAACCGTGCCGCCGGTTCATCACTCGCGGGAGACATCGCTCTCCCTGCACCCATCGACTTGAGGGCGTTCCTGCCCCCCAAGACCCCAGACCATTTCATGGAGACGATTTCATCGAGAGCAAAGGGCGTTCCAGCCCTTGTGCAATCCTGACCACCCCTGCGCGGGTTGGATGCGCGCCAACCGTGCGCCGGTTGGATTCCGCCAACGCATCGGCGCTGAACCCGACCAACGGCGTATCGCCGCCCCTTGTACCCGCTCAAACTCCTCGGATGCCCGCTCCCCGGCCGCCTGTGGGAATCTGGCATTTTTGCCTAGCATGACGTGTATCCATTGGGCACACTAACGGCCATGAAGGATGTAGGGTTACGAATCAGAGTACAGCGCGACTTGAGGGACAAGTTCTTGGAGGCTTGTCACCGGCAGGACGTGCCTGCTGCGCAGGTGCTGCGCGAGTTCATGCGCGAGTACATTGCTCAGCAAGCGAAGCCTAAAACGGGCAGCCAAAAGCCGGGGGGCAAGACATGAAGGACTCTGGGCTCACCTTCTTCGACAACCCAATTCTGAATTCGCCCTACGAGGAGCCCCGTCGCCATCATGCGCTTGACGAGGAGGGCCAGCCCCTCGAAGAGCCACCACGCGAAGGCCGCAGGCGCTCGGAATTCATCACCCCCGTCCCCAAGCCGCGCAAGAAGCGCAAGCGAGCTGACAAGAGCCAGGGAAATCTCGGGCTCGAAACCGGCGACGGCGTTTCCACCGAGGAGCAGGAATATAATCCGACTCCAATCATCAATGAAATCCGCACTCACCTGGCCACTTGGCGATCGCTGCCGCAGTCAAGCTGGGGTGTGAGCCCCGCGACAGCGCGATTGCTTCAACACTGGCGGACGCACCCCTTTCATGGCGTCCGCCCGTTTTTCTGCCAGATTGAGGCCGTCGAGACCGTCATTTGGCTGACGGAGGTTGCGAAGAGCCGGAAGCAGTATGCGCCGATCTGGGAGCATATCCTCGGGGCGAACGAACAGGCGAACCCCGAACTTCTGCGCATCGCCATGAAGATGGCGACCGGTGCAGGCAAGACCACAGTCATGGCCATGCTAATCGCGTGGCAGACTGTCAACGCAGTGCGCTCGCCGACCAGCAACGCCTATTCTCGCGGCTTTCTGGTAATCGCGCCGGGGATCACGATCAAGGACCGGTTACGTGTCCTTCTGCCCAGCGACCTGGAAAGCTACTACCGCACACGGGAGCTTGTGCCGGGCGACATGCTGGATGACATCGCCAAGGCGAAGATCGTCATCACCAACTATCACGCCCTGCAACTGCGCGAGACGCTGGAGGTCAACAAGGTTGGCCGTTCACTCCTTCAAGGACGCCATGAGCCCATCGTGACGAAGGAGACGGAGGGCCAGATGGTTCGGCGCGTCGCCGAAGAACTGATGGGCCTTAAGAACATAGTTGTCATCAACGATGAGGCGCACCACTGCTATCGAGAAAAACCGGACAATGAAGACCTCGACGATCTCAAGGGTGACGACAAGAAAGA
>JAFAFP010000068.1 GCA_023423415.1 Pseudomonadota bacterium | reverse complement strand
GCCGAACCCCTACATGCTCGGGCCGAATATCTGCGTTATTCGGCGTTCAGCGGTATTGTTCCCCAGCTTTTTGCGCCGTTACAACTTCTTGGCGAAGGCATCCTGGATGAAATCGTCCAGCATCCGGAAGGTCTGATGCGCGGCCCCGGCATCGTACTCGGCCACACCCGGCATATTGGCTTCTTCCTCGGTGAAAGAATGCAGCCGCCCGCCGAAATCAAGAATCTGCCAATTCGCCTCGGCGCCGTCGAACTCCGCTTCAAGAGCGTCGCGATCGGCCTTACCCGAGACCGGATCTTTCGTACCGTGAATGACAAATATGGCGGTTTTGACGTTGCCCTTCTTGGCCGGCAGCCTGGTCGCAAGATCGCCATGCAGCGACACCACGGCGTCGAGCTCGGCGCCGCTGCGGGCAAGCTCAAGCACGTTGCCGCCGCCAAAGCAGAATCCAACAGCCGCCTTCTTCGATGCATCGCCGATGCCGCGCTTCTCGGCCTCCGCGATCATCGCCTGCAACGCGGCGTTGACGCGCGCGCGTCCCTCGACGCGATCCTGACGCACCTTGGTCATCCACTCGGTGGCTTCCGCCGGGCCATCGCAGGTTTTGCCTTCGCCATACATACACGCAACAAAGGCGACGTACTTGTCGCCCGCCATTTTTGTCGCGCGCTCGATAATGGTTTCGGTCACGCCGAGCCAGTTCGGCATCACCAGCAGGAGTGGCCGCTTGCCGCTGATCTTGTCGTTCCAGATCAGCGCACCATTCCCGATGATGCCGCCAGCTTGATATTGAATTCGTTCAACCGCCACCGCATTCCTCCGATCGTCGTTCAACATGCCTCGCAAGATCGACGCGCGATCATATCGCCATCTGATGACGGCCCCTGTCGCCCTTGGCAAGAGGCGAAATCAACGTTCGACACTGCGACTATGCCGCGCGACATCAGCGCCATTCGAAAAGAGACACGGCGGCGTTCCGACGATCATTGAGGCAGAAGACTCACGCCCCTTGCGGCATCGCGATGCGCCGTCCTGCCGCTTCCGGCCGCGGCAAGCGCACATGCGATTTCCTGACCTCATTCAGGCACTTCGCCACACCTTGCGAAAACGGCGCGACCCTCTTGGCGGTCATGTCGATGTGCAGCGTCATGTTTTCCGACGTGGCTGAGACCCAGCCTTCCGTCGCGTGAAACAGTTGCTGAAAGAAATGCAGACGCTTGGAGTCGAAATCGAGAAGCTGGAATGTCACGCGGACCGGCGTGCCTTCGTGCAACTCGCGGAGGTACCGGACATGGGCTTCAGCCGTGAAGAACGAATGCTGACTACGTTTGCGATAGTCCTCGCCGAGGCCAGCGAGATTGTACATTTCGTCCAGGCCGCGATCGAACAGCACATTGTAGTATGCCATATTGAGATGGCCATTGAAGTCGATCCACGCCGGCTCAATGGTCATGACCGACGAGACGAAAGGCGCAAAGAAAACTGGTTCGAAATCCGCGCGATCGAGCATCGCTCATTGTGTCGGCACAGGCCGCGTGTGTAAATCGAAAATCCCTGAAATGAAGACTATTTAGACAAATCCGGGTTGACGAATCCGATCGGCTGGATCTTGGGGTCTCGTGTGGCCGCCCCCGGCAAATTTGCCGGATTTGCGATCAGGCGCGCCACATGAATGTCAAATTGGAAGTACGCGTGGGCGTTCAATTTTCGCGCCACTGGCTCGGCGCTAACGCATTCGACAAGCTGGTTGGCCGCAAGACTCCAGAGAGGCCAGCGCCGAGGGGCATCGGCATCACGCGCGGAGCACGACCTGAGAGCGCCGTCGTCGCGAACGGGTTGAGATACCGGCCTAGCTCCTCGCCGAACTTCCTGGTGCGGTCGATATTCCATCCGACGCTTTGCTTGCCGCGGGCCGGGTCTGCTAAATTGGACACGGACTTCAAAGAAGGACTGTACCGATGGCGGTTGTTGCCGAATTTGCGAAATCTTCCGGGAATCCGCGCGATCCTCGCGCGACCGACGCCGCGCTCGCGGAGCTTGCGGCCCATTTCGGCAACCGGCTCGTCACCTCGCAGGCCGTGCGCGAGCAGCACGGCAATACGCTCACCTGGATCCCGAACCAGCCTCCGGAGGCGGTGGTATTTCCGCAGGAGACCGCCGACGTGCAGGCCGCAGTGCGCATCTGCGCGCGACATGGCGTGCCCGTCATTCCATTTGGAGCAGGAACATCCCTGGAAGGTCAGCTCAACGCCCCGGAGGGCGGCGTCAGCATCGATTTCCGGGATATGAATCGCATTCTCGCCGTGCATGCCGAGGACCTCGATTGCGTGATCGAGCCAGGCGTCACGCGCAAGCTGTTGAATGAAAATCTGCGCGATCAGGGCTTGTTCTTTCCGATCGATCCCGGCGCGGATGCCTCACTCGGCGGCATGGCATCGACCCGTGCCAGCGGCACCAACGCTGTGCGCTACGGCACCATGAAGGACAATGTGCTCTCGCTGAAGGCCGTGCTAGCCAATGGCGAGATCATGACCACCTCGACGCGGGCGCGGAAATCGTCGTCCGGCTACGACCTGACGCGTCTGATGGTCGGCGCCGAAGGCACGTTGGGAGTCATCACTGAGTTGACGCTGAAGCTGCACGGCATTCCCGAGGCGATCGGTGCGGCCATCTGTCCGTTCCCGAGCGTTGAGGCCGCCTGCAACGCGACGATCCTGACAATCCAGTCCGGCATTCCGGTCGCGCGCATCGAACTGCTCGACGAATTGCAGGTGAAGGCCTGCAATTCCTATTCGAAACTTAGTCTGCCCGAATCGCCGCTGCTGCTGCTGGAATTTCATGGCACCGAGGCGGGTGTCGCCGAACAGTCGCAGCGTTTCGGCGAGATCGCGGCCGATCTCGGCGGCGGTCCGTTCGAATGGACGACTAAGCCGGAAGAGCGGACGCGACTCTGGCAGGCACGGCACGACGGCTACTGGGCGGCTTTGTCGCTGCGCCCCGGCGCACGATCGCTGGCGACTGATGTCTGTGTGCCGATCTCGCGGCTGGCCGAATGCGTCACTGAAAGCCAGCGCGATCTGAAGGAAGCCGGTCTCCTGGGACCGGTCGTCGGTCATGTTGGCGACGGCAATTTCCATGTGGCACTTCTGGTGGACGTGGATGACGACGACGAGGTGAAACGCGTGAAAGCGTTCATCCAGCGCCTGGCGGAGCGCGCGCTCGAGATGGGCGGCACCTGCACCGGCGAGCACGGAGTCGGGCAGGGGAAGGTGAAATATCTCCTCGCTGAGCATGGCGCGCCGGCGATCGCAGCGATGAGAGCGGTCAAGCAGGCGCTCGACCCGCAGAACATCATGAACCCGGGCAAAATGCTGCCGGACCTGTAAGCGGTGCTGCGCGATCGGACGTCTCTTTCGCCCGCCTGGCGGGCCGTCGCGCAGTGGCGGCGATCACAGATTTGCCCTCAAATGGCGGCAGATGCTGTAGGCTCTCGAGGCGCGAGGGAGAGATCAGCCAGCGCCCAACGGACACTACTCTTGCAGGGAAGAGCGGATAGGCTCGCCGGTAGCGGCGGGTCGGACCGATTCTGGTAGGCTTGTGCAAACCACATTGCTCAGCTTGGCGATTGCGTTGATCCTGGTGCTGCTTGCAGCGCTGCTCGGGCCGCATTTCATCGACTGGAATACGCACCGGGCGACATTTGAGCAGCAGGCCAGCAAGGCGGTCGGGCTCCCCGTTCGGGTCACCGGTCCGATGGACGTGCGGCTGCTGCCGTCACCGAGGCTCGTTCTCTCCGGTGTCGAGATCGGCAAGCCCGACGATCGCCACGCGGTCCGTGCAAAGGCGCTCGCCATCGAATTTGCGTTGCCGCCTCTGTTCAGTGGAAAGCTGCGCGCGGTCGAGATGCGGCTGATCGGGCCTGAGGTCCGGCTGTCGCTCGGGGCGGATGGACGCGCGGCCGTTCCCAATCTGCTCGCCGGTGTGAGCACCGAAACGCTGTCGATCGACAAATTGGCCATTGACGATGCGCGCGTGGAACTATTCGACGTCGCCAGCGGCGGGCAAACCACTCTCAGCAAACTCTGGTTCGATGGCGAGGTGCGCGCGCTGCCGGGACCGATCCGTGGCGAGGGCGCCTTTGTTCTGAATGGTGGGCTCTACAGTTACCGGATCTCGGCGGCGCGGCCGGAAGCCAACGGTTCGCGGATCCGGCTTAGCATTGATCCAGCCGACCGCCCGGTCACCGCCGATGTTGAAGGCGTGCTCACGACCGAAACTGGTATTCCTCGCTTCGAGGGCCAGGCGACGCTGACGCGACGACTGGCATCTGGAAAAGGCGACAAGCTCAACAAGCGCGATCTGGCTCTGGTCGAACCCTGGCGCATCACCAGCCGCGTGAAGGCGACGGCAGCGAATGCCTTGTTCGAGCAGGTCGAGTTTCTGTACGGCCCCGAAGAACGCGCACTCAAACTGACGGGCACCGCGGAAGCCAAATTCGGCGCCAAGCCGCGCCTCGATGTCGTGCTCTCGGCGCGTCAGCTTGACGCCGACAAATTGCTGGCCGCCACCGGCCACGCCAATCTGCCGCCGCGCACGGCGATAGCAGCCGTGCTGTCGGTGGCCGGCGACATGGCTCCGCCACCGCTTCCGACGCAGATCGGCTTCGGCATCGATCTGGTCACGCTGGGCGGCGGCACGCTGCAGAATGTGCGCGGCGATATCGAGATTGGTGGCAGCGCGGCGACCCTGAGCGGCTTCGAAGCGCGCGGGCCGGGCATGACGCAAGTGCAGGCGAGCGGGCAGATCCATACCGACGGCGATCGCTTGTCGTTTGTCGGCCCGGTGGATGTCACGTCGAATGATCCGCGTGCGTTCGGGGAGTGGCTCGAGGGGCGCGCTGTTGTGGAAGTGCCGTCGCGCCCGGCCCGCATGCGAGGCGATCTGACATTGAGTGCCGGTAAGGTTGCGCTGGAGCGGATGCGCGCGGAATTCGACCGCAAAACGTTCGATGGCGATTTTTTCTATGTTGCCGCGACGGAGCCGAACCAGCGCAGCCGTTTCGATCTGCGATTGCGGGCGGACGAGATCGATCTCGATGCGCTGATGCAGTTTGCAGGATCAGCGAAGGCGATTGCCGATCTGGATCGTCCGGACGACGTCGCGCTTTCGCTGGCGCTCGGGCGCATCCGATTTGCGGGTATCGATGCGGGGAAGGCCGACGTCAAGTTGGCGCTGAATGCTGACGGTCTGACGGTCGAGAGGCTCGCTGTCGGTGATTTGGCGGGTCTTTCGATCGACAGCACGGGCCGCATCGATCTCAAGTCGCAGACGCCACGTGGCAGTCTCACCTTCAATCTCGACATGCGTGACCCCACCGTTCTGGCGTCGCTTGCCGAGCGTGCGGCGCCAGCTTGGCTCGGCTCATTGGAGCGGACGGCGGCAGTGGCGGCGCCGGCCAAGCTCGCAGGCACCATCACAGTTGAACCCTCGGGCAAAGCGAGTCGCGCGAATGTGACGGTTGGCGGTACGCTCGGTTCTACGCAGGTCAATCTGAAATCGTCGCTGACCGGACAATGGAACGAGATCGGACAGGCGGACATCACGCTTGACGCATCACTTGACGCCGCCGATGTGAATGCGCTGGTGACGCTTGCGGCGGCCGACAAATGGGTTTCGGTGCCGCGGCAACCGGGCACTTACACGGTCTCGCTGCAAGGCAAGCGCGACGGTGACATGCGGCTCGATACGCGCATTGTCTCCGCCAATCTCGACGCACGCGCGAATGGCATGATCCGGCCATTTGCCGAGGATGCGCGACGAGCAGCGCTCGACATTACCGTTGGCAAAGCCGACGTGCTGCTGGATCGGAAAGCCGTCCCGGTGATGCTGCGCACCAGCGTGAAGACAGATGCGTTGGGTGTAAAACTCGATAACCTGTCCGGGTCGATTGCGGGGACCGGATTGCGCGGACGGCTCGGTCTCGCTTTCAGCGAAGTGCCGATGGTTGACGGCGAGTTGAAGGCCGACGCAGTCGATGTTGCTGCGCTTTTTGCGGCGTTGACGGGGCTGGATACGGCGAAGAAGTCACCGAACGACAAGTGGAATGAAACGCCGTTCTCTCCGTCTGCTCTGCCGCCGCTTGGCGGCGAACTGAAAATGGAAGCGGCCAAGGCAGTCTTATCGCCTTCACTCACGGCGTCGAACGTTCGCACGACCTTTCGTTTCTCGCCGAACCAGGTCAAGGCAGCGCCGCTCGAGGGAGATCTGCTTGGTGGAAGGGCGAATGCGGATGTGACGTTGCGGCGCGGCGCGGATGGCATCGGCATACAGGGTCAGGTTGTTGTCAAAGGAACTGATGCGTCGCAGCTTCTCTTTGCCGCCGCTCAGGGGCCACTCGTCGGCCGTGCGACGCTCAATGTGCAGTTCGAAGGAGCGGGCTTGAGTCCGCGCGCCCTTATCGGCTCGTTGAATGGCGGGGGCATGCTGACTCTGGAGAAAGCACGCCTTGCGGCGCTTGATCCGAGTGCATTCTCGGTCGCGATGCGCAGTGTCGATCAGGGCTTGCCGCTCGATGCTCCGCGGATTCGTGATGTCGTCGGGCGGGCGCTCGATGCTGGCTCGCTCTCGATCGATAGCGCCGATGCATCGCTGGCGATCGCCGGCGGCATTGCGCGGATCGAGACATTCACAGCGAACAGCCAGGCCGCCGATCTCGCCGTGACCGGATCATACAATCTGGCCGATGCGCGGATCGATACGCGGTTGGCGCTGACGGGAGCGCCTGTCGCCGGCGCTGCGTTGCGGCCGGAACTGTTGGTCCTCTTGCGCGGGCCTGTGGCGGCGCCAGAACGAACGCTGGATGTCTCGGCGCTGATTGGCTGGCTGGCGCTGCGGTCGGTCGACCAGCAGGCCAAGCGGATCGAGGCGCTGGAGCAAGGCCGACCGGCAGAAGCCGCCGTGAAACCCGACGATGAAGAAACTTCGGCTTTGCCTGAAAATACGCCAGTGCTTCCGCCCCGTAGGCCGACGCCGCAACCGCAGGCATCGCAGCCCGGGTCACAACCGGCTCTCGAGCCACTGCCGCCTCCGGTCGAAATCAAGCCGACTGCCGGTGACCGGCGACGGGTTCCGCATCGTGTGGAGAGCGCGCCGCGCGCGTCTTCTGTGCCACCGGCAACGGGGAATCCATTTCCCCAACCGATCGGGCATCCTCCCCCACCACAGCCGCAGCCGTTATTCCGGTGAGGGGGTCGTCAGAGCATGATACCCACAGGGGGTTGCCATGCTCTGATCGGCGGGATCGTTCCCGCGTAAGATCTTGGACCATCGGCCCAAGATCTTGTCGTGTCACGGCATGCTGCGAAGCATGCTGTCGCCGTGCCCGTTCTTGTCCCCCGACAATGAACGGTAGTGGTCCAGCACGAACAGACGAATCGCCGATGACAGATTGCCATGACGACGTTGCGAATCGATGCTCGCGACAATGTCCGACAGCGTCATGCTGCGCTCGTCGGCGATTTCCTTGAGCCCTTTCCAGAACGCATCTTCGAGACTGACGCTAGTCTTGTGCCCCGCGATCACGATCGATCGTTTCACGACCGGCGACTTCATTGGCCTCTCCACTTCCAAGCCGGTGCCCGTCGAGAATGTTTGCAGACTTGTCACGTTGCGCCCCTTCCGTTTTGCGCTCCGTCTTTGATCGACCATGGAATAGTCGACGTGCTGCAGCGTTATCCGCTTCGCGCTGCCGCGCGCGTTTCTTCCTTTCCAGTCGAAGATTAAAGACGTCGCCCATCTACAACTCAGCAGAAGCCCGTTAGAAACCCCCACGGACCTCCACGATCAATGCGCACATACGGGCCGTTGATTGTGCCATTAGCGTGGCGCGGGCGCGGCGGAATTATTTTCGATGAAAAATGAGTTATGTCGTCCACGTAAAGTGGGGTCTCGACGACACGGTATGATCGCGCGCTGGTCAAAAACAATCAATGCGGGCGGGTCATTTTCTCGGGTCGGACCAGCTTGTCAAACTCGTCCGCGGTCACGAAACCGCCCTTGACGGCCTCCTCCTTCAGGGTTGTCCCATTCTGGTGCGCCAGCTTGGCAACCTTGGCGGCATTGTCATACCCGATGGTGGGGGCCAGCGCCGTCACCAGCATAAGGGAGCGCTCCATCAGTTCACGGATGCGGGGCTCGTTGGCCTGGATGCCGACCACGCAGTTATCGGTGAAGGACCGGGCCGCATCGGCCATCAGGCGCGTCGATTGCAACATCGCGAATGCGATCACCGGCTTGAATACGTTCAGCTCGAAATGGCCCTGGCTCGCCGCCACGGTGATCGTCGTGTGATTGCCGAACACCTGGCAGCACACCATCGTCAGCGCCTCGGCCTGGGTCGGATTGACCTTGCCGGGCATGATCGACGAGCCCGGTTCGTTCTCCGGCAGGATCAATTCGCCAAGACCGGACCGTGGGCCGGACCCGAGCAGACGGATGTCATTGGCGATCTTGAACAGGCCGGTCGCCATGGCGTTCAGCGCGCCATGCACGAAAACATAGGCATCATGCGAGGCTAGCGCTTCGAACTTGTTTTGGGCGCTCACGAACGGCAGCTTGGCGAGCGCCGCCGCGTGCTGCGCGAACTGCTTTGCAAATTCCGGCTTTGAATTGAGACCGGTGCCGACGGCGGTGCCGCCCTGCGCCAGCGGATAAAGTTCCTTCATCGCGGACTTGATTCGGGCGATGCCGAACTTCACCTGCGCCGCATAGCCGGAAAATTCCTGACCGAGCGTCAGCGGCGTCGCATCCTGCGTGTGCGTGCGGCCGATCTTCACAATCCTGGCGAAGGCCTTTTCCTTCTCCTGCAGTGCCGCATGCAGATGTTCGAGCGAAGGGATCAGCACATTCGCGATCTCGAGCGCCGCCGCGATATGCATCGCGGTCGGAAAGCTGTCGTTCGACGACTGGCTCATATTGACCTGGTCGTTCGGATGCACCGGCGTCTTGCTGCCGCGCGGCGCGCCGAGCATCTCGTTTGCCCGGTTGGCGATGACCTCATTGAGGTTCATGTTGGTCTGCGTGCCGGAGCCGGTCTGCCACACGACCAACGGAAAATGATCGTTGAGCTTGCCGTCGATCACGTCCTGCGCGGCAGCGATGATGGCCTTGCCGCGTTTGCTGTCGAGCGAGCCGAGCTTCATGTTGGTTTCGGCGGCGGCCCGTTTGACGATGCCGAAGGCGCGGATCAGCGGCTCCGGCATGCGGTCGCCGCCAATGCGGAAATTCTCGAGTGAGCGCTGGGTCTGCGCGCCCCAATAGCGATCGTCAGCAACCTCGATGGGGCCGAAGCTATCAGTCTCTGTGCGGGTTTTGCTCATGCGTAATTGTAACGCGCAAGGCGCCACGCGCGAAAGCTTGGAGATTTGGAATAGCTGGAAGGATAAAGGCCTGATCATTGATCAGGCCTTTGCGCATTTCTTTAAATTATTTCTTCCGGAAGCGATCAAGCCGCACGACTTCGCCTGACGGTTTGCCGCCGGAGGGATCGTCATCGGTCGGCTTTTCCGGCTTTTCTGCTTCCGGCGCGGGGATGGCGGTCACGGTCGCCGATGTGCTTTCGGCGCTTTCGCTCGCCGGTGGCGTGTTCGCATTCTCCGGCTCGACCTCGATGGTTTCGAACTGGAGGCCGAATTGCACCGACGGATCGAAGAAGCTCTTGATCGCGGTGAAGGGTACGGTCAGCTTTTCCGGAATGCCGCCGAAAGACAGGCCGACTTCAAAGCCGGTGTCATTCACTTTCAGATCCCAGAACTGGTGCTGAAGAATGATGGTCATCTCGTCGGGAAATTGTTCGCGCAGCCGTGGCGACAGCCGCACGCCTTCGTCGCCGGTGCGGAAGGTGATGGAGAAATGATGCTCGCCGGGCAGGCCGCTTTTCGCGGTGTCGGTCATGACGCGGCGGACAAGGCCGCGTAGCGCGTCCTGAGCAAGGAGATCGTAGCGAATGTGATCAATGGCCATGAGAGATCGTCGTTAGAATCGTCACGCCAATTTACCCCGAAGGCTCTGCTGCGTCAGCACAAGCCTTGTTAAAGCCGTGACAAGGAAAAACGGGAGCGAGTGGAGGCTTCTGTTGCCAGGTGCCTCCGAACCCCGCCTAACGGAGCTTAACCCGTTAGGGCTTTAGTTCGGTATTACAGACCGCGTTACGCAGCCTGAGCAACCGGAGCATAGTTGTCATTGGCAACTATACGATTGGCCCGATATCGGCGGTACCATGCCGAGCGAAAGAACAACCTTTACGCCCTCGTCGATCCTGTTTCGCCCCCGCCAAAACCCGTCAAAGATGACCTTTGAGGCGGGCTTTGGTGGAGGCGCCGGGTACTGCCCCCGGGTCCGAAAGGTTTATTGCGAGGCCCGTTTATCGCCATAGCCGGCTTGCACCGGCAGAGGGAATATAAGTGCGTCGCGCCCGCGAGGGAAGAGCGCTGGCGTTTCACATGAAAAAAATCCTAACGCCGGTGGAAATCGTTGCCACGCGGGCACGTTCGGCCCGTGCGGGCCGGCGTCAGCGCATCGTTCATGCTCGTAGACATGCGATAGCTCGCGTCCGGCATCGAGCGCGAGCTATGAGATCGGCCGCAAGCTCGGCAAAAACCATCGGCGATGATCTGCGAGCGCGGGATGGCGCATCGTCAGCTCCCCATGGCCGGGACTTCCGAACCGCCTTCGTGTTTCGATTGTGGCCGCCTTTGCGGCTTCGCCAGGTTTTCGTATCCGGCTTCGGAATGATCCTGCCCTGTGTGCGGCGATGGATCGTCAATGAGAGAATGGATGACCGCAGAGACTTGCAGCGGAGCCTTCTCGCTCTCGCAATTCCTTTCATGTTCGCGACTGACCAAGTCACGATGAGCGACGGGACGGTAGCGACGTGAGTTTGCGGGTATTGCAGACGTGTCTATCGCATCGGTTGCGACGCCGATGCGCCTCCTCGGTTTCATCGTCAAAATTTGGTGCTGCCCTCGCACTGCAGCATTGAGAATTGCGAGCCACGCCGACATTGTTCCCGTCTGCAGCGACACAGCATCATCATCGTTGTTGTCGTCGCCGCTGTGACGGCGGGAATCTGATTTTCACAAAGATGAAGCTGCGACGGGTCTTTATTGACGTCGTAATTGTCGGGGGAATAGCGCTGCTAAAAGCCCGTCACCCACAATTGTTTCTTCTAGAAAACGACTCTAACTGCTAGACAAGAGCATCAGCTTGGGCGAAAGACCCGAGAGGGGCACTGTATTTCTACGAGTTTGGGGAGGGCGCATGGCTGATGGCGTAGGACAGCCGGGCGAAGCACGAGCTACCGGCTTCATTCGAAACCCGCAGGACTTTTGGGGCGGCATCGCATTGCTTGCGGTTGCCTTGTTTTCGTTATGGGCGGGTAGCGACCTTCCAGGGACGAAGGGCTTCGCGTTCGGTCCCGGCACGGCGCCGCGCCTGTTCGGCGGGATGCTTGCCGCCGTATCGATCATCATTGCTGTCAGCGGCCTGATCACTTACGGACCGCCGCTGGAGCGATGGGGAATCCGCGCACCGGCGCTGTTCATCGCATCGGTGCTCTTTTTTGGCGCGACTGTTCGCCCGCTCGGACTCGTCATCGCTGCTTTCTTGACGCTCATGATCGCCGCCGCCGCCAACAAGGATGTGCGGTGGATCGAGAGCGTTATCTGGTCCGCGATTCTGACGGCCGCCAGCGTGGCGCTGTTTATCTACGGGCTCAACCTTCCGCTTCAGCTCTGGCCGCGGTGACCCCGTCATGATGGACCTCATTAACAACCTTGCATTCGGCGTCAGCGTTGCTGCATCGGTGCAAAATCTTCTTCTGTGTCTCGTCGGCGCGCTTGTCGGCACGTTGATCGGCGTTCTCCCCGGCCTTGGTCCGGTTGCGACGATTGCCATGCTGCTGCCGATCACCTATGGCCTGCCGCCGGTCGGCGCGCTGATCATGCTTGCCGGCATCTATTACGGCGCGATGTACGGTGGTTCGACCACCGCCATTCTCGTCAATATCCCGGGCGAGTCCGCGAGTGTGGTGACCACGCTCGACGGCCACCAGATGGCCTTGCAAGGCCGTGCCGGTCCCGCGCTCGCGATTGCAGCCATCGGTTCGTTCTTCGCCGGTTGTGTCGCCACCGTGGTGATTGCAGCGGCAGCTGCGCCGTTGACCAGCGTCGCGCTGATGTTCGGTCCTGCCGAATACTTCGCGCTGATGGTCCTCGGCCTGATCCTGGCTGTGGTTCTGGCCAAGGGATCGGTGGTCAAGGCGGTTGCGATGATTCTCGTCGGCCTCGTGCTGTCGATGGTCGGCTCCGATCTTGAAACCGGAGCAGGGCGGCTGAACTTCAACATCCCTGAACTCGCCGATGGCATCAACTTCGCCGTCGTCGCCATGGGCGTGTTCGGTTTTGCCGAGGTGCTTCGCAATCTCGAGGTTACGCATAACCGCGATATCGTTCAGGCCAAGATTTCCGGCCTGCTGCCGACCCGCGAAGATCTGAAAGCGGCGGCGCCGGCGATCGGCCGCGGTACGGCGCTTGGCGCGTGTCTCGGCATCCTGCCGGGCGGCGGTTCGGTGATCGCAGCCTTCGCGGCCTATACGCTCGAGAAGAAGCTATCGAAGCATCCGGAGCGGTTCGGCCGCGGTGCCATCGAAGGCGTCGCGGGTCCCGAGACGGCCAATAACGCAGCCTCACAGACTTCGTTCATCCCGCTGCTCACCCTCGGCATCCCGCCGAATCCGGTGATGGCGCTGATGGTCGGCGCGATGACGATTCACGGCATCGTTCCCGGTCCGCAGGTGATGACCAAGCAGCCCGAACTGTTCTGGGGCATGATCGCCTCGATGTGGTTCGGCAACCTGATGCTGCTCGTCATCAATCTGCCGCTGGTGGGTGTGTGGGTCCGGCTGCTGCGCGTTCCCTATCGCCTGCTGTATCCGACGATCCTGATCGTCTGCTGCATCGGCATCTATTCGGTGAACAATTCGCCGACGGACGTGTACCTGACAGCGGCTTTCGCGCTGGTCGGCTACTGGCTGGTGAAACATGATTTCGAGCCAGCCCCGATGCTGCTCGGCTTCGTGCTGGGCCCGCTGATGGAGGAAAACCTGCGCCGCGCCATGCTGATCGCGCGCGGTGACTGGAGCGTGTTCATCACCCGCCCGATTTCGGGAGCCTTGCTGGCGTTTTCGGCAGTCATCTTCATCATCGCGGTGCTGCCGATGATCCGCAAAAAGCGCGACGAGGTGTTCGTCGAAGAGGGCTGACCTAGCCTTTTTGCGAGCTTTTTTTTGGGGGGCGTTTCCGGTGAAACGCCGCCCAAATACTTTAAGCTGGTAGTTGGACCTCGGCCGGATGGCTCTCGTCGAGGCGGAAACTGTCGGCAAACGCGTAAGGGAGGAAGTTGAATGCGTCTTTTCACTCGTCTGGCCGGGGCTGCTGCCGGCTTGCTTGCGCTCGGCGCGATGATCGCACCTTCGCAGGCCCAGAATTATCCCGCCCGTCCGATCACCCTGATCGTGCCGTTCGCGGCCGGTGGCCCGACCGACATCATCGCCCGGATCGTCGCCGAGAACATGTCGAAGACGCTCGGCCAGCAGCTCGTGATCGAAAACATCGTCGGCGCCGGCGGCACGACCGCCAGCACCCGCGCCATGCGGGCCGCGCCGGATGGTTACACCATCATCATGGGGCACATGGGAACGCACGCGGCTGCCGTGCCGCTGTATCCGAAGCTGGCCTATCACCCGACCAAGAACTTCGAGCCGATCGGTCTGGCCGCCGGCACGCCGGTGCTGATCGTCGCCAAGAAGGACTTTCCGGCGAAGGATCTGAAGGAATTCATCGCCTACGTGAAAGCCAATACCGACAAGGTCAACATGGCCCATGCCGGCGTCGGCTCGGTCTCGTTCACGAGCTGCCTGTTGCTGAATTCATTGCTGGACGTGAAGCCGACAATGATTCCGTTCCAGGGGACCGGCCCGGCGCTGAATGCGCTGGTGGGTGGACAGGTCGATTACATGTGCGATCAGATCGTCAATCTGGTTCCGCAAATCCAGGCGGGTAATGTCAAAGCCTATGCGATCGGCACGCCCGAGCGGAATCCGGCTTTGCCGGACGTTCCGACCACGAAGGAAGCGGGCCTGCCGAAATTCGACGTGTCGGCATGGAACGCATTGTTTGCGCCGAAGGGCACGCCGAAAGAGGCTCTCGACAAGCTGTCGGATGCGCTCTCCAAGGCGCTCGACGACGAGGGCGTGCGCAAGCGTCTGCTCGCTCTCGGCAGCGACATCCCGGGACCGGATCGCCGTGGTCAGGCCGCGTTGAACAAGCTGGTGGAGAGCGAGATCGCCCGCTGGACGCCGGTCATTCAGGCGTCGGGCATCACGCAGTAAGCGTCACCGGATACCGATGAGGAAAAGGGGCAGCCGCTCAGGCTGCCCCTTTTTCATGTGGGGAATCGGATAACCTTGCCGGTATGCGGCTGAATGCTTTGATACAATTGCGGCCCGGTCCTTACGGAACAAGCTAGATGCGGCAATATCTCGACCTGATGGAACACGTGCTGGCGCACGGCGTGGAAAAGCGTGATCGCACCGGAACCGGGACGCGCTCGGTGTTCGGCCATCAGATGCGGTTCGATCTGCGCGACGGCTTTCCGATGGTCACCACCAAGAAGCTTCATCTGAAGTCGATCGTCTATGAGCTGCTGTGGTTCCTGCAGGGCGACACCAACGTCAAATACCTCAACGACCATGGCGTCACCATCTGGGACGAATGGGCTGACGAGAACGGCGATCTCGGCCCGGTCTATGGCCGGCAGTGGCGCTCATGGCCGGCGCGCGATGGCGGCACCATCGATCAGATCAAGAACCTGCTGCGCGATCTTGAGCGCAACCCGGATTCGCGCCGCCTGATCGTCACGGCCTGGAATCCGGCCGACATCGAGAGGATGGCGCTGCCGCCATGCCATTGCCTGTTTCAATTCTATGTCGCGGAAGGCCGGCTTTCCTGTCAGCTCTATCAGCGCTCGGCCGACATATTTCTCGGCGTGCCGTTCAACATCGCATCCTATGCGCTGCTCACCATGATGGTGGCGCAGGTTGCCGGACTTAAAGCCGGCGAATTCATCCATACGCTCGGCGACGCACATCTCTATCTCAATCATGTCGAGCAGGCGCATTTGCAATTGTCGCGCGCGCCGCATGCGCTGCCCAAGATGACGATCAATCCGGCGGTGAAAGACCTGTTCTCGTTCCGCTATGAGGATTTCACGCTCGAAGGCTACGCACCGCATCCGCATATCAAGGCGCAGGTGGCGGTGTGAGCCGAGCGTTGACGTCAACGCATGTGCCGATCGTTCTCGTCGTCGCGGTCGCCGAGAACAATGTCATCGGCCGCGACAACCAGTTGCCATGGCGGATCAAGTCCGACCTCAGATATTTCCGGTCCGTCACCATGAACAAGCCGGTGGTGATGGGGCGCAAGACCTATGTCTCGATCGGCAGGCCACTGCCCGGACGCACGAATATTGTCGTGACCCGTCGGGATGATTTCGCCGCCCCCGGTGTTCTTGTCGCGACCGGGCTGGACCAGGCGCTGGCGGCGGCGCGGGGCGATGCCTTGCGACGCGGCGCCAACGAGATCGCCGTCATCGGCGGCACGGAGATCTTCATTCAGACCATGCCGCTGGCCGACCGGATTGTCTTGACGCAGGTCCATGCAAATCCGGCCGGCGATACCTACTTTCCTGCGATCGATCCGGCGATCTGGCGCGAAGTCGAGCGAAAGCCGCATCCGCAGGGTCCCGACGATGAGTATGGCTTTACTATTGTCAGTTATCAGCGCCGGAACGACCAAGGGTTGGGCGCGTCATGAACGCGCGTTGTAAGGGACTTGTGGCTCCCCTATAACCCCGCCGGAACAACGGGCGCCCGATGGCGCCTAAGGAGACGAGTATGCCGTGGAGCAATCAGGGCGGTGGTGGTGGCCCTTGGGGTTCGGGTCCGAAGGGACCGTGGGGATCGGGGCCGCAATCGCCCGGTGGATCGACCCCGCCCGACCTCGAGGACCTGCTGCGCCGCAGCCAGGACAAGCTGAAGACCGTGCTGCCCGGCGGCGGCAATTTCGGTGGCCGCGGCATCGCGCTGCTGCTGCTCGCCGCGCTGGTGGTCTGGGGCTTTTCCGGCTTCTACCGGGTGCAGCCCGGTGAACTCGGCGTGGTGATGCGCTTTGGCAAGCATGTGCGCGATACCGCGCCGGGCCTGAACTATCATCTGCCGTATCCGATCGAGAGCGTGCTCACGCCCAATGTCGAGCGCATCAACCGGATCGATGTCGGCATGCGTCAGGTGGAAGACCTCCGCCGCGGCACGACCATGCGCGATGTGCCGGAAGAAAGCCTGATGCTGACCGGCGACGAGAATATCGTCGATGTGGATTTCGCCGTGCTGTGGAAGATCAAGCCGGACGGTGCGGCCGAGTATCTGTTCAACATCCAGAATCCGGAAGGCACGGTGAAGGCGGTGGCCGAGAGCGCGATGCGCGAAGTGATCGGCCGCTCCAACATCCAGCCGGTGTTGACGGGCGCACGGCAGAATATCGAAACCGCCGTGCACGATCTGATGCAGAAGACGCTGGATGACTACAAGTCCGGCATCCTGGTCGCGCAGGTGCAGATGCAGAAGGTCGATCCGCCGGCACAGGTGATCGACGCCTTCCGCGACGTTCAGGCGGCGCGCGCCGATCTTGAACGCGCCCAGAACGAAGCGCAGACCTATGCCAACCGGATCGTGCCGGAAGCGCGCGGCCGTGCGGCGCAGATCCAGCAGAATGCCGAAGCCTATCGCGAGCAGACCGTCGCCGATGCGACCGGTCAGACCGCACGCTTCAACAAGGTGCTCGATGAATATGCCAAGGCGCCGCAGGTTACGCGCCAGCGCATGTATCTCGAGACGATGGAGCGTCTGTTCGCTGGCACCGACAAGATCATCCTGGATCCGGGCGTCGGCGGAAACGGTAGCAACGTCGTGCCGTATCTGCCGCTCAACGAGTTGTCGCGGCCGCGTCCGTCGCAGCCGTCGCAGCAGCAGCCGCAAGTCCAACAGCAACAGCCGCGCCGCTAAGGGGACAGAGCCATGAGACTTGGAGTTACTGGCGGCGTTCTGGCGGTGCTCGCCGTGATCGCGGCGATCGTCGGATATGCATCGATCTTCACCGTGCCGGAGACCAGACAGGCGCTGGTCGTGCGCTTGGGCGACCCTCGCTACGTGGTCACGCAGGCGGGCATTCACTTCAAGGTGCCGTTCATCGAGAACGTCATCTACATCGACAAGCGCATTCTCGACCTTGAGAATCCGACGCAGGAAATCATCGCCTCCGACCAGAAGCGTCTGGTGGTTGATGCCTTCGCGCGTTACCGGATCGTCGATCCGCTGCGCTTCTATCAGGCGATCCAGACGGTCCCGGCGGCCAATTCGCAATTGTCGACGCTGCTGAACTCGGCGCTGCGTCGCGTGCTTGGCGAATCCTCGTTCCAGCATGTCGTGCGTGACGAGCGGTCGGCGCTGATGGGCCGGATCCGCGAGCAGCTCGATCGTGAGGCCGAGCGCTTCGGCATCAATGTCGTCGACGTCCGGATTCGCCGCGCCGACCTGCCCGAGCAGAACAGCCAGGCGGTCTATCAGCGGATGCAAACCGAGCGTCAGCGCGAGGCTGCGGAATTCCGCGCTCAGGGATCGCAGCGCGGCCAGGAAATCCGCTCGCGCGCCGACCGCGACGTGACCGTGTTACTGGCTGAAGCCAACGCCAAGGGCGAGCAGGTCCGCGGCGAGGGCGACGCCCTGCGTAACCGTATTTTCGCCGAGGCGTTCAACAAGGACCCCGAATTCTTCAACTTCTATCGTTCGCTGCAGGCTTATGAAAACGGTCTCGGCCACAACGACACCCGCATGGTGTTGAAGCCGGATTCGGAATTCTTCCGGTTCTTTGTCGATCCGTCGGGGCGGGCTCCGGGTAGCGCGTCATCGGCGCAACCTGCGCCGTCCGCCACGAGGTAGTCGAAACAACCGGACGCGACACTCGATGTGGGACCTTGTTGTCGCGATCGGCCTTGTTCTGGCGCTGGAAGGTTTGCTGTTTGCGGCATTTCCGAATGCCGCAAAACAGGCCATGGCCAGCGTCATGGAGACGCCCGATCATCAGTTGCGCGTTGTCGGCATCGTTTTCGCGGTGGTTGGCATAGTCGTGATCTGGTTGGTGCGCGGCTAACATCCTATCTAAGTTCTGATCCTCGGGACGCATGAAGGCGTGCCGCCAGGGATATGCCGGCAAGGCCATGACGCCAGGGACATGACGCGTCAGGGACATGGCGTCATGGCGTGCAATGCCGGGGCCGGAATGCCCGGAACGAGGGTCGGAAGGGGCCGTGATTCCGCCCCAATCGGGCCCCTGTCTCGTGTCCGGTATTGCCCTTGCTTCGCCAAACGGACGCGGGCAGTGTCAGGCAAGCTTTTCGGGACAGTATTCAGGAGATGTCGCGTCCATGACGGCTCTATTCGCAATGCCTTTCAGCGCTTGCCGCAAGCCTTTGCTAGCCGGCATCGCAGCCGCGACGATGCTCGCACTTGCCGGTCCCGCGCAGGCACGGGGCCCGGAAAATATTGCGGACGTGGCCGAAACCGTCATCGACGCGGTGGTCAATATCTCGACATCGCAACGGGTGGAGGGGAACAGCCGCACCGGTCCAGGGGCCGGCCCGCAGGTCCCGCCCGGATCGCCATTCGAGGACTTCTTCAAGGACTTCTTTGAAAACCGCCGTGGCGGGCAGGGAGGGCCGGGTGGCCAAGGCGGCCGTCAGGGACAGCAGGGGCAGCAAGGTCAGCAGGGCGAGCAGAATCGTGACCGTGCGCCGCGCCGCACCTCGTCGCTTGGCTCCGGTTTTGTGATCGACGCCAATGGTCTCGTCGTGACCAACAATCACGTCATTGCCGATGCGGAAGAAATCACGGTGGTGTTCAACGACGGTTCGCGCCTGAAGGCGGAAGTTGTCGGCCGGGACACCAAGACCGATATCGCGCTGTTGCAGATCAAGCCGGACGCGCCGTTGAAGGCGGTGAAGTTCGGCGACTCCGACAAGCTGCGGCTCGGCGAATGGGTGATTGCAATCGGCAATCCGTTCAGCCTTGGCGGCTCGGTCAGCGCCGGCATCGTCTCGGCGCGCAATCGCGACATCAATTCCGGACCTTATGACAACTACATCCAGACTGACGCCGCCATCAATCGCGGCAATTCGGGTGGTCCGCTGTTCAACCTCAATGGCGAAGTGATCGGCGTGAACACCGCGATCATCTCGCCGTCAGGCGGTTCGATCGGCATCGGCTTTGCTGTGCCGTCGAAGGTCGCGATGGGCGTGATCGATCAGTTGCGCGAATTCAAGGAAGTGCGGCGCGGCTGGCTCGGCGTTCGCATTCAGCAGGTGACCGACGATATCGCAGAAAGCCTCGGCCTGAAGCAGGCGCGCGGCGCCTTGATCGCAGGCGTCGATGACAAGGGCCCGGCCAAGCCGGCCGGCATCGAAGCGGGCGACATCGTGATCAGGTTTGACGGCCGCGACATTAAGGAAATGCGCGATCTGCCGCGTATTGTTGCCGATACGGCCGTCGGCAAGGACGTCGAGATCGTCATCGTCCGCAAGGGCAAGGAAGAGAAGAAGACAGTCAAGCTCGGCCGTCTGGACGATTCCGAGAAGGCCAAGCCCGCCTCGATCGAACGCGACGCGCCGGCCGACAAGGAAAAGTCCGTCGTGAAGAAGGCGCTGGGTCTCGACCTCGCCAACATCTCGCCGGAGCTGCGGTCGCGCTACAAGATCAAGGATAGCGTCAAGGGCGTGGTCATCACCGCGATCGACCAGAATTCGGCAGCCGCCGACAAGCGGCTCTCGGCCGGAGACGTGATCGTCGAGGTGGCGCAGGAAGCGGTCGCCAACACCGAGGACTTCCAGAAGCGGATCGACAAGCTGAAGAAGGACGGCCGCAAGCTGGCGCTGCTGCTGGTGGCCAATCCCGAAGGTGAAGTGCGATTCGTGACACTGGGATTGCAGTAGCGTTTTCGGCCTCATCCTGAGGAGGGCGCAGAGCGCCCGTCTCGAAAGATGGGGCCGACCTCGCACTTCGAGACGCACCGCTTTGCGGTGCTCCTCAGTATGAGGTCGGACTAATCAGCCTCGGTGTTACTCAGAAATTCCTCGACGAACTCTTCGCGCCGATAGCCCTGCAAGTAGAGCAGCGCGGTGAGATCGCCGTGGTCGATATGTGCATCGGCGGCCGCCGCGACCGCGGGCTTGGCATGATACGCGATACCAAGACCTGCGCGCTCGATCATCGCCAGGTCGTTGGCGCCGTCGCCGACCGCCAGCGTTTTCTCGAGCGGAAGCTGCAGATAGCGCGACAGCTCAAGCAGAGTGTCGAGCTTGGCTTCACGGCCAAGGATCGGTTCCTCGACGAAGCCGGTCAGCTTGCCGTGTTCGACCAGCAGCGTGTTGGCGTGGTTTTCGTCAAAGCCGATCTGGTCCGCGACATTCTGCGTGAACAGCGAAAAGCCGCCCGAGACGAGACAGGCATGCGCGCCATTCTTGCGCATGGTGTTCACCAGGAATTTGGCGCCGGGCATCAGCGTGATGCGTTCGGCGATCACCTCGTCAACCACGGTGACCGGCAGGCCCTTCAGCAGCGCGACCCGTTCGCGCAGGGCCGGCTCGAATGCGATCTCGCCACGCATGGCGCGCTCGGTGATGCCGGAGACGAGCGCTTTCAGGCCGACCAGATCGGCCAGTTCGTCGATGCATTCCTGGCCGATCATGGTGGAGTCCATGTCGGCGACCAGGAGCTTCTTGCGACGGTGCGCGACCGGCTGCACCACGACGTCGATCGGCTTGCCCGACAGGATCTCGCGCAATTCGTCGGCAACCGCCCGTTGGTCAACGCCTTCATCCAGGCTAAAGGCAATATCGGCGGCGATCCCCGGATCGAGCCATTGCGGTTCGGCGGCGTCCGGCAGCGCCGCACGGGCGCGGATCAGCGCGTCTTCGCCAAGACCATTGGGATGGGCGATCAGGGTGGCAACGTGGGTCATGGGAGCTTCGACCGGGTGACAAGAGCGGTGCTTATTGCAGGGCCGACCGCCAGCGGCAAGATCGCTCTAGTTGTCGATGAGTTTGATGGTCCCGGGTACCATTTGCGGAAGCGCGGCGAGCAAGCCGGGCGCGAGTAACCGGACGTCCGGCAACCGGCTGGTCCTTGCTTTGAGGATGACGATTGCAATCTGAGTTCGGTCAATTCTTTGCTGGTAGGGAAGATTGCCGTCGAGGGTGACAAAGACGTCAAACCGGCTTGTGGCAAGCTTGAGCAACTCACCGTTTTTGAAGCCTGTCCAACCCTCCTGCCGGACGGTCCTGACATCGTGACCAATGATATCGCGCGCGAAGCGCCAATCGACACATTCGTCAAGCAGCACTCTCACGAGGCAGCTTCGATTGCTCTGTCTTTCGCTTCTTCCAGGAATGCGATGACTTGAGCGCGTGTGACGGACGGAAAGCCGCTGAGGAAATCGTCTATCGATTCCCCGCCTTCGAGATAGTCGAGCAGTGTCTGCACGGGAACCCGCGTGCCCCGAAAGACAGGCGTCCCGCTCAACACATCAGCATCGCAACTAATCACCGATTGCTTCATGGCTTTATCTTACCTCGGTTGCAGCGGTCCCTTCAATGCGCCACAAGGCCGGTGGGCAATCCTCTCCGATCCTCTCATCTAAATAGACATGCAAAACCGAACCGCCATCCTGATTGCAGGGCCGACCGCCAGCGGCAAGTCGGCGCTCGCCATGGCATTGGCCGAGCGGTTCGGTGGCACCGTGATCAACGCCGATTCCATGCAGGTCTATCGCGATTTGCGTGTGATCACCGCGCGGCCGACGGTCGAAGAGGAACAGCGCGTGCCGCATGTCCTGTTCGGGCATGTCGATGCGGCGGAGAATTATTCGGCCGGACGCTATGTTGGCGATGCCGCGCGCACCCTCGCCGAACTGCCATCGGGCAGGATACCGATCTTTGCCGGCGGCACGGGGCTTTATTTCAAGGCGCTGATGACGGGGTTGGCCGCGATTCCGCCGATCGATCCGGCGATCCGCGACGGCTTGCGCGCGCGTCTCGATGCGCAAGGTGTGGAGGCATTGCATACGGAGCTGGCGCGTCGCGATCCCGAGGCTGCCGCCCGCATCATGCTGCGCGACCGCTCGCGTATTCTGCGCGCGCTCGAAGTGCTTGAGGCGACCGGCCGTCCGATTTCGGATTGGCATCGCGATGGATTGCCGCCCGTCATCGATCCAGAGAACGCCATCAAGATCTTCCTGCATCCCGATCGTGCCGAGCTGAAGCAACGGATTGCGACGCGATTTGCCGGCATGTTCGAACAGGGAGCCTTGGATGAAGTGCGTGCGCTGGATGCGCGTCATTTGCCGGAAACGCTGCCGTCGATGAAAGCGCATGGCGTGCCGTGGCTGCGGCGGTTTCTGCGCGGCGAAATCTCACGCGAAGAGGCGATCGAGGGATCGGTCATGGATACGCGCCGCTATGCCAAGCGGCAGGTGACATGGTTCCGCAATCAGATGCCGGGCTGGAGCTTTGTGAGGCCGGAAGAGGCGATGGCGGCGATTGAAGAATTGCTCAGGGCGAACAAACTCTTCGACAGCGCCACGGATGCGGCTCCCTCCCCCTGCAAGGGGG
>JAFAFP010000086.1 GCA_023423415.1 Pseudomonadota bacterium | reverse complement strand
GTCGTCACCTTCGCGGCCTATGGCGTGTCCTTCTATTTTCTCGCGTTGACCCTCAAGGTCATTCCGGTCGGTATCGCCTATGCCATCTGGAGCGGGCTCGGGATCGTTCTGATTTCACTGATCGGTGCGATCTGGTTTCGGCAGTCACTCGACGGTGCGGCCATCTTCGGCCTGGGGCTGATCATCGCCGGTGTCGTCGTGATCAATCTCTTCTCCAAATCGACAGTGCATTAGACTCCCGTGATACCCATCCCGACCACCTCCCTTCCCTCCGGCGAGCCGATCCCCGTCTATGGCCTCGGCACATGGATGATGGGCGAGGATCGGCGCAAACGCGGCGACGAAATCGCCGCGCTGAAGCTCGGGCTCGATCTCGGGGCAACGCTGATCGACAGCGCCGAGATGTATGGCGACGGCGAAGCGGAACACATCACCGGCGAGGCCATTGATGGTCGGCGAGATGAGCTGTTCCTCATCAGCAAGGTGCTGCCGGAAAATGCCTCTCGCAAAGGCACGATCGCGGCCTGTGAGCGCAGCTTGAAAAGGCTGCAGACTGACCGCATCGATCTCTATCTGCTGCATTGGCGCGGTAGCGTGCCTCTTCAGGAAACACTGGCTGCGTTCCAGCAACTTCAGCGCGACGGAAAGATCCGCCACTGGGGCGTCAGCAATTTCGACACCGATGACATGGAGAAACTGGTCGCACTCCCCGGTGGCGATGCCTGCGCGACCAACCAGGTCCTCTACAACCTGAAACGCCGCCGCATCGAATACGACCTCGTACCGTGGTGCCGGACCCGCAGGATCCCGATCATGGCCTATTCGCCGATCGAACAGGCCCGACTGCTGAACGCCGCGGTCCTCAAGGCCATTGCCGAAGAACACGGCGTCACCGCCGCTCAGGTCGCGCTGGCATGGCTCCTCGGGCGGGACGGCACCATCGTCATTCCCAAGGCCACGAATCCGGCCCATGTCCGCGATAATCGCGCCGCCCTGGATGTGCATCTGACCGGCGACAACCTTGCCGCGCTTGATCGGGCCTTTCCGCCGCCGCAAAAGAAATACGCGCTGGAAATGCTATAGGATTGTCAGATGGCGGATTATTCGAACCTGAAACCCGGCCTCAAAGGCCATGCCCAGATCGTTGTCGGCGAGGAGCAGACCGCGCCGCGTGTCGGCTCCGGCCGGGTGCGGGTGCTGGCCACACCGGTTATGATCAACATGATGGAAGCGGCGGCGCTCGACGCGATCGAGAGCCTGTTACCGCCCGGCCATCAGAGCCTCGGCACCCATCTCGACGTCGGCCATTACGCCGCGACCCCCGTCGGCATGACTTTGCGCGCCACTGCCGAAGTCACCAAGGTCGATGGCCGCAACGTGACCTTCCGGGTGGAAGCATTCGATGATCGGGAGCGAGTGGGCGACGGCACGCACAGCCGCGTTGTTGTCAATGTCGAACGCTTCGACCAGCGCATCCAGAAGAAGCTGAAAGGCGAAGCATGACGCCGCGCGTCTCCTTCGTCGGGTTCGGAGAAGCGGGCCAGGCTATTGCAGCCGGACTGCGCGAGGAAGGCGTGACGGACATCGTCGCCTGGGACATTCTGTTTCCGGAGAGCGCCGGCGCAAAGCTCATCGAAGCAGCGACGGCATCAGGTGTAAAGGTCGCCTCCTCGGCCGCAGAAGCGGTACGTGATGCAGACATCATCATTGCCGCGGTGACGGCGGCATCGAGCCACGAAGCCGCGCAATCGGTGAACGGGCGCCTGACGGGGAAGCCGTTCTATCTCGACGTCAATTCGGTGTCGCCCGGACGCAAGCAGGCCAGCGCGAAGTTGCTTGGCGATACCGCGCGTTATGTCGATCTCGCGATCGTGTCGCCAATTCATCCGGCGCGGCACAAGTCACCGATGATGCTGGCTGGTCCCTACGCGACGGACATCGAACCGCTTCTGACATCGATCGGCATGCGTACGCAGGTCGTCGGTGACAAGACGGGCGACGCGGCTGCGATCAAGATGGTCCGCAGCGTCATGATCAAGGGCATCGAGGCGCTGACGCTGGAATGTTTCCTCGCGGCGCAACGCGCTGGCGTCGTCGATCAGGTCGCCTCATCGCTGAAGAACAATTACCCGACGCTCGATTGGAACACGATTTCCGAGTACAACATCGAACGGATGGTGAGCCACGGCGTTCGGCGTGCCGCAGAAATGCGCGAAGTCGCCGACACCTTGCGCGAGCTTGGCGTGACGCCATTGATGACGGACGGCACGATCGAGCGGCAACAGCAGTTGGGCGAGCTTGGCCGGCAACCGCAAATCAAGGACGCGGTGACCAAAGGCCGTGACGATATGCTGGCGGCCATCAGCGCGGCGGCCGCAGGCAAGAAATAAGCTTCATACAGACTCGTCCTGCGCGGCCCGTAAAATGCCGACCTTCATGCCGAGCGTGGACGTCCTATTGGCTTACGCATCCGTTTGATCGCAGCTTAAAGCATGTCGGCAGCGATCCCATGCTCGCTGTCCGACACGCCTAACGCTTTAACGCGAAGGAATCTGCAAGAACTCCGTCACTTGCTCCTTGGTCAGGGGAGCGTCCAGAAACTTCAGCTTCACCGCATCCTTCACCGCCCCGTCAAGGTCGGCCATCTTGTCGGATTGCAGCGCATTCTTGGGATGGAATTCAGCGATGGACTCCTTCAGCATCCCCTCGTCGGCCTTGATCTTCTGCGCATACATCGCGATCGCCTTGGGATCGGAATACATCCAGTCCACGCTTTCGCGATATGCCTTCACGAAGCGCATGATCGCGTCTTTCTTGTTCTTCAGCGCATCGGCGTTGACAATGATCGCGCGCACCGTCTGCCCCTTCAGCGAAGGGACATCGCTGCCGCGCAGGACAATGCGTATCTTGCCTTCCTTGATCTCCTTGACGCCAAAGGGTGGCGCAGCCCAGCCGATGTCGATCTGCCCGCTCATGACGGACGTCAGTGTGCCGGGAGGGCCACCGGTCGCCGTCGGCTTGGCTTTCACGCCAAGCTCCTGGTTGAACGCTAGCACCAGATTGTTACTCGACGAACCGCTGGTCGAATAGGCGATGGTGTGCTTGTCAGTAATATCCTTCGCCGTCTTGATCGGCGAATCTGCTTTCACATACCAATAGAGATCGCCGGTACCGGTAAAGGCCGGCAGCAATATGCGCACCGGCGCTCCCTTTGCGAAGGCGCGCATCGCACCCGCCACACCGACGCCAGCACCAAGATCGGCGCTGCCGGAAATCACCGCTTGAATGGTCTCACCGGCTCCCTGGGTGCCGACCGCTTCCATTTTCAGATTATGCTTTGCAAAGATGCCAGCATCCTGACCGAGCGTGGGCGGCTGGTTTTCCCAGTTATTGATTTGGCCGATGGCAATTTTCAGCGCGTCCTGCGCGAGCGCTGGCGCATTCGCCAGCGTGGCGAGTATCGCCGCGCCTATCAGCGCCCTGGCAGATTTCATCGTTTCCTCCCTTTCGCTTTTTTTGCCTTGGTTTTCGTCACGCTAGCACGCTTGCGGCCCGAGCCAACGGCCTTTTTGCCGCTGCTGCGCAGACGGACTCCGTTGCCCGATTTTTCAAGCCGTGAAGACCAGTACTCCCAGGTGCGGAAACTTGAGGTCGGCATCGCGTAGATTTCCGACGATTTCTGCACTTCGCCGGGGCGGAGTGTGGTGACATTGCCAAGCATCTTGGCGAGGAATTGATACTCGGCATTGCGGCACGAGTAGATTGCACGAAATACCAGTTCCTGCACGTTGTTACCGACAACAGTCGCTCCGTGTCCTTTCATCAGAACGAGCGGTGCATTGCCGAGGGCGCGCGCAAGTGAAGCTCCCTCTTCCGGCTTGACCAGCAAAAGATTGGTGTCGCCAAATTCGTCATACTGATCCCAGAACGGCACCTTCTCGCCGATAACCGCGCCAAGGTGCATGACTGGCTTCAATTCCACACCGGAAATGCAGAATGGCATAACCGCTGGAGCGTGGTGATGCACCACCGCCATGACGTCCGGCCGTGCTTTGTAGATCTCGCCATGAATCACGCGCTCTGCGTAAAGGCGGTCCTTGGTCGGCTTCACCGGATTCGAATCGAGATCGTATTCCAGCACGTCGCCCGGTTCGACGAGTTCCGGAGCGCGGGAGCGCGAGAGGAAATAGCGGTCGGGATTGGTGGGATGACGGATGCTGACATGTCCGAAAGCATCGAGAACGCCCTCATGGGCGAGAATGCGATTGCCGAGCGCAACCTCCACCCGGGTCTTGTCTGTTATTGAAGCCACTGGCCTTCCTTTCGTTCTTAACGACGGTGGGGATCATGCATGCCCGGACGAGGACGGCAATCGCTATATGCCGCAGGGGTTTGAATGCATGGCAGAGCGCCGGTTTGACACTGCCTCCCCCCCTTCATAAACATGCCGCCCACCGGGCCCACCGGGGCTCACCCCGTTCTTGCGCAGGATCAATCATAGTGCCGGATATCGTCGAGTTTCGCCGTGAGGGTTCGATCGCGGTCATCACCGTCAACAACCCGCCCGTGAATGCGCTCAGCTCCGCGATGCGCAAGGGCCTGACCGATGCGCTTGAGAAGGCACGTAACGATGCAGCGGTCGAGGGCATCGTGATCACGGCCGCGGGCCGTACGTTCATTGCCGGCGCCGACATTACCGAATTCAACCGCCCGCCGACGTCGCCGACTACGGGCGATGTGATCGAGACTATCGAGACGATGCCCAAGCCGGTTGTAGCCGCCCTGCACGGCACGGCGCTTGGGGCAGGACTTGAGATCGCACTGGGCTGTCATTTCCGTGTCGGTGCGCCGGGAGCCAAGCTGGGCCTGCCGGAAATCAAGCTTGGCCTGATGCCGGGCGCCGGCGGCACCCAGCGCCTGCCGCGTCTTGTCGGCATGGAAAAGGCCATGGCCATGATCCTGTCCGGCGACCCGATCGATGCCGACGACGCACTGAATTCGGGCTTGGTCGACGAGATCGTCTCCGACGATCTGACCAGTTCTGCCATCGAATTTGCAAAACGGGTGATCGCGGAGAAACGCCCTCTCGCCCGCACCCGCGATCGCGACGACAAGCTGGCCGAGTTGCGTGCCAATCCGGCCAGGTTCGATGAACTCTCCGCACCCTACGCGAAGCGCTCACGCGGCCTGCATGCTCCGGCCAAGGCGATCGAAGCGTTGCGGTGGGTTCTCGATGTTCCGGTTGACGAGGCGCTCGTTCGCGAGCGCGACATCTTTGCCGAACTGAAGGCCGGCGATCAGTCCAAGGCGCAACGTCATATCTTCTTTGCCGAACGGGAGGCCGCGAAAGTCGCCGACCTGCCCAAAGACGCCAAGCCGCGCGACATCAAGCGCGCAGCCGTGATCGGCGCCGGCACGATGGGCGGCGGCATCGCCATGTGCTTTGCCAATGCCGGCATCCCCGTCACCATTCTCGAAACCAGTGACGAAGCGCTGAAGCGCGGCCTTGATCTGGTCGCCAAGAACTATCAGGCCACCGCCAAGCGCGGCGGCATGAGCTCGGAAGATGTCGATATCCGGCTCGGCCTGATGAACGGCACAACGGATGTCAGCGGGGTTGCTGACGCGGACCTTGTGATCGAAGCCGTTTTCGAGGACATCGGCGTCAAGCGCGACGTCATGGGCAAACTGGACGCGACCAGCAAACCGGGCGCAATCCTCGCTACCAACACATCGTATCTCGATGTGAACGAGATCGCGCATTTCACCAAGCGTCCCGAATCCGTGCTTGGCATGCATTTCTTCAGCCCGGCGAACATCATGCGCCTCTTGGAGATTGTACGCGGCGCGGATACCAAACCCGAACTGCTCGCGACCGCAATTTCCGTTGCCCGAAAGATCGGCAAAGTGCCGGTCGTCGTCGGCGTGTGTCACGGCTTTGTCGGAAACCGCATCCTGCGCGTGCGCTCGACCGAGGCGGAACGTCTTCTGCTTGAAGGCGCGCTGCCGCAGGATGTGGATGGCGCTCTGACCTCGTTCGGCTTCCCGCTCGGACCATTTGGCGTCAGCGACCTTGCCGGTCTCGATATTTCCTGGCGTATGCGGAAAGCTCAAGGCGCGCGGGCCGAGATCGCCGACCAGCTTTGCGAAATGGGCCGCTTCGGCCAGAAGACTGGCAAGGGGTTCTACCTTTACGAGTCCGGCTCGCGGACGCCCAAGCCAGATCCTGAAGTGGAAGCGCTTATCGTTGCGACATCGCAGCGCCTTGGCATCACGCGCAAGCCGCTTAGCCGCGACGAGATTCTCGAGCGCTTGCTGTTCCCAATGATCAATGAAGGTGCCCGCATTCTCGAGGAAGGCATTGCCCAGCGGTCCGGCGATATCGACGTGATCTGGGTCTATGGCTACGGCTTCCCGATCTGGCGCGGTGGCCTCATGTATTACGCCGATCAGGTCGGCCTGCCTTACATTCGCGATCGGCTGACCGAATTTGCACGACAGACCGGCGATACGAAGCATGAGCCGGCGGCGCTGCTGGTCAAACTCGCAGCGGAAGGCAACGGTTTCGGATCGTTCGGAAAGAACGCTTGAGCCTTGCTGTCGCAATTACCGCTCCTGGGGGCGTCGACAACGATCTCTGATGGCCGGTCCGTCGCCGGCCAGCAGGCGGCTACGTGAACGTATGTTCGTGAGCACGCGTGTGCTGGGTATGTGTAGCGTTAGTTGAAGGTAACCGGCGGCGTGCCGGGCGCGCTGTTTCAGGCGGCCCTTCACTCCTTCATCGATTTCCGCTCTGATGGCGGCAGATAGGTGCCGAGTACCGCGATGGACGCGACCAATTCCAAACCCAAACCCCCTCGTCGCCCTCCCGGCGAGCGCGACCCTGAACGCACACGCGCAGTGATCCTCGCGGCGGCGACGGAGGAATTTGCCACACACGGCCTCGATGGCGCTCGCGTCGATGAGATTGCGCAGCGTTCCGGCGTCAACAAGCGGATGATCTATTATTACTTCGGCGACAAAAACGGCCTTTACCTCGCCGTACTGGAAGAAACCTATGCCGATATCCGCAACGCTGAAATCGGTTTGCATCTGACCGACCGTGATCCCGTCGAAGGGATGCGTGAGCTGGTCGCCTTCACCTGGAGCTACTTCATCGAGCATCCCGAATTCCTGAGCCTGCTGAATACGGAAAATTTGCATCGTGCGCGGCATCTGAAGACGTCGAAAAAGATCCGCGACCTGCACTCGCCATTGGTCGGAATCATCTCGGCGCTGCTCGAACGAGGCGTACGCGCGAAGGTGTTCCGTCCCGGCGTTGATCCGGTCCAGCTCTACGTGAGCATTGCGTCACTTGGCTTTTTCTATCTGTCAAACCGCTTCACGCTATCGACCATCTTCGGTCGCGACCTCAACGAAGATGATGCTCTCGCCGAACGTGGCAAGCACATCGAAGAGGTCGTGCTTGGCTATCTGCGGCCATAGCAGTCACCGTCCTGGTCAAATTGCTCAGCCTCCGCACCGTCACGGACGACGTTGTGCGCTGGTTCCTTGGCGGGAATGGTCGACCAAACGAGTGACCGCATCAAACAGCGCGCTCACGTCACGCTCCCCGATGTCGCGGGTGATGAAGACAAGCCGGCTCGCGCGTTTGTCATCCGGCCATGCCTGCAATTCGGCTGGCGGATGCGCCAAATGCTGCACGAACTGCACCACCACCGGACCGGTACAGCCTTGGACGTCCAGAATGCCCTTGGCGCGAAGGATATCGTTGCCACGCAAGGCCATCAGCGTTTCCATCGTACGCGCAACGACCGTCCAGGGCAGAGGCTCGTCCCATCTCAGCGTGAAGCTGACGATCTGATCGGCGTGAACGGCTTCAGCAAAGAAATCATTGCCAGAGTGCGATGCTACGCTGCCGCCGATGAAGGCGTCAGCATCCGCCGGACCACGCCGAGCGAGTATGATCCCGGCCCGCGGATTGAGCGATCTCAGGCGTGCGATCAGCGCACCATCTTTTCCGGACGAGGCAATATCGGTTTTGGTCACGACGATCGTGTCGGCCATCATCGCCTGCCGTCGCGCCTCGGGAAATTCGTCGAGCGTCGTAAGACCGTTCACGGCATCGGCAGCGGTGATGACAGCCTCGACATAATATTCGCCGCCGAGTGCACGATCGGTCGCAAAGGTGCGCAGGATCGGTCCCGGATCGGCAAGTCCCGACGTCTCGATGACGACACGCTGAAAATGCGGAATAAGTCCACGCTCTCGGTCGGTCACGAGTTTGCGCAGCGCCACCTGCAGATCGGACCGCACATTGCAGCACAGGCAGCCATTGCCGAGCAGGATGATCTCGTCGGCACTGGAGCGGAGCAAGGCATTATCGATGCCTTCCGCGCCAAATTCGTTGACCACGACAGCCGTGCCCTGCCCTGCCGCGCTCTCGATGAAGTTCTTCACCAGGGTCGTCTTGCCGGCGCCGAGAAAGCCCGTGACCACAATCACAGGAATGCGCGCGCCACGTTCATGGCGCAGCCGGCGGCCGAACAATCCGGCATCAGGAGAACGGAAGAGGTCGTTCATAGCACTCTAAAGCAGACATGGACTCGATCCGTTCCCTCTCCCCTGTGGGGAGAGGGTTAGGGTGAGG
>JAFAFP010000017.1 GCA_023423415.1 Pseudomonadota bacterium | reverse complement strand
CCCCTGAAGGGGAGGGATTAGGTCAAATCCACGACGCCGGCCACTCTGTCCTCACAGGCGAAGGCCAACTGATTGCCATCGCCGCTCCATCCCAACGCCGTCACAGGCACATTGAGCTCGGCCGAGTGCACGAGCACTTCCGCGCCATCCTCGATCCGCACCAACAGCACCATGCCATCCTCGTAGCCGACTGCGACCACGGGCTGCTTGGGATGGCAGGCAACGACAAGAAGCTTCTTGCCATGCGGCGCGAGGAGCTTGGGCTGCTTGCCCATGGGGCCATCCTTGCCGGAGAATGGCCAGAGAATGAGCTGGTCCGAGCCGCCGGTCGCAAGATATTCGCCGTCCGACGTCCACTGCATCGAGCGCACGCGCGTGGCGTAGCCGGACATGCGCATGTGCTTGGCATCGACCAGACGCCAGCCATGCAGCATCGGCTCCTGCATGGTGGTGACGATGAAGCGGCCATCGGGGCTGACGGTCACGCCGAGATGCGAGCCCTTCCATTCCAGGAATTCGGGCTTGGCCTGTGCGTTCGGAAACCAGAGCGATGCGCCGTTGTAATGCGCGATCGCAAGCCGAAAGCCCTTCGGAAGGAAGACGAGACCGCCCACGGTTGACGGCAGCTCGACCGACTTCACCTCGCCTTTGCGGGTTGCAACCTGCGCTACCTTGCCAGTCGACCAGGCCACGACGCCATCGGCACCCAGCGCGAGCTGGTCGATCCACTTGCCCTTCGGATCGGTGAAGACGGTACGGGTCGCACCTGACGAATCGATTTCAACGACCTTGCCGTCGTCGCCGCCAGTAACGATACGCGAGCCGTCGCCGGCCGACGCGAGAATGCCGCCGTCATGAACGGCGATGCGCTGCGGAACCTCCTGATCGGGCGCCAGCAGCAGCACCGCCTCTTCGGCGAGGACGAAGGCGACCTTGTCCTTGAGAAAATGAATGGCGATGACCGGCGCGCCTGTGACGACGGTGCTCACCCTTTCGGTGATCGAGACCGATTGCGAAAGATCGCTCACGAAATCACTCAGGCGATGCAGGCTTCAAAGCCGGTGCGAATCTTCTCTTCCGGCAGATGCCGGCCGATGAAGACGATACGGCTTTCGCGCTTCTCATCGTCCTTCCACGGCCGCTGATGATCGCCGTCGAGGATCATGTGTACGCCCTGGAACACGAAGCGGTCCGGGTCGTCCTTGAACGAGAGAATGCCCTTAGATCGCAGGATCGCCGGACCGTCCTCCGCCACCAGCTTCTGAATCCACGGAAAGAACTTGTCCGGATTGAGCGGCTTGTCGGTCTTCAGCGACAGGGATTGCATCTCCTCGTCGTGATAGTGCTTCACGCTGTGGTGGTGATGGCCGTGATCGTGATCGTGGTGGTCGTGGCCATGATCATGATCGTGGTGATGATGGTCATGGGCATGGCCATCGCCATGCAGGAAATCCGGCTCGATATCGAGGATACGATCGAGATCGAACGCGTTGCGGTCCAGCACCTGATCGAGCGCAATCTCCGAGCGTGTCGTGCGATGCAGCCTGGCGTAAGGATTGATGCCGCGGATGCGGGCTTCGACATCTTCAAGATCGGCCTCGCTGACGAGATCGGCCTTGTTGACGAGAATCACATCGGCAAATGCGATCTGGTTCTTGGCTTCCGGCGCATCCTTCAGGCGGTCCTTCAGCCACTTGGCATCGGCCACCGTCACCACCGCATCGAGCCGCGTCTTCTTGCCGACCTCTTCGTCGACGAAGAAGGTCTGTGCCACCGGCGCGGGATCGGCGAGGCCCGTGGTCTCGACGATGATCGCGTCGAACTTGCCCTTGCGGCGCATCAGGCCTTCGATGATCCGGATCAGGTCGCCGCGCACGGTGCAGCAGACGCAGCCGTTGTTCATTTCGAACACTTCCTCGTCGGCATTGACGATGAGGTCGTTGTCGATGCCGATCTCGCCGAACTCATTGACGATCACGGCGTATTTCTTGCCGTGCTGTTCGGAGAGGATGCGGTTGAGCAAGGTGGTCTTGCCGGCACCGAGATAGCCGGTCAGCACCGTGACGGGGGTCTTGTCGGACATGAACGCTCCAGCCGATTTTCCGGGCCGCCCCGGACGAGGCGGAGCGCAGGGGCTATGACATCAGCGCCGCGCTGAGCGCCCTTATATTGTGCCGGATGAGGTCGATGTAAGTGGGGGCATCGCCTTTTTCGTCCGTCAGAGCGTCCGAGTAGAGGGTACCGCCCACCTTGGCCCCGGTTTCGTCGGCGATTCGCTTGAGGAGCCGCGGATCGCTGATATTTTCCAAGAGAACGGCCGGTATTTTCTGCTTTTTGATCTGCTGGATGATGCGGGCGACGTCGCGGGCCGAGGCCTCGGAATCGGTGGAAACGCCCTGCGGCGCAATGAAATCGACCCCGTACGCGGCCTCGAAATAGCCGAAGGCATCATGGGTGGTGATGATCTTTCGCCGATCCGACGGGATCTTGGAAATCACGTCCTTCACCTCGCGGTCGAGTGCATCGAGCTTTTCGAGATAGGCGGCAGCATTGGCCTCGTACACGGCCTTGCCGGCCGGGTCGGCTGCAATCAGAGCGTCGCGGATACTGGCGACATAGATCTTCACGTTCGGCACCGACTGCCAGGCATGCGGGTCGCCATTGCCGTGATCATGGCCGTGGTCATGACCATGTGAGTTGGTCAGCTTTCGCGCTTTGATGCCCTTGCTGGCGACCACGTTCGGCGCCTTGGTGTTCGACGATCTGATCAGCCGGCCGATCCAGCCCTCGAACCCGAGTCCGTTGGTGAAGATGATTTTCGCTTCGGCCACTGTCTTGGCATCGGCGGGTGACGGCGAATAGACATGCGCGTCGCCATTCGGACCGACCAGGTTTTTCACGGCAACACGATCGCCGCCGACATTCGACACGATATCGCCAAGGATCGAGAAACTGGCGACGACGGGAATCTTCTCTTGCGCGGCGGCCGGAGCAATCAGGGCCGTCAGGAGTGCGAGCGCTATCGCAGTTCGTCTGGTCAGCATCAGGGCCTCACGCTTCGAGATGGCGGCCGGGAAAGAGCTGGCGCACAAGACCGCCGACGCTGCCGAACAGCAACGAGATCGCATACAGCACACCGGCAACAAGGATGACGGCAGGCCCAGCAGGCGCCGATGTGTGGAACGATAGCAGCAATCCGGCATAACCCGACACCGCGCCGGCCGCGACGGCAATCAGGATCATGGCCGTGATATCGCGCGCCCAGAAACGCCCGATCGCTGCCGGCACCATCATGATGCCGACCGCCAGCAGCGTGCCGAGTGCGTGAAAGCCGGACACGAGGTTGACGACCAGCAGCGCCAGGAAAATCAGATGCGCCGGACCGCCGGCATTGCTCACCGAACGCAGATAGAGCGGATCGACGCATTCCAGCACCAACGGCCGATAGATGAAGGCAAGGCCGACCAAGGTGACAGACGCGTTCACCGCGATCAGGATCAACGTCTGATCGTCAAGCGCCAGCACACTCCCGAACAGAAAGTGCAACAGGTCGATATTGGTGCCGCGCACGGAAATGATGGTAACGCCGACCGCAAGCGAAATCAGGAAGAACACGGCAAGAGAAGCGTCTTCCTTCAGTTCGGTGGAACGAGCGACAAGCCCAGCCAGCAACGCAACCACAAACCCGGCGATCAATCCGCCAGCGGTCATGGCGAACAGGCTCAGCCCGGAAATCAGAAAGCCGATCGCCGCCCCCGGCAGCACCGCATGCGCCATCGCGTCGCCGACGAGCGACATCCGCCGCAACATCAGGAACACGCCGATCGGCCCCGCGCCCAGCGCGAGTACGAACACGCCGACCAGCGCACGGCGCATGAACTCGAATTCGATGAAGGGGCCGATGAAGAGATCGTAGAGCATTTTGTTTATCGTCGTCCCCGCGAAGGCGGGGACCCATGATCACCGCTCTGGAATATGGACCCCCGCCTTCGCGGGGGCGACCAGCGTCCGGATGCTTTCGCAATCAAAAACATTACGCCGCGCATGCTGCCGCCTGTTCGTCGAACGCTTCGCACATGCGTCGTGCCTTCAGCATATTCTCGGCCGTGAGAACGGAGCCTGTCTCACCCCACGCCACCTTTTCGCGCGCGAGAAGAAGCGTTTCCGGAAAATTGTTTCGTACGAGATCGATATCATGCAAGGCGGCGAGAATGGTCCGCCCTTCCTTGTGCCAGCGTTGAACCAGTTCGATCAGATCGGCGGATGTCTTGGCGTCGATCGCATTGAAGGGTTCGTCCAGCACAACCAGGCGCGCATCCTGCAACAGCAAGCGCGCGAACAGCACGCGCTGCATCTGGCCGCCGGAGAGCGTGCCGATGGCGCGGCTTTCGAAGCCCGTCATCCCGACTGCCGCAA
>JAFAFP010000208.1 GCA_023423415.1 Pseudomonadota bacterium | reverse complement strand
GACTTGCCTTGCTGGCGGAACCGCTGACGGCGGAGAAAGCCGAGAACTGGGGGCTGATTTGGAAATGCGTTCCCGATGAAGAACTGATCGGACAGGCCAACGAAATCTGCGAGCGCTTCGCCAACGGCCCGACTTACGGTCTGTCGCTGATCAAGCGCGCGCTCGATGCGTCCGAAGATAACGATCTCTCAACGCAACTCGATCTCGAGCGCGACTTCCAACGTTCGGCAGGAACGAGCCCGGACTATGCCGAAGGCGTCCGCGCCTTCATGGAGAAGCGCGCGCCGAAATTCACGGGCGGGAAAGGCTCCTGATCATGGATGCCGGTGAACTCGCCCGGGCCTGCGCCAAGCAGATGTGGGCGGACGATTCCGCGAGCAAGGGCCTTGGCATGCAGCTTGTCTCGGTCGAACCGGGCCGCTCCGTGCTGACGATGACGGTCACCGACAAGATGGTCAACGGCCATAACATCTGTCACGGCGGATTCATTTTCACGTTGGCGGATTCCGCGTTTGCCTTCGCCTGCAACAGCTACAACCAGCGCGCGGTCGCACAGCATTGCGCTGTGACGTTCATCGCGCCAGGCAAACTCGGCGACAAGCTGACGGCGCGCGCCGTCGAGCAGCAACGTTTTGGCCGCTCGGGCATCTATGACATCACCGTTACGCGCGAGGACGGACATGTGATTGCGGAATTCCGCGGACACTCGCGCACCATCGAAGGAAAACTGATTGCCGACGGCAAAGCATAGAGGCCACCATGGTCGATGCATCCTACAAGCCTTACGGACTAGAACCGATCGAAACTGCCTCACGCGATGAAATTGCTGCGTTGCAGACGCAGCGGCTCGCCTGGTCGCTGAAGCACGCTTATGACAATGTCGAGGCTTATCGAAAAAAGTTCGATGCGGCAGGCGTAAACCCATCCGACTTCAAGCAGCTCGAAGATCTCGCGAAATTCCCGTTCACCACCAAGGCGGACCTGCGCGAGAATTATCCCTTCGGCATGTTCGCGGTGCCGCAGGACAAGATCGTCCGCATTCACGCATCATCCGGAACGACCGGCAAGCCGACCGTCGTCGGCTATACGCAGACCGACATCGACAACTGGGCCAACCTGATGGCGCGCTCGATTAGAGCGTCGGGCGGGCGGCCGGGCATGAAGGTACATGTGGCCTATGGCTACGGTCTCTTCACCGGCGGGCTCGGCGCGCATTACGGCGCGGAAAAGCTCGGCTGCGCGGTGATCCCGGTGTCGGGTGGCATGACCGAGCGGCAAGTTCAACTCATCTGCGATTTCAAGCCCGACATCATCATGGTCACGCCCAGCTACATGCTGGCGATTCTCGACGAATTCCGCGCCAAGGGCATCGATCCACGCGAGACATCATTGTCGATCGGCATTTTCGGTGCGGAGCCATGGACCAACCAGATGCGGGCCGAGATTGAGGACGCCTTCGCGATGGATGCGGTGGATATCTTCGGGCTATCCGAAGTGATGGGCCCCGGCGTCGCCAATGAATGCGTGGAAACGAAGGACGGTCTGCACATCTGGGAGGACCACTTTTTTCCCGAAGTGATCGATCCTGTGAGCGGCAAGCCGTTGCCAGATGGCGAGAAAGGCGAACTCGTCTTCACCACATTGACCAAGGAAGGCCTTCCGGTCATTCGCTATCGCACGCGCGATCTCACGCGCCTTCTACCGGGCACGGCCCGCACGCATCGGCGCATGGAGAAAGTCACCGGCCGCTCCGACGACATGATGATCATCCGCGGCGTCAATGTCTTCCCAACCCAGATCGAGGAATTGCTGCTGCGCTGCCATGGGCTCTCGCCGCACTACCTGATCGAGTTGTCGCGAGAAGACCGGCTGGATGTCGCAACCATCTTCGTGGAAGCGCGCACCGAATGCGCGGCAGCGGCTGCGCGCAACGCAGAAGCCGCGGCTCTGGCCATGCATATCCGCAACAATATCGGCATCGGCATGAGTGTCGTTGTCGGCGATCCCGGCGCCGTCGAACGCTCCGCCGGCAAGGCGCTGCGCGTTGTGGACAAGAGGCCGAAGAACTGATGGCCCGCCCCCGCTCCGCCGATCACGACACCAAGCGACGCGCGATTCTCACGCGCTCGGCGGGACTTTTCGCGAAAAACGGATATGACCGCACCTCGATGGCGCAGGTCGCCGAGGCCTGCGGCGTATCGAAAGCGCTGCTCTATCATTATTACGTCGGCAAAGAGACGCTGCTGTTCGACATCCTCAGCGAACATCTCCAGGCCTTGCTCGATGCCGTGAAGACAATCGACCCGTCTCTCGAGCCCCGCGCCCGGTTGCGCGACCTTGTCGCCGCTTTGCTGGAAGCCTATCGCGACGCTGACCACGAACACAAAATACAGATCAACGAAATGTCGAAACTTCCCGGCGACCGTCACAAGGCGCTGGTTAGCATGGAGCGTGAACTGGTCGCAGTCTTTGCACAAGCCATCGCGGCCGCACTGCCGGCTATCGGACAAAACAAGGAATTGTTGAAGCCGGTGACCATGTCACTGTTCGGCATGCTCAACTGGCACTACATGTGGTTCCGCGAAGGTGGCGCCATGAGCCGCAATGACTATGCGGATCTGGCAACGACTGTTTTGCTCGAGGGCGCGCAGGCGCTGGCGGCGCCGACATCAACCAAAGTGAGACAAAGAGCCTAAATCCTCTCGTCACACCTCGTCGTAATCGACCACGACGTCCTTGCTCAGCGGCCGCGCCTGGCAGGTCAGAACGTAGCCGGCTTCCATTTCCCAAGGCTCGAGCGAATAGTTCAACGCCATATCGACCTCGCCGGATACCAGCTTGGCGCGGCAGGTGCAGCACATGCCGCCGCGGCACGAATAGGGCATCTCCAATCCGACGCGCTCGCCGGCGTCGATGATCGTTTCGCCATCGAACATCGGCACGTCATAAGCCGAGCCATGCAAAGTAATCCGTGCATTCGCAACCGGCTTGTCCTCGGCCACGACATGAGTTGCAGCGGCGCGGCGCGGCATGATCGGCACGCCGTCGGTCGAAAAATACTCGACATGAACATTCGAGGCGGGCGTACCCAGCCGCAACAGCGTGGCTTTCGCCTCCTCGATCATTGCCCCCGGGCCGCACAGGAACGCGCAATCGATCTCATCGGCAGGCGCGAATGACTTCAGCAGCGTCTCGATCTTGCCCGTATCGATGCGGCCGTTGAACAATTCGATGTCCTGCTGCTCACGCGACAGCACATGATGAACCACGAGCCGACCGAGGAACTGATCCTTCAGATCTTCCAGTGCTTCTTTGAAAATGATGCTCCTGGTCGTGCGGTTTCCGTAGATAAGCGCAAAGCGACTGTTCGGCTCGCGCATCAAGGTGCTCCGCAGGAGCGAGAGGATCGGCGTGATGCCAGAGCCTGCGGCAATCGCCAGGTAATTCCGCTCGGCGTTCGGATCTGGCGCAACGCCGAAGCGTCCCTGCGGCGTCATCACATCGATGACATCGCCGGGCTTCATCATGTCGTTGCAAAGCGTGGAGAAGATGCCGCCATCGACCTTTTTCACTGCGACCCGCAATTCGCCGTCATCGAGCCCGGCGCAGATTGAATACGAACGACGAATGTCTTGCCCGTCGCAATCGTGCCGGAGCGTCAGGTGCTGCCCGGGCGTGAACCGATACTCATCCTTCAAGTCAGGCGGCACTGCGAAGGCGATCGACACTGCCTCCGGCGTTTCGCGGCGGATCTCGGCGATCTTCAGCTTGTGGAATTCAACGCTCATGACGATGCCAATGCAGGTGGTGTCAGATGCACTTGAAATAGTCGAATGGTTCCGCGCAGGCGCGGCAACGCCACAGCGCCTTGCAGGAGGTCGAACCAAACTCGGAGATGCGCTCGGTATTGGTCGAGGCGCAACGCGGGCAAGCCACCTCGTCCTCCCCGAACAGAGCCCGGCGTGAGGCCTTGCCGTTCGGCGGCGCGATGCCATACTTGCGCAGCTTCTCCTTGCCCTTTTCGGTCATCCAGTCCGTGGTCCAGGCCGGCGACAGCACCGTCTTGATGCGCGGCATCACAAAGCCGACCTCTTCCAAGGCAAGTTCGACATTGAGCGCAATCAGGTTCATCGCCGGGCAACCGGAATAGGTCGGCGTGATCGTCACCTCGGCCGTGCCATCGACAATCTGCACATCGCGCAGCACGCCGAGATCGGCGATCGAGAGCACCGGAATCTCGGGATCAACCACCGACGCAGCGGCCTTCCACGCGATTTCGCGGAGGTCAACGTCATTCGATATGGTTGTCGCAGCGGTCACCACTTCGCTCCCGGATAGGCACGCTGCAGGAACTGCAGTTCGGTCAGAATGTAGCCGAGGTGTTCGGTGTGACGGCCGCAGCGGCCACCGCTCTGCATGTATCCGTCGCGCGGACGGGCCAATGTCGCCTCGTTGAACACGTCATCCAGCGTCTTCGACCATCTCGCCCGGACGCTGGCGGGATCGACAGCAATGCCGGCACCGATCAGCGCCCGTTCCGCCTGATCGGTCTCGAACAACTCGCCGGTGAAGGGCCACAGTTCATCGACCGCGTATTGCGCCCGCTTGTGGCTTTCGTCCGTGCCATCGCCGAGGCGGATGGTCCATTCCGCGGTGTGGCGGACATGATAAGCCATCTCCTTGACGGCCTTGGCCGCGATGGCGGCGAGCGTCTCATCCTTGCTGCGCGACAGCGCCTCAAAATACGGAAGTGCGAAGGCGGAATAGAACAAGTGGCGGACGATGGTCTGGGCAAAATCGCCATTTGGCTGCTCGACCAGGAGGACATTGCGATAAGCGCCCGCATCTCGAAGATAAGCGAGCGCATCCTCGTCGCGGCCCAAACCTCCTGTCAATTTGCCTTCGATCTCGCCTGCATAAGTGTAGAAAGAACGCGCCTGCCCGATCAGATCGAGCGCGAGATTGCCAAGCGCAAGATCCTCCTCCAGCACCGGCGCATGTCCGACCCATTCCGACACGCGATGACCAAGGATCAGTGCGTTATCGGCAAGCCGTAGTGTGTAGGCGAAGAGCGGGGTTTCGGTCATCTCTGCTTCCTATTTCCTCGCCCACCTGCGGCGAGAGGGAAGAAAAATCGCTCACATATGCCCGACTTCATCCGGCACATCGTAGAAGGTCGGATGCCGGTAAATTTTCGAAGCGGTCGGCTCGAACAGCGTGTCCTTGTCTGCCGGATCGGACGCCGTGATCTGCGACGACGGCACCACCCAGATCGACAGCCCCTCGCCGCGCCGCGTATAGACATCGCGTGCATTCTGCAGCGCCATTTCGGCATCTGCCGCATGAACCGAACCGACGTGCCGATGTGCGAGACCGGTGCGGCTGCGAATGAAGACTTCCCAAAGCGGAATATTCTTTTCGGTCATTTCTCTACTCCGCGGCAATGAGCATTGCGGCCTCGCGTCGCAACTTGCGCTTCTCCGCATAGGCCAGCGCCGCTTCGCGAACCCAGGCGCCATTCTCGGTCGCGTCACGCCGCTGCTTGATGCGCTGGCGATTGCACGGGCCATCGCCCTGGATCACGCGCTTGAACTCGGCCCAATCGATCTCGCCGAATTCCCAATGCTGCGTCTCTTCGTTGAACTTCAGATCAGGATCCGGGAATGTCAGACCGAGATAATGTCCCTGCGGCACCGTGGCATCGATGAATTTCTGCCGCAGCTCATCGTTGGTGAAGCGCTTGATCTTCCAGCGCATCGACTTGTCGGTATGCTGACTGTCCTTGTCCGACGGGCCGAACATCATCAGCACCGGCCACCACCAGCGATTCAACGCCTCCTGCGCCATCGCCTTCTGCTCAGGCGTGCCATCGCGGCACAGCGTGACCATGATCTCGTAACCCTGGCGCTGGTGGAAGCTCTCTTCCTTGCAGATGCGGATCATCGCCCGTGCATAGGGGCCATAGGAGCAACGACACAGCGGAATCTGATTCATGATCGCCGCGCCATCGACCAGCCAGCCGATGATGCCCATGTCCGCCCAGCTCAGGGTCGGATAGTTGAAGATCGAGGAATATTTCTGCTTGCCGTTGAGGAGTTGCTCGACAAGCTCCTCGCGCGAAACGCCAAGCGTTTCCGCGGCGGCATAGAGATAGGCGCCGTGACCACCCTCATCCTGCACTTTGGCCAGCAGCGCCGCCTTGCGCTTCAACGATGGTGCACGGGTGATCCAATTGCCCTCGGGATGCATGCCGACGATTTCGGAGTGCGCATGCTGCGCGATCTGGCGCACCAGCGTCTTGCGATACGCTTCCGGCATCCAATCGTTCGGCTCGACTTTTTCCTCGGCATCGACGCGCGCCTGAAACCGGGCCTCGCGCACGGGATCTTCTGCGGCAGAATCTTGGGTGACCTGGGCTTCGCGTGTGTTCAGCGATTGCGTGTACATGAGCGTTTCTCCGCTACGCCTTTCAGCCGGGTTACGCCCGATCTTCGGTCTTGAGAAGACCTATAATATTACGAAATTATTGAACGTCAATATTTTCCGTAATAATTATATGATGGTCAGTAACTATCTGATTTAGCGATGAAATCTCATATGAAACTGGCGTTCGGGCGAAGGCAAAGGCCCCGTCTCGTTACGTGCATGGGCATCGAGATATCCCTCGGATGGCCCAACGACCGCGGCATAGATGCGGGCGGCGAGCGCCCGCGCCGCCTCCCCGCTCCAATCCTGCGGCAGCAAATCCGCGGGCAATGCCGGATCGCGCAAGACGACGCGGCGAAATGCGTGGATCAGCAGCGTGCGCGCAACAAGCGCCTCATCGAATTTCAACACTTGTCTGTCGAGCATGGCAACAAGCGGCGAGAATTGCGCAATGAAGTCGCGATAGGCCTGCGCAATCTCATCCAGCCGCCAGGCCGTCGCGGCCAGCCTGCGCCTGTCTTTATCCTCGGGCGTCAGCAGGAACAGGTCTGCGTTCTCCTGCAATTGGGCCGGCCGGCTTCCAAGACCGACATGGATGACCGGCGACACCGGCACATAGCCGGCAGCCTTTAACTCGCCGCGCAAGGCCGCGGAATCGGTGGCAGACGGCCCGATCACAGCAACGCGCAGCTCTCCTTTTTGAACCGGAATCGAAGAATAGATGCGCTGCGTCGCTTGCAGGAATTCGTCCTCGCCAATATGCGAGAGCCTGTAGTAACTCGCGCGACCCTGTTTCGTGCTCGACAGCCATCCGTCTGACGACAGCCGCGAGACAGCGGTCCGCACATGGCCGGCATCGACGCGAAACAGCGCCATGATCTCGATCAGAGAACCGATCCACAGCGAGCCACCGCGCGGCACGATCGCGTCACCATACAGCGTGACAATCAGCGACCAGATCCGCGCTGGCTTGCGGGCATGGAATTGGTCGAGCAGTTGGGTGATGGGCGGCGCGAAATGCATCATGTCATGATGTCATGGCCGGGCTTGAGCATTGATCTCGCCCAACTCCATAATAACGTCGTAACGGACGGCGACGCACTGGCAGCCCCCGACATATTGCTGAGCTGTCATTGTCGGAGTTTCCCCACCATCGCCGCAGCGCGCGTTCTTGCGGTCGCACCTTAGCGCCGAATTGATCTCGAAGAAATCGTCGTGCGAGCCGGCCGATCTCGTCCGAACGGGTGGCCAGCTTCATCACGGGTGCAGCGTTCGCTTTCGTCAGGCTGGCGAGTTTACTGGTTGAGCCACTCAATGCTGCGGCCAACAGCACCGCCTTACCAAAGCTCGTCTACCGTCAAGTTACGCGGAATCAGGTTCTGCTGAACGGCATACGAAATCAGCATTTCCAGGCATGGCCGATTTTCCTCGCGGCCGAACTTCACCGTGTCGATCTCGCCCGCCTTCGGCAGGCCAGCCACCTTCTTGCCCTCCTCCAGCAGCCGATAGAACTCGGCCACCGCCTGTGGCTGCGCCTGCATGAATTCGTCAGTCGTGACCACCATATGGTTGACCGGCACGACATGATGCTTCCCGTACCAGGCAAGCGCTGCCGCCTCTGGATCTGGGATCACGCTCTTGAGCCGCGGATCGTTCGGCATGGCGGCGCCATAGATCGCCGCATCGAGTTCGCCATCGATCAGCATCTGGGTGATGTCCTTGCCGGCGGGCGCCCGGATCACATCGTCTGGGTCCTTGGCCTCGGCAACATGGCCGTCCTCGAACGTCACCCATTGCACGCCGCCGCGATCGACACCGTAATCGTTTTCGATGATGCCGCGGATGTAAACGCCCGTTGTTTGGCTATAGGAGCGAACGCCGATCCGTTTGCCGGCAAGATCGGCCGGGCGCAGTTCGCCGCGCGCAGAATTGTAAAGGCATGTGTGATGCTGGAAGCGCGACAGCATTGCAGCCGGCAACAGCCGAAGACCCTTGTTGTAGGCCTTGGCCTGAAGCACCGTGACCAGCGCCACTTCACCGATGTCATAGGCGTGCTCGCGCACCATCGGCTTGGCCGCCAGATGCATCGGCTTCACGTCGATATATTCCACGTTCAGCAAAGGTGATGTGATCTCCCCCCGCTTCAACGGCAGCGTATGCGGGTAATCACCGATGGCGACGCGAAGCGTGACGGGTGACGGGCTCATGCCGGGAACTCTTGCTGATCCGATTTCCAACAACTGGAGCAACCTTGACTGTGCCGACAAAATTGTCAACAATCTAGATAACGAAACTGTCTGCTAACTCACATGGATGCTCCCGGCCCCTCTTCTGATGTCACTGCCCGCCTGCGCGAGGCGATCACCCGCGGCCAGTTGATGCCGAACGAACGGCTGATCGAAGCCGATCTGGCGCAATCGTTCGGAGTCAACCGGGCCAATATTCGTGTGGCGCTGGCTATGCTCGACCAGGAGGGCCTGGTCGTGCGCGAACCCAATCGCGGCGCTCGGGTGCGTTTTGTTTCTGATGCGGAAGCGATTGAGATCGCCGAAACCCGCCTCGCCATTGAATGCATGGTCGCGAGGCGGGCCGCCGAGCGGGCGACGGCAGCGGACCACGCCGTGCTGCGCCGGATCGAGGCGGATATGAAGCGGACCGTCACAGACGCTGACTACCCTGCCTTCTCCGTCTGCAATGCAACGCTGCACCGGGAAATTCAGCGCGTCGCCGGCAACGAAACCGCCAACCGCATTCTGCAGACACTCAAATCGCATCTCGTGCGCCTGCAATATCGCGTCATTCTCACGCCGGGACGCCCTGACACTTCGCTCGCCGAACACCTCGTGATCGTGGATGCGATTTGTGCAGGGGACGGTGACGCGGCCGAGATGGCCATGCGGCGACATCTCCTCAATTTCAAGCAACTGCTGATGCAGGCTATCGAAGACACGAGACGCGGCGCATTTTGAGCCGATCTCCCCGCCCTTCTCTACGTAAAATGGAGTTCACATGACCCAGCAAAAAACCGGGCTCGTCGTCACCGCTCATCCAGGCGACTTTGTATGGCGCGCGGGCGGCGCCATCGCGCTGCATGCGAAGAAAGGTTATCGCATGAAGATCGTCTGCATGAGCTTCGGTGAGCGCGGCGAGAGCCAGTTCGCCTGGAAGGAAGCCGGCGCGACGCTGGAGAAAGTGAAGGCCGGACGCAAGGACGAAGCCGAGCGCGCCGCCGAACTGCTCGGCGCCGAGATCGAGTTTTTCGATTGCGGCGACTATCCGCTCAAGCTGAACGAAGAGCATTTCGACCGCATGGTCGACATCTACCGCGAGACTAATCCGGCTTTCGTGCTGACCCACGCGCTGAAGGACCCTTACAACTTCGACCATCCGAACGCGGCGCATTTCGCCCAGGAGACCCGCGTGGTCGCACAGGCGATGGGTCACAAACCCGGCGCGAAGTACCAATATTCCGCGCCGCCGGTCTATCTGTTCGAACCGCATCAGCCCGAGCAATGCGACTACAAGCCCGATCTCATTCTGAAGATCGATGATGTCTGGGAGACCAAGTACAAGGCGTTCCAGATCCTCGCGGCGCAGAAGCACCTGTGGCACTATTACGAGCGCGTGGCGCTCAACCGCGGCATCCAGGGCTCGCGCAACACCGGCATCCCGATGACCTATGGCGAAGCCTATCAGACGCTGTTCCCGCGCGTCGTCACCGATACGCTCGGCTGAACTTAAGGAGACATCGACATGAAGCCTGTTGTTGTTCGCAACATTCCGCGCGCCGATGCTCAGGCATGCAAGATCCTCGCCGGCGTTGGCGTCTCCACCTCGCATGAAGCGCTCGGCCGTTCTGGCCTGATGAAGCCCTATATGCGGCCGATCTGGTCCGGCGCATCGATCTGCGGTCCGGCCGTGACGATCATGGCGCAGCCCGGCGACAACTGGATGATCCATGTCGCGATCGAGCAATGCAAACCGGGTGATGTGCTGGTGGTTGGCTGCACCGCCGACAATACCGACGGCATGTTCGGTGACCTGCTCGCCACGTCAGCCAAAGCGCGCGGCGTTCAGGGCCTGATCATCGATGCCGGCTGCCGCGATGTTGCGGTGCTGAAGGAGATGGGCTTCCCGGTCTGGTCGAAGGCGATTTCGGCCAAAGGCACAGTGAAGGCGACGCTCGGCTCGGTGAACATCCCGGTCGTCTGCGCCGGCGTGAATGTCGTTCCCGGCGATGCGGGCGTGGCCGACGATGATGGCGTCGTCGTCATTCCACGCAAGCTGGCCGGCGAAGTCGCCGAGAGGGCGCAGAAACGTGAGGCGGACGAGTTGGCCAAACGCGAAAAGCTCGCCTCCGGCGTGCTGGGTCTCGACATGTACAACATGCGGCCCGCGCTTGAGAAAGCCGGCCTCGTTTACGTCGATAATCCGGAAGACGCCTAACGGTCATTCCGGGGCACTTGCGAGAGCAAGTGAAGCCGGAATCCATTTCTGATCACGGTTGAACGCAACTGGATTCCGGGTTCGTCCGCCTTCGGCGAACGCCCCGGAATGACGAAAAGGACACGTCACCAATAGCGTCCGGTCGAGCCGACCAGAACGGTGATGACGCCCAGCACGAGGTTGAT
>JAFAFP010000164.1 GCA_023423415.1 Pseudomonadota bacterium | reverse complement strand
GCCGCAGACACTGCGGCAAGCCTACGCGATTCTTGAAGGTGATATCGCAAGGTCCGGGGCGGAACAATCAGGCCGACGCCGGTGTATCCACGGCCCGATCTGACCGGTCGGCGTAGATGTAGAGTGGACGCGCTGTCCCCTCCACTACCTCCCGTGAGATCACGACCTCTTCCACGCCTTCGAGGCTGGGCAGATCGAACATGGTATCGAGCAGGATACCCTCCATGATCGAACGCAGGCCACGCGCACCCGTTTTACGTTCAATCGCCTTGCGGGAGATCGCGCCGAGCGCCTCCTCGGCGAACGACAGATCGATGTTCTCCATCTCGAACAGCCGCTGGTACTGCTTCACCAGAGCGTTCTTCGGCTCCACCAAAATCTTCTTCAGCGAGGCCTCGTCCAGATCCTCAAGTGTCGCCACAACTGGCAGACGGCCGACGAATTCGGGAATCAGACCGTATTTCAAGAGATCCTCAGGCTCGACCTCGCGGAAGATCTCACCCGCCCTACGGTCCTCCGGCGCGCGGACCGTGGCGCCGAAACCGATCGAAGTCGAACGGCCGCGCGACGAAATGATCTTGTCGAGACCGGCAAACGCGCCGCCGCACACGAACAGGATGTTGGTCGTGTCGACCTGCAGGAATTCCTGCTGTGGATGCTTGCGGCCTCCCTGCGGCGGTACGGAGGCGATCGTGCCTTCCATGATCTTCAGCAGGGCCTGCTGCACACCCTCACCCGACACATCGCGGGTGATCGACGGATTGTCGGACTTGCGCGAAATCTTGTCGATCTCGTCGATATAGACAATGCCGCGTTGCGCGCGTTCGACATTGTAGTCGGCCGACTGCAACAGTTTCAGGATGATGTTCTCGACATCCTCGCCGACATAGCCGGCTTCGGTCAGTGTCGTAGCATCAGCCATGGTGAACGGCACATCAAGGATGCGCGCCAACGTCTGCGCCAGCAGCGTTTTGCCGGAACCGGTCGGGCCGATCAGCAGGATGTTCGATTTCGCCAGTTCGACGTCGTTGTGCTTGGTCTGATGATTGAGTCGCTTGTAGTGATTGTGGACCGCGACCGAGAGCACCTTCTTGGCGTGATCCTGACCGATCACGTAATCGTCGAGGACTTTGCGGATTTCCTTCGGCGTCGGAATGCCGTCTCGCGACTTCACCAGCGAGGACTTGTTCTCCTCGCGGATGATGTCCATGCACAGCTCGACGCATTCATCGCAGATGAAAACGGTCGGTCCTGCGATCAGCTTACGGACTTCGTGCTGGCTTTTTCCGCAGAACGAACAATAGAGGGTGTTCTTGGAATCGCTGCCGCCGACCTTGCTCATTCCAGTCTCCGTCTCAATCCACGTGAACGACCAAACCGACGCTCACATTCCTAACACCTTACGGGCGTCCAAACCGTGGCACCCTGGATACAAGCCCGCCCCAAACGTCCTCCCGACCCGAACCATTGTGACAGTCTAGCGAAGCATGCTAGCGGCCCGATAATCAAGAATTCATTAACGATGATGCGCCCTTGAACCAGCTCTGGGGCCAAATGATGGGCCTCTTTGGTCCGATTCGTGAAGCGCCGGCCGCCTCCTGGAGCTGCCGCATGTTGAAACTTCTCCCCAAGGCTGATTTCCCAAGGGAAGCGTAGGACTGCTGTCTCAAATATACGCTTAATCGGATCGTTCAACCCTGCGCGATCACGCCTATCCTGGCGCGAGCCGGGAGAGCCGACCGGCCCTCCACGTCCCGGCAATCAGCTCTTGGCGGCGAGCGCCGCCACCGCATCGTCGTGGCGCTTGTCGATCACTTTGTCGACAATCCCGAACTCCTTCGCGGCCTCGGCCGTCAGGAAGTAGTCGCGTTCCAGCGCATCCTCGATCTTCTTCAGCGGCTGGCCGGTATGCTTCATGTAGATTTCGTTGAGCCGCTTCTTGAGATTCAGAATTTCCTGGGCGTGCAGCATGATGTCAGTCGCCTGCCCCTGAAAACCACCCGACGGCTGATGCACCATGATGCGGGCGTTCGGCAAAGCAAAACGCAAGTCCTTCTCGCCGGCCGACAACAGCAGCGAGCCCATCGATGCCGCCTGTCCGACGCACAGCGTCGACACGGCAGGCCGAATGAACTGCATCGTGTCGTAAATCGCCATGCCCGATGTCACCACCCCGCCCGGCGAGTTGATGTACATCGAGATTTCCTTCTTCGGATTCTCGGCTTCCAGGAACAGTAATTGAGCGACAATGACCGTCGCCATGCCGTCTTCCACCGGGCCGGTGACGAAGATGATCCGCTCTTTCAGCAGCCGAGAATAGATGTCGTAAGAGCGTTCGCCACGGTTGGTCTGCTCGACCACCATGGGAACGAGATAGTTCATATAGGTATCGACCGGATCTCTCATGTCGCTCTCCGGCGCCGCGATCCGCGGCGCATCACGTCTGCCCAACCGTTAGGGCATGTCCCTGCTTAAGTAATCGTAACCTAAGCGGCCGCTTCGTCGTCGTTGCGGTACAATTCCTCGCGGGACACCTTCTTGTCGTTGACCTTGGCAAGGGCCAGAATGAAATCGGTCACCTTGTTTTCGATCAATGGCGCGCGAATACTTGCCACCGCTTCCGGGTTGTTGCGGAACATGTCCCACAGCTCTTTCTCACGCCCCGGATATTGCCGCACGTGCTCGACTATGGCGCGCGTCGTCTCTTCGTCCGTGACATTGATGTTGTTCTTGCGAGCGATCTCGTCAAGGAGCAGGCCGAGACGAACGCGGCGATCGGCGATCCGCTGATATTCGGCGCGCTCTTTTTCCTCGGTCGTGTTTTCGTCTTCGAACGTCTTGCCCTGCTGCTTCAACTCTTCGGTCGCTGTCGTCCAAAGATTGTTGAATTCCTGCTCAACAAGAGCCGGCGGCAACTGGAATTTGTGGCGCTCATCGAGCGCATCGAACAGCACACGCTTCACACGTTGCTTCGATATTGATTCGTGCTCGCGCTGAATGCGTTCGCGCACGGCAGTCTTCAACTTGTCGAGCGATTCAAGTCCGAGCGACTTGGCGAACTCGTCGTCGATTGCCACCCCACCCGGTGTTTCGATCGACTTGGCTGTGACGTCGAACACGGCGGCCTTCCCCGCAAGTTGCGCCGCCGGATAGTTTTCCGGGAAGGTCACGTCGATCTTTCGGTTTTCACCCGCGGCAATACCGATGAGCTGATCCTCAAAGCCCGGGATGAACGTGTTCGATCCGAGGTTCAGCGGAACCTCCTCGGCCGCGCCGCCTTCGAACGGCACGCCATCGATCGAACCGACGAACGAGATCGTGACGCGATCGTCCTTCTCGGCTTTCGCGCCGTCACCTTTCGCGGCGAATGGGCGATTCTGTTCGGCAATCCGCTTCAGGCCTTCGTCGACTTCCTCGTCCGTGACCTCAGTTACGAGACGGGTGACATCGATGGTCTTGAAGTCGGTCAATTCGATGGGCGCGAGGATTTCCATCGCGACGGTGTAGGCAAGATCGGACTTGCCATTGATGACGTCCTCGACCGCCTTCTCGTCCTCGGGCAGCGTCACTTTCGGCTGCATCGCCAGGCGGTAATTGTTGTCGGCGATGATCTTGGCGTTCACGTCGCGCATCGCGGCATCGATCGCCTCCGCCATAGCGGAACGCCCATACATGCGGCGCAGGTGGGCAGTCGGCACTTTGCCGGGACGGAAGCCGGGGATGCGGACCTTGTCCTTCATCTCTTCGAGGCGCTCGCCGACCTTGCTGTCGAGCTCGCCTGCGGGAATCACCACGTTAAATTCGCGGCGCAAGCCGTCGGACAATGTTTCGGTCACTTGCATGGAAGTCGCCTTCGCTCCTCGCCGCGGCAAACGGCATGTGTTGATTTGAATTCGGCCATTCCCAGCATGGTGCGGGCGGAGGGACTTGAACCCCCACGACTTGCGTCACTGGAACCTAAATCCAGCGCGTCTACCAATTCCGCCACGCCCGCGCGCAGGGCACTGCGCGGCACTGCAGGTCATGTTCGGGCCGAGCGGCGCGGCTTATAACATGCGGTTTGGAACGCGCACCAGAAAAATGGGGAGTCATACCCAGCCCCGCAATGTGGTTAAAGGAGGAGACAATGGCCTTCGGTTTTTCCAAGCCCCTGTGGACGCGCCGCCGGTTTGTCTCCGCCGCGGGAATCATAGCGATGGGCACGATTCTGCCTCCCCGCTCTGTGGAACCGGCCTCCGCGCAAGCGAATGAATTTCGCGAGCTGAGGGCCAAAGCCGGCTCGGCGCGATTGCGCGGTCCGGACAAGACCGAGACCGGCATCTGGGGATACGATGGCGCTGTTCCCGGTCCCACGATTCGCGTCAAACGCGGAGAAGAGCTCAAGATTCGTCTCCACAACGAACTGCCGGAGCCGACATTAATTCACTGGCACGGCCTGCGGCTGCCTAATGCGATGGATGGCGTACCGCACCTTACGCAATCTCCGGTTGATCCCGGGCAAAGCTTCGAATATCGCTTCACTCCTCCTGATGCCGGCACCTTCTGGTACCATTCCCACCTTTATTCGTCGGAGCAGCTGGAGCGCGGTCTCTACGGAGCGCTGATCGTCGACGAGCCCACGCCAGTCGACGTCGATCGAGACGTAGTGCTGATCCTGGACGATTGGCGTCTGAATGAGGATGGCTCACTCGAAACAGCAAGCTTTCGATCGGCCATGGCTGCGGCGCACGCTGGCCGGCATGGATCACTCCTGACAGCCAACAGCGAAAGTAATCTCGCCATTCCCGTACGCCGCAATGAGCGCGTTCGGCTGCGTCTGATCAACGCGGCCAATTCCCGCATCATGCCCGTGACGCTTCCGGGCCAGACGGCCTGGGTGATGGCGCTCGACGGGCAACCTGCCGACCCCTTCGTCGCGCGCGACAGTCGTGTCGTGCTGTCTCCCGGAGCGCGGGTGGACCTGTTTGTAGATGTGGCTGGCGACGCGGGAACCGCCTTGCCGATCATTGTCGAAACCGGCAACGGAAGCACTCAGGTCGCGCGATTTATGATTGAAGGCGAAATCCAACGGGCCGCCCCGCGCGGCGACCCAAAACCGTTACCATCCAATCCTCTACCGGCACGGATTGATCTTAAAAATGCACTTCGGATTGAGGTGCCGCTGGATGGTGGCGCGATGAGCCAACTGCTCATGAATCGGATGCGCGATGGCAAGGAAGTCCCAGGCAACGGCATCGATCCGTCAGCCCGCTTCTGGACCCTCGCCGGGCAAGCCTCTTCGGGCCATCACGGTCCGCCCCTGTTCACGGTCAAACGCGACCGCGCCGTGACCATGGCTTTTGTCAACAGAACGGCCTTCCCGCACGCGATGCACATTCACGGGCATCACTTCCGGCTACTGGATAATCTCGATGACGGCTGGAAGCCGTTTTGGCTGGACACCGTCCTGGTCGCACCGCGGCAGACCGCCCGGATCGCATTCGTGGCCGATAACCCGGGCAAGTGGATGATCCACTGTCACATGCTGGAACATCAGGAAACGGGAATGGCCGCGTGGTTCCAGGTGAGCGACCGGTGAATTGCGGGCGTCAGCACCCTGCTCCGAGCTCTGAGAAGAGACGGCGATAGACCGGACGAAGCGCCTCCGGCAAATCCTCGGCGATCAGCCCCGGCCCCACCTCCCTCGCCGCCTCACCGTGCAGCCAGACTGCCGCGGCTGTCGCCTCGAAGGCAGGCATGCCCTGTGCGCAAAGCCCCGCAATGATCCCAGCCAATACGTCGCCGGCGCCGGCGGTAGCAAGATAGGGGGGCGCATTCGCGCTGATCATGATCCGACCATTAGCTGAGGAAATGATGCTGTCAGGTCCTTTTAAGAGGATGACAGAACCTGTTTCATGTGAAGCAGCGCTTGCTGCTTCAAGTTTTTGTTTAACTGAAGGAATTCTCTGTATTTCACTGAATAATCTATGAAATTCACCAGCGTGAGGTGTGAGAATCACTGCCGAATCCGAGTGATTCGAGATGTTTGTAAAGAGCTCTTTTGGATTTTCCCCAAAGCTGGTCAAAGCATCCGCATCTAGTATTATAGTACGGCTTTGACCAACCGCCGCCTTTACTTTGGCCCGCATCTGCGGTCCGATGCCACCTCCAGGGCCGAGGACGACCGTGCTGATCCGGCGGTCAGCGAGCAAAGCGGACAGCCCCTCTGCGCCCTCAGCCTCCCGCACCATCACAGCCAGATTGGTGGCGGCATTGATGGCAAGCGCGTCCCGTGGACTGGCGATGGTCACCAGCCCTGCTCCGGCCCGGAGTGCCCCGCGTGCCGAGAGCCGGGCAGCCCCCGTACTCGCCATGCCGCCCGAGACGACCAGTGCGTGACCGCGCGTGTATTTGTGTCCCTCGACCTTTGGGACAGGAAAATACCGTCCCCAGATATCGGGGTGGTTCAGTGTAATCCGCGGCCTGATTGTTTCCAGAACGGAAACGGGAATACCGATATCGGCCAGGATCACTTCACCGCAAAATTCTCTTCCAGGTAGAAGGATATGACCTGGTTTTTTGCGAAAGAAGGTCACCGTTTGACGGGCTCGAATGGCTGCGCCCATCACAGCGCCGGTGTTTCCGTTGATGCCGCTTGGCAGGTCCACTGCGATCACATGAGCGCCGGACCGGTTGACCGATCCAATCCACTGAGCCGCATCACTGCTGACGTCGCGGTCGAGCCCGGCGCCGAACAGAGCATCGATCACCACCCACGAGGGGTCGATCCCTGTCGCGATTGAAGGCTCTATGAGGCCGCGATAGCGCCGAGCCATTTCGGCGGCATCGCCGTTCAGTCGGGATGCGTCACCGAGCAGACAAACCTTCACATAACACCCGCGCTCGCGCAGCAGCCTGGGGGGGGGGCGCACCGGCGCCCCCGGGGTTGGCGGGGCGGG
>JAFAFP010000043.1 GCA_023423415.1 Pseudomonadota bacterium | reverse complement strand
ATTTCGCGGCCTATTTAAATGCTGACGGCGGCTATGCCGCCGATCAGCCAGCGCCCTGTTGCGACCCCGGTGCCGATTTGAGCAGCAGCAGTCACCAAAGCGTGTATCAACATGCGGCACTCTCTTTCAGTCCGGAGCAGAAGCTTCATCGCGTGCGCTCTTTGTCTCGGCGGTGTGCCGATGCACCTGACGGACTGACCGTGCTCAAAAGGCATCTGCGGCGCGTTTAAGAGCATAGGGCAACGCTCGAGCCAACCATGAAACTGGCACAAGGTTTCGCGGCAGCAGTTAGGTGCTGGGATTGCGACGTTTGCACGTCGGAGCGTCGCCGCGCGAAGTCGCGACAACGCCCCAAAGAGAGCATATTCCAACAAGCAGCCTGGCCGAGGCTTAGGCTGCTGCCTTCTTAGACCTCGAGCGTCCAGCCGGCTTGGCGGACTTGCGGCCAAGGCCAATGGCCTTTGCGAGTTCGGAGCGCTGGCGCGCATAACCTGGTGCGACCATGGGATAGTCGGCCGGCAATTGCCACTTCGTCCGATATTCCGCAGGCGTCATTCCCAGGATCGACAAATGTCGCTTGAGCGATTTGAACTTCTTGCCGTCTTCGAGGCACACGATGTGGTCGTCGAACACCGACCTCTTGGGATTGACCGCAGGCTTTTGCGGCGCTTCCTCAGATTGCAACTGCCTGCCTGCTGCGAGACCTGCAACCGCTTGGTATGTACTAGCAATGAGGCCAGCGAGATCCACGATCGGCACAGGATTGTTCGCGACGTACGCGCAAACAATGTCACTCGTCAGTTCGACAAGCGGCATCTGGTCGATATTCGGGGATAAATTATTTGATTCCACTACGTTCTCCATCGGGTTTGATGTGGAGATACGCGTTGATACGCCAGGAAGCAAATGCAATCAGTGAGATCGTAAGGTGATTTTTATTAGCGCGTGACCTCGGGACATTGATGTCTTATCGCCAAGCAATAGCCGGGCAGCTGATGGCAAGCGAAGCGACTTTGTAGCGGGCGGGCAAACAGTCGAGTGTAGATGTGCGTTGCACAGTGTATCTTCGGCGGATATTTAATATTAGCGGTTTATTGAATACACAGTGAGTACGGCGGGCGGCATGCAAGACTGCCGACTGCTTTGTAGACCGCGCCGTTGCGGCGTGCTCGACCGTGCTTCCAGCGATAGACGAAGCCCGCCGCGCCCGTCGACGAGTGGGGTTCGAACGGGTCAGGGGCAGTTCTTGCCGAGGACAGGAGTCAGCCGCAATGACACCATAGATATTTGGGAGCCCCTTCTATGACGATCATCTGTTGCTGACATCGGAGCCGGTTCAGTGGTCTGCGGAGGACTTCGGGCCATCGATCGCGCTCTCGGCCATGAGCGCCAGATTCACATCTGCAATCTGCGCCTCCGTTGCCTTAACAGCAGTGACCAACCGCTGGCGCAGTCTTTGAAGCTCTCGCCGCGCCTCGTGCGGCCGCTCGTTCATTAACAACGCAAATGAAGCGACTACGATTTCGTCGATCGGCGTCGTCACGATTCGATTGGTATCGAAGAGTTCGCCAATGACGTCGTCATCCAAGCCGGACGGAGCGGCAAATATGTCCCCGTTTCCATGGCTCATGACGCATATGGAAACCTCAGCTAAAGCTGCGCGCTGAATATCCGCCCTTGAAATGGCCAGTTTGCGGGCCCGGCCGAAATCATCGTGCAAATGAAGATGTGCATAAGTGCCGCATGCAGACAGGTACAACTCCGAAATCGTGCTCAAAGCAGGATCATCTTGGCACACGCACGTTCCTCCTATTCATTCGTCGAAGACAGGGTTATTCAAGTCAACATTTCGGAGCGTGAACTAGAGATATATCAAATATTAAGAAAAAATCAAGCTACCTCCAGCCTACGCGAATTCGCTAATTCAAAATAACACTAATATGATTAGGAACGTCGGCCACATGGCACGATAGGTCAGTCTGACCCGACATCTGTAGACCCTGAATTCTGCCTCCCACGCCCTTCTTATCCAACATCAAGCGGCGGCCCGGCAACTCGCACAGTCATGCCCCGGCGGCAGGGCCAATGGTTTTCCTGCGAAATCCAAGTTCGGGCAAGGCGCGCGCCTTAGTTTGGCGCAAAATGGATATGCCGATGCGAATTGAGAACCTCCAGAAAACCGAAGGCCGGCCGAGCGAAAAGGGCTTCATCAATCTTGCGACGTTCACGCTCGTGCTGAATGATCAGGTCAAGCTGAACGGCGTCAAGCTGATCAGAACGCCCGACGAGAACGTCCTCATCTATCCGCCAGATACCGCTTCCGGGGCCAAGGCGTGGTACATAGCGCCGGAATTGCGCGAAGAGGTCGTTCGTCTGGCGGAAGAAGAGATGGACGCGGCCATGCTTCGTAAGTTCTCAAAACTCGTCAGCCTTTGAATATGAAAAGGGCCGCCCGAAGGCGGCCCCGATCAACGTCACATCGCTGGTACGGCTCTTAACGGAAGAGTGACAGAACCGACTGCGAGTTCTGGTTGGCGATCGACAGCGCCTGGATGCCGAGCTGCTGCTGCGTCTGCAGGGCCGAAAGGCGGGCCGATTCGGCATTCATGTCGGCATCGACGAGAACACCCACGCCGCGATCGATGGCGTCCATCAGTTTGCCTGTGAACGCGAGCTGCGACTCGATGCGCATCTGCGAGGCACCCATTCCGGCAGCTGCGGCACGCATAGCATCGAGAGCCGCCTCAGTCGTCGTGATATCTGCAGCTTCGAGCGTGCCCGCCACGGTCTCAAGATCGTACTTTGCTACTGTAATCCGCTCGACATCGGCCCCGCCCTTAACAAAGCCACTCACAACGTCCATCGTTGCCGCAGCAGTAAAGCTGGCTGCCGAAAGAAGGTTCTGACCTTCGAAGTCTGCCGAGGTGGAAATCCCTTCGATCTGGGCGACCAACTCGCTGATTTCAGCGTCAATGGCGGCGGTGTCGACACCAGCCTGTTCGCCGGCGACCTTCTTGGCCAGGATCTGCTCGGTCAGGCTGATAGCCTCTTCCAGGCCGGTATATGCCGTATCGACGACGGCGGCACCAAAGCCGAGCGAGTCCTTGACAGCCGAGTTGACGCTGTTCTGCGCCTTCATGCCGGTTGAGATCGACCAGTAGGCGGCGTTGTCCGAGGCCGACGAAACCTTTTCGCCCGTGGCGATGCGGTTCTGGGTCGTTGCGAGATTCTTGTTGGTGAGCGACAGCGTCTGGAGCGCGGTCATGGCGGACGTGTTGGTGAGAAGGCTCGTCATACTCAATCCCCTACTAGGATACTTGGTGAGCCCGGTTCATCCGGTTGAGTAGGATCGCATCATGCTAGGCCCCCGGCCTCCCTGCTCTGGAGCGATTGGTAGCCCAGCACATCCTAATGAAAGGTCAATGTGCCCAACCGGCTTGTCGATTTCGCGCCGGCCGGTTAGGCATGGTAAATGGGGCGTGTACACATGCGTGTATCGTGCCGTGTATCGCAAACGTCGGGCTTTTCGGCCGGAAAGCCTGGAAATGCTGGGTTTGGTTCCCTAATGGGGGAGAGTCCCTCCCTCTCCGCCACTTCGAATTTCAAGCAATTGTTTTTGCAGATGGTTCCCCGCGGACGCGGCGGACCGACCTGGCGTTGTTTCAGTTAAGTTAGCCGGGAGGCGCAATATAGCCGGTCATGCCGCTAGGTCGCCTTGGCCGGCCATTCGAGCTGACAACATTGCAAATCAGATTCAGCCGATGTGCACCAGGTGA
>JAFAFP010000089.1 GCA_023423415.1 Pseudomonadota bacterium | reverse complement strand
CCTTTCAGGTGCTCACCACCCTCTCCCCGCTAAAGCGGGGAGAGGGAAGCAAGAAACTTTACTTCGCCTTTCCGGCCGCCTCGACGAACTTGTTGGTGTAAGTCTTCGACAGGTCGATCTTGGCCTTGGCCACATCCGGGTTGGACTGGCTGAACACATCGAGCACCGCCTTCGCGCCCTTCGGATCCATGCGGCCGTTTTCCGAGAACATCGGGATCGTGTTCTTGAGCGCCTCAAGATAGAGCGCCTTGTCCGCACCGACGAGTTCGGACGGCATCTTCGCCATGATCTCTTCCGGCGTGTGCGTATGGATCCATTTCAGCGTGTTGAGGATCGCCGTCACCAGCGCCTGCGCCGCCTTCGGGTTCTTCTCGATCCAGTCGGTCTTGGTGTAGAGCGCTCCGCCCGGATATTCGCCGCCGAACACCTCCAGCGTATCCTTCTGCGTGCGCGTATCGGTGAGAATGCGCAGATCCTTGTTGCGGCCCTGCAATTGGGTGATCGCCGGATCGAGCATGATCGCGGCTTCGACCGAGCCCTGTTCCATCGCCGCCACCGCTGTCGCGCCGAGGCCGATGCCGATCACGCCGACCGAGTTCGGATCGACGCCGTTCTTCTTCAGGATGTATTTGAGGAAGTAATCGGTCGACGAACCCGGCGCGCTGACGCCGACCTTCAGGTTGGCGAGGTCCTTCACCGACTTCACCTTCTCGGCGTGCTTGGGCGACACCACCAGCGCAAAGCCGGGATAGCGGTCATAGACCACGATCGACTGCAGCATCTGCCCTTTGGCGGCGAGATTGACGCAATGATCGAAATAGCCGGACACAACATCGGCGCTGCCGCCGAGCACCGCGGTCAGCGATTGCGAGCCGCCCTTGAAATCCACCATTTCAACATTCAGCCCGGCCTTTTCAAATTCACCGAGTTGCTTTGCCAGTACGGTCGGCAGGTAGCACAGGCACGCCGCGCCGCCGATCGCGACAGTGACCTTGGATTGGGCAAACGCCGCACCGGGCATGAGTGCAAAAGCGAAAAGAGACCACGCGAACAGCGACGACGCCACCCGCCGGATGATCCGAGCCGTCATGAAGCAAGTCCTCCCGTTGGACGTGCGGCCGGTTCCCGGACCGCATTTGACATCAACACTAAAACACCGCCCCTGCTCTGCAAAGTCCGGCGCATTTCCAAAGTCAAAGCTCACGTCCGTGTTTCGGCCGCAACCGGGCGCCACACCAGAAGGCGCCGTTCAACCAGCGTCACAAGTCCGTCGATCACGATCACAAAGGCGGCGAGCACGAACATGCCCGCAAAGACGCCGGCAATGTCGAACGTGCCTTCCGCCTGCAGGATCAGATAGCCGAGCCCGGCGGCCGAGCCGAGATATTCGCCCACCACCGCGCCAACCACGGCGAAGCCGACCGAGGTATGCAGCGACGAGAACATCCATGACAGCGCCGACGGCCAGTAGACATGCCGCATCAACTGTCGTTCGTTCATGCCGAGCATGCGCGCATTGGCCAGCACTGTCGGGCTCACCTCACGGACGCCCTGATAGACGTTGAAGAACACGATGAAGAACACCAGCGTCACGCCAAGCGCGACCTTCGACCAGATGCCGAGGCCAAACCACAGCGTGAAGATCGGCGCAAGCACGATGCGCGGCAGCGCATTGGCCATCTTCACATAAGGATCGAAGATCGCGGCGATGATCGGTTGCCGCGCGAACCAGAAGCCGACCAGGATGCCACCGACCGATCCGATGACGAAGGCGAGTGCAGCTTCGCTCAGCGTGATCCAGAGATGCCGCCAGATCGTGCCTTCGGAAAACCACTTCACGATCCGCGCGAACACATCGCCCGGCGTCGAGAAGAAGAAGGGAGGCACCAGTGGCTTGCCATCCGACATCGGAATTGTCGTGAGCAGATGCCACAGCAGCAGCGTGACGACGAGGACGAGAACCTGAAAGCCGATGAGAGAGAGGCGGTTCATTTGCAACCTCGCACAGCGCCTTCTTTCCCTCTCCCCGCTCTTGCGGGGAGAGGGAAAGACACGGCGACAGGAACGGAAGTCCGTATCATCACCCTCCCCCCGTCTGCGCGTAGCCCTTGAGCACTTCTTCCTTCAGCACGTGCCAGATCTCACGGTGTAAATCGTGGAAAGCCTTGTCGAGCCTCACTTCGGAAATGTCGCGCGGACGCGACAGCGGCACTTTCCAGTCGCCGATGATGCGCGCGGCCGGGCCCGCCGACATGATGACCACGCGATCGGACAGCGCGATCGCCTCCTCCAGATCGTGCGTGACGAACAGCACCGCCTTGCGGTCGGCGCTCCACAGATCGAGCAGCAGGTTGCCCATGATCTGGCGCGTCTGCGCATCGAGCGGACCGAACGGCTCGTCCATTAGAAGGATTTTCGGATCGCGGATCAGCACCTGCGCAAGACCGACACGCTTGCGCTGCCCGCCCGACAGCATGTGCGGATAACGCTCGGCAAAACCGCCAAGCCCGACACGCTTCAGCCAGTCCAGCGCACGGGCCTTGGCCTCGCGGGAAGACGTGCCCGCTGTTTCCAGACCGATGGCGACATTCTGGATCGCGGTCTTCCACGGGAACAATGAGTCCGCCTGGAACAGGTAGCCGGCCTGCCGGTTCAGCCCGGCCAGCGGCGCACCGAAAATTTCGGCCTTTCCGGCAGAGGGCTGCAGCAGGCCCGCGGCGACATTCAGTAGCGTGGATTTGCCGCACCCGGTCGGACCGACGATCGAGACGAATTCGCCGTCCGCCACCGAGAGGCTCGCCTTGTCCACGGCGGTAAAGTCGGGCTGACCGCTCAGCCGGAAGGTGATGGTGACGTCGGACAGCGCCACGGCAGGGCTTGAAGATTGCGCTCCCGTTGACTTTGCCCCCACCGGCAAGGCCTCGGCTGCCGAACTCTGGATCAAGTGACGCTCGCTCCCGTCTTATTTTCCGATCACCTTAGCCGGGCATAACGCCTGCGCAAGACCTCCAATCGGCTGCCGTCACGCAAGCTCCCGATCCGGCTGGTTCACGAAGATCAGCACCGCCAGCATCGTCATGTAGAAGCGAAAGGCGGCCTCCTGCCCGTTCCAGGTTTTCGACTGCCACATCGCAAAATACTCGCCGCCAATCACCATGAAGCCGAAGAACCAGACGAGGAACCCCAATGTGACACCCGCCACCAACCAGTGCTTCGACCGCTGGAAATGCGCCGACGTGCCGCGCACGGCAAACAGCATGGCGGCCGCGCCGCAAAGCAGGAGCACGAAGGTGAGACCTTCGGCGAGGATGATCCCGGCATAGGCGAGCGCCCACAGGCGCGGATCGGTAATTGCCCGGCCCATCAGCGCGTTGCCGGGAAATGTGGTATCCATGCTCAGGACATGCTTCACGAACTCGTAGTTCGATCCATAATCGACGAGGTTGTCGTAGGTGACGATGAATGCAAAGGCCGCCAATGCAGCCGTCATCACGATCTTTGCAAGCCGGACGACCATGATTCCCCTCCTCGAATACGGATTTATGCGACGCCGGAGAAATGATCTCAATGGTTGAACCGCGCTTCTTCGTCCGTATCGAAATGACCGATAGCGCGAAACAGCGCGCGGATCATGCCGGTCTCGACGTCAATAGCGCGACGCAGGTTCTCGATGCCGACGTGCAGGTTGGCGACCGCATCTCGTTCGGACGCGATGCATCGGACGATTTCGTTGTGATCCGGCGCCGACATTTGATAGGGACGACCGCAGCGACACTGGTGCTGGTGCTCGATCACCCGGCCCGCAATTGATACCTGTGCCGATCGTAACGACGGCCGAACCTTCTACCTTGCCGATGATCGCATTCGAGAACGTCACCAAGAGTTACGATAACGGCGTGCGGCCCGCGGTCGATGACGTCTCGCTCGACATCGGCGCCGGCGAATTCATCGCGCTGGTCGGACAATCGGGTTCCGGAAAATCGACATTGCTCGGCATGATCAATCGCCTGATCGATCCAAGCGACGGCATCGTGCGGTTCGATGGCGAGGATGTGCAGCAACTCGATCCGGTCACGCTGCGCCGTCGCATCGGCTACGTGTTTCAGGATGTCGGTCTGTTTCCGCACATGACATTGGCGGAAAACATCGCGGTCACACCGCGCCTGCTTGGCTGGGACACCGCGCGTGTCAACACGCGCGCGGATGAACTTCTGAACCTCGTTCAACTGCCTCCCGAGGATTATCGGGACCGGTATCCATCGGAATTGTCAGGCGGCCAGCGTCAGCGCGTCGGTGTCGCCCGCGCGATTGCCGCGCAGCCCCGCGTCGTCCTGATGGACGAACCGTTCGGCGCGCTCGATCTGCGCACGCGCGATGCACTGAGCGGCGACTATCGCAAGCTGCACGGCGAACTGAGCCTAACGACCGTCATGATCACCCATGACGTGATCGAGGCCGTTCTGCTCGCAGATCGTATCGCAGTTGTGCATGAAGGACGCATTGCCGGTCTCGGCAACCCACACGACCTGATGACCAGCCCGCCGAACGATGCCGTGCGGGAGCTGATGGATATGCCGCGACGGCAAGCAGAACGCCTGAATGCGTTGATGCGCGAGGGAGCATCGGGATGATGGTCGACCCCGCCATCGCCGACGCGTGGTCGCGTTTGCCGAGCTATCTCGGTCAGCATGTGCTGGTGAGTCTGACTGCGCTCACCATCGGCCTTGCGATCAGTCTGCCGCTTGCGCTGTTTTCCATCCGCCGGCCGCATCTGCGCGTCGTGCTGCTCACGATTGCCAGCATCGTGCAGACCATTCCGGGCCTGGCGCTGCTGGCCCTGTTTTATCCGTTGCTGCTCGGCACCGCTTCGCTCACCGCCCATTATCTCGGCTTCGATTTTTCCGCGCTCGGCTTTCTGCCGTCCGTGCTGGCGCTGGCGCTCTATTCGATGCTGCCGGTACTGCGCAACACCATCACCGGCATCGATGGCGTCGATCCCTCACTGCGGCGTGCAGCGCTCGGCGTCGGCATGACCGAGCGGCAAGCCCTGTTCAAGGTGGAATTGCCGCTCGCCATGCCGGTAATCATGGCCGGCATCCGCACCGCCGCTGTGTGGGTGATCGGAACCGCAACGCTCTCGACGCCGATCGGCCAGACCAGCCTTGGCAACTACATCTTCAGCGGCCTGCAGACGCAGAACTGGATCTTCGTCCTGTTCGGGTGCGTAGCCGCGGCCCTGCTCGCGCTTGTGGTCGATCAATTGCTGGCGCTGATGGAACGCGGCGCCGCGTCACGCCGCCGTTCGTCTGTCATTGCCGGCTTCATCGGATTGCTGCTGGTCGTCGGGCTGGCGCTCGCTCCCGCTCTCGCCGCACGCAAGGCAGACTACCTCATCGGCGCCAAGACATTCTCCGAGCAATACATCCTCGCCGCCCTCATGACACAACGTCTCCAGGCGGAGGACCAGACGGCACGGCGTCGCGAGGGCCTCGGGTCCAACATCGTCTTCTCCGCGCTCGCCGCCAACGATATCGACGCCTATGTCGAATATACCGGCACGATCTGGGCGAACCTGATGAGCCGCACCGACATCAAGCCGCGCGCCGAGACATTGGCTGAAGTCTCGCAATGGCTCGAGCGCGAACACGGTGTCCGCCTTCTCGGTCCGCTCGGCTTTGAGAACGCCTATGCGCTGGCGATGAAGCGCGAACAGGCTGAGCGCCTTGGCATCCGCACCATCGCCGATCTCGCCCGCGTTGCACCGAACATGGCGATCGCCGGCGATTACGAGTTTTTCGGCCGTCCCGAATGGGCCGCGATCCGCGACGGCTATGGGCTGCGCTTTCGAGATGAGCGGTCGATGCAGGCGGAGTTCATGTATCCCGCCGCCGGCAACGAAGTCGATGTGATCTCGGCCTATACCAGCGACGGACGCATCGCCCAGTTCGATCTCATCGTGCTCGACGACCCGAAACACGTCATTCCGCCTTACGACGCGGTGCTGTTGCTGTCGCCGAAGCGCGCACAGGATGCCGTGTTGACGGGCGCATTGAAGCCGCTTGTCGACGCCATCGATGTCGCCACGATGCGCAATGCCAACCTGCGCGCCAATCAGGGACAGTCGCCGGATCAGGTCGCGCGCTGGCTCGGAAAGCGCATCGGCCCTCCGGCTTCGAGATAACGCGTCGCGCCGTCGACCTCAGTTCTTCTGCAGGCCGATCTTGCGCACCAGATTTCCGATCATTTCGGAATGCTGTGCGATGCGCGCCGAGAAACTCGCCCCGTCCAGAAACTGGATCGTCTGGCCGGATTTGGCCATCGCCGCCATGAAGCTCTCGGTCTTGACTGTCGTGGCGCAGGCGGCGCGCAGTCTGGACAACGCCTCCTGCGGCAATCCCTTTGGCGCAAACAGCCCGAACGGTGTCGTGAAGCTCTCGCCCAATCCCAACTCACCGGTCGAGGGCACGTCCGGGAGACTGGCCAGACGCTCGTTTGCAAAAACAGCGAGCGCCCGAAGATTTCCGATCGTTGCAGCGTCGCCGGAAATCAATGCATCGATATGCTTGCCGTGCAGCGCGTTGCGCCCAGGCGCATCGCCGCGGAACGGCACGGCTGTCAATGTCACGCCAGCTCGCGTGGCGACATCCATCATTTGCAGGTGCGGGATGCTGCCGGGTCCGGGGTGACCATAGGTCAGCTTTTCCGGGTTTTGACGAGCTTGATCGAGCAGCGTCTTGAGCGATGTGTACGGGCTTTCGCTCGACACCACCGCCACCGTGAATGTTGCAGTGACCTGACAGATATAGTCGAACGACGCCGCATTGTAGCGCAGATCGCTGCGCAGATGCGGTTGACCTGTGATGGTGCCCATCGCGGAAAAACCGAGCGTGTATCCATCGGCGGCAGCCGCGGCGACTGCGGCCGTGCCGATCGTTCCCGCAGCCCCATCCTTGTTGACGACCACCATTGCCTGGCCGAGGGACTTCGACAAACCGTCCGACAGGGTACGTGCGGTGAGATCGGTAACCGCGCCTGCCGGATACGGCACCACGATGTCGATGCCGCGCGAAGGATAATTCTGCGCGACGGCTAGTCCCGAACACGCGCCGGTCAGCGCAACTGCAACAAGAAGACGTGACCAAGACCCGATCATGCGCAGCCCCCTTTTGACGGAGGGTTTCAAGTCCACTCAATCGCAGTTGCAATTGCAAGTGAAACTTGAGAGCGAGCACAAATGCAAAGGGCTCCCGTTCGGGAGCCCTTTGTTATGTCTTACCCGGAAGCCGGATCAGTTCTTGGCCTTGTCGACCAGCGCGCCCTTCTTGATCCAGGGCATCATCTCGCGAAGCTTCTCGCCGACCTTCTCGATGTCGTGCGCATTGGCACGCGCGCGGGTCGCCTTGAACGAGGCCTGATTGACCTTGTTCTCGAGCATCCAGTCGCGGGTGAACTTGCCGGACTGGATATCGCTCAGCACGCGCTTCATCTCAGCCTTGGTCTCGGCGGTGATGATGCGCGGACCGGTGACATATTCGCCGTATTCCGCGGTGTTCGAGATCGAGTAGTTCATGTTGGCGATGCCGCCTTCGTAGATCAGGTCCACGATCAGCTTCAGCTCGTGCAGGCACTCGAAATACGCCATTTCCGGCGCATAGCCCGCTTCCACCAGCGTCTCGTAGCCGGCGCGGATCAGTTCGACGGTGCCGCCGCAAAGGACAGCCTGCTCGCCGAACAGGTCGGTCTCGCACTCTTCCTTGAAGGTGGTCTCGATGATGCCGGCACGGCCGCCACCGATCGCCGAGGCGTAGGACAGACCGAGGTCATGCGCATTGCCCGACGAGTCCTTGTTGATCGCGATCAGGCACGGCACGCCGCCGCCCTTGAGATATTCGCCGCGAACGGTGTGGCCGGGGCCCTTCGGCGCGACCATCAGCACGTCGAGGTCGGCGCGCGGCTCGATCAGATTGAAATGCACGTTGAGGCCGTGCGCGAACAGCAGCGCCGCGCCTTCCTTCATGTTGGCATGCAGGTGGTCGCGATAGATGTCGCCCTGCAATTCGTCCGGGGTCAGCATCATGACCACGTCGGCCCACTTGGCGGCCTCGGCCACTTCCATGACCTTGAACTTTTCGCCTTCGGCCTTCTTGGCCGAGGCCGAGCCCTTGCGCAGGGCAATGGCTACGTCCTTCACGCCGGAATCGCGCAGATTAAGCGCATGGGCATGGCCCTGGCTGCCATAGCCGACGACAGCGACCTTCTTGCCCTTGATCAGGTTCAGGTCGGCATCCCGGTCGTAATAAACACGCATCATCAACCCCTTTTGGCGGCTGTTCCCGGCCGCGTCGTTATCGAAGCGCCAGAAGGGTTCCGGCGCTGGTCCGGCAAGGTTTCTAGGGGGATGGCGGCTCCGGGACAAGCCCCGCGAGTAGCTGAAAACGGCCGTTTTCTATCGCGCGTCGGCAAAAATCCGGTAGCGCTGGGGCTTCAGGCCGATGGTGGCCCCGACCTCGACCGGCAGGTTCCGCGGGGTGTCGATCTCGACCAGCGTTTCCGGGGCCGATAGCAGCACCTCGACCCGCCGGGCGGCGCCCAGCCCATGCACCCGCTTGACCACGCCGGTCAGCGCCGCACCGTCCGCGGCCACAACGTCGATCTCGTGCGGGCGCACGAACAGCCGGGCCGCGCCATTCGCGGTTCCCTGCGGATCGATGGGCAAGGCCCGGCCTTCCACATGCACCGTCTGATCCTGCACGATGACCGGCAGGACCAGCGACTCGCCGATGAATTCGTGGACGAAGGCCGTGGCCGGGCGGTCATGCACATCGGCCGGCGCGCCCACCTGTTCGATCCGGCCCTTGTCCATCACCACAACGCGGTCGGCGACTTCCAGCGCCTCCTCCTGATCGTGCGTGACGAACACGGAGGTCACGTGAATGTCCTCGTGCAGGCTGCGCAGCCAGCGACGCAGTTCCTTGCGCACCTTGGCGTCGAGCGCACCGAACGGCTCATCGAGCAGCAGCACGCGCGGCTCGATCGCCAGTGCCCGCGCGAGGGCGATGCGCTGGCGCTGACCGCCGGAGAGCTGCGAAGGGTAGCGATCCGCCAGCCACTGCAGTTGCACCAGTTCGAGCAAGTCGCCGACCTTCTCGCGGATCTTGTCTTCGCTGAGACGAATGCGGCGCGGCCGCACCCGCAAGCCGAAGGCGATGTTCTCGAACACGGTCATGTGCCGGAACAGCGCGTAATGCTGGAACACGAAGCCGACATGGCGCTCGCGCACGCTGCGCGACAGCGCATCGGTGCCGTCGAACATCACATGCCCGTCGTCGGGCCATTCAAGGCCGGCGATGATGCGCAGCAACGTGGTCTTGCCGGACCCCGAGGGTCCGAGCAACGCAACCAGCTCACCCGATTTCACTTCGAGGTCGACGCCCTTCAGCGCAACGAAATCACCGAAATGCTTGGTGACATTGCGAATGTCGATTTTCATCTCATCGCTCCGATATCGCGAACCGTTCAAGAACGACCTTGGCGATCAACGTCACCAATGCCAGCAGCGCCAGCAACGACGCGACCGCGAACGACGCCATGAACTGGTATTCGTTGTAGAGAATTTCGATATGCAACGGCATGGTGTTGGTCTCGCCGCGGATGTGACCGGACACCACCGCCACCGCGCCGAACTCGCCCATTGCGCGCGCATTGCAGAGCAGCACGCCGTAGAGCAAAGCCCATTTCACATTCGGCAGCGTCACGCGGAAGAAGGTCTGCAAACCGGACGCGCCGAGCGAAATCGCCGCCTCTTCCTCCTGCGTGCCCTGCTCCTGCATCAACGGGATCAGTTCGCGCGCGACGAACGGGAAGGTCACCAGCACCGTCGCCAGCACAATGCCCGGCAAGGCGAAGATGATCTTCATGTCATGCTCGATCAGCCAGGCGCCGAAGAAGCCCTGTGCACCGAACAGCAGCACGAAGACAAGACCCGAGATCACCGGACTCACCGAGAACGGCAGATCGATCAGCGTGATCAAGAGACTCTTGCCGGGAAATTCGAACTTGGCGATCGACCACGCCGCGACCAATCCGAACGCCAGATTGAGCACGACCGAAATCGCCGCGACGATCAGCGTCAGCTTGATCGCCGCCACCGCATCCGGATCCGTCAGGGCGTTGAAATAAGGAACGACGCCGCGCGCAAAAGCCTGCACGAACACCGTGACCAGCGGCAGCACGAGGAAGATGAATAGAAACAGAAGTGAAACACCGATGATCAGCCAGCGCACCAGGAACGGCTCGGTGCGGGCCTGACGCTGCTGCGCGCCGCCATTCGAGCGCGTGCGTTGGGCGAAGCCTGTTGCGGGACCGGCCATGGCGCTCTCACATGTGACCGGTGCGCGTCGCCGACCACCTTTGCAGGCGGTTGATGGCGAACAGAATGACAAAGGAGGCCAGCAGCATCACCACCGCAATCGCCGTGGCATCGGCGTATTTGAATTCCTCGAGCCGGATGACGATCAGCAGCGGTGCGATTTCGGAAACATTCGGCAGATTGCCGGCGATGAAAATTACCGAGCCGTATTCGCCGACTCCCCGCGCGAAAGCGAGCGCGAAACCGGTCAGCAGGCTCGGCATGATGACCGGCGCGATGACCTTGCTGATGGTCTGCCAACGGTTGGCGCCGAGCGTCGCCGCCGCCTCCTCGATTTCGGTATCGAGATCTTCGAGCACCGGCTGCAATGTGCGAACGACGAACGGCAGTCCGATGAAGATCAAAGCGATGAGAATGCCCAGTGGGGTGAATGCCACCTTGATGCCAAGTGGCGCCAGCATGCCGCCGAGCCAGCCATTCTCCGCGAACAGCGTCGTCAACGCGATGCCGGCGACGGCGGTCGGCAGCGCGAACGGAATGTCGATGATTGCATCGACAAGACGCTTGCCGGGAAAGTCATAACGCACCAGTGCCCAGCCAACCAGCGCGCCGAAAAACAGATTCACGAACGCCGCGACGAGCGACAATCCGAAGCTGATCTTCAAGGCGTTGAGCGCGCGCGTGCCGGTCACGATCGACCAGAATTCCGACGGCGACAGCTCGGCTGTCCTGAGAAACAGACCACCGAGCGGAATCAGCACGATCAAGGCGAGCCAGGTCAGCGTCAGTCCGAGCGTGATGCCAAAACCCGGTATCACGCTCCGGCGGCGCCGGATGCGACGGCGATCCAAGGATGTCGTCCCCCGACTGTCCAGTTGATCGCCAATTGTATGGGTGACAACACTCATTGGCTATAGATTTCGTCGAACACGCCCTTGTCGTCGAAGTGCTTCTTCTGCGCGGCGCGCCAGCCACCGAAGTCATCGTCGATGGTGAACAGCGTCAGCTTCGGAAACACTTTCTCGAATTTTCTGGCGACGTCGGGATCGCGCGGACGATAGTAATGCTTGCCGGCGATCTCCTGCCCTTCCTTGCTGTAGAGATAGTTCAGATAGGCTTCGGCAGCAGCGCGCGTTCCCTTCTTGTCGACCACCCTGTCGACGATCGTCACTGGCGGTTCGGCAAGAATCGATACGGAAGGAATGACGATCTCGAACTTGTCCTTGCCAAGCTCGTTGATGGCGAGGAATGCTTCGTTTTCCCACGAGATCAACACGTCGCCGACACCGCGTTCGACGAACGTAATGGTCGAACCGCGCGCACCGGTGTCGAGCACCGGCACATTCTTGAAGATGTTCTTCACGAACTCCTTGGCCTTGTCCTCGGAACCGTATTTCTTCTGCGCGTAACCCCATGCTGCGAGATAATTCCAGCGTGCGCCGCCGGATGTCTTCGGATTGGGCGTAATCACCTTCACATCAGGACGGATCAGATCGTCCCAGTCCTTGATCTTCTTCGGATTGCCGGAGCGCACCAAGAGCACGATGGCCGATGTGTAAGGCGATGAATTTTGCGGCAGCCGCTTCTGCCAATCGCGCGGGAGATAGCCCTTATCGGCGATCGCATCGATGTCATAGGCCAGCGCCAGCGTCACCACGTCGGCGCTGAGCCCGTCGATCACCGAACGCGCCTGCCGGCCGGACCCGCCATGCGACGCCTTGATGGCGACCGTCTTGCCGGTATCGGCCTTGTATTTCGCAGCAAAGGCCTTGTTGAAATCGGCATAAAGTTCACGCGTCGGATCGTATGAGACATTCAGCAGCGAAATGTCCTGTGCGGCGGCGGATGACATCCAGCCGGCAACAGCGAGTATCGAAACGAGAAGTCGCATCATGATCCTCCATCGGCCGAGACAACGTCCGGCCTGGCAGCGGGTTGCGGCGGCAGACCTTGCGGCCCGCCGGATTTCGACCTCCCAGTCGATGTCAGCGCTGCGTCCCGGTGACGCGTGCACAAAAGAGAAAAAATCCGTCAGCCACGCCGCCAACGGCTTCACGCCAGGACACAAGGATCGTTGGGTATCGCCCCCCGAACCCAGGGGGATGGGACCAGATAATTCTGACTAAATCAATCAGAATAGTTTTATTTATCCAGAGCCTTTCGGGGGTGGATTTTCTGCGGCCGCCTGCGCGAGCGTTGTTTTTTCTAGGATTTTCGCCGTCGCATCACGGGCCGCAATCAGCGCCGGCCGCAAGGTGCAGATGTGCAAATCGACGCAGTCCGGACATTGCCGGAAGGCCGTCTGGCTCGCGCAAGGGGCGAGAGCCAGCGGACCATCAATGTGGCGGATGATTTCGGCCAAATTGATGTCCTTCGGCGTGCGGCTCAACAGGAAACCGCCCTGGTTCCCGCGTGTGGACACCAGCAGGTTCGATCGTTTCAGTTCAGAGAAAATCTGTTCGAGAAACGGACGCGGGATTTTCAGATCCTGCGCAATGTCGCGCACGGACACCGGCGCCGCGCCGCGATGACCGGCGAGATAGATCATGGCTCTGAGAGCATATTTGGCGCGGCGGGAGAGCATCGGTGTTCAGGTCCGTAAAACGACATCCCGCTGCCTCATCGCGCGGATCGCTGGCCGTCATGCCACACTTATCTGCCTGAAAGCAGGCGCCATGCAAGATCATCATGACTTCTCGCTTGCAGGCTCGCCTCCAAGCGCACGCAACGCATTCACAATCACGGCGATATCGATCACCTCCTGAAGGATAGCGCCCTGGACCGGCGGCAGATAACCAAACGCGGCAACGATCATCGCCACGCCCGAAAGCGCCAACCCTGCAATCACGCTCTGCAACGCGATACGACGCGATCGTTGTGCGATCCGCATCGCGGGAGCAATCCGGCCCAGGTCATCGACAAGCAGTACGACGTCCGCGGCCTGCGCCGACGCAGCCGCCCCGCGCGCTCCCATCGCAACGCCGACATCGGCGGCAGCAAGCGCAGGCGCGTCATTCACGCCGTCACCTGCCATCATCACCGCACCGTTCTTGCGCTCCGACAGGACAACCAGGACCTTCTGGTCCGCCGACAGCTCGGCACGAACGGAGTCGATATCGAGCCCGTCCGTGACGGTCTTTGCAACGTCGGCGCGGTCCCCGGTGGCGAGCACGATGCGGGTCACGCCGAGGTCCCTGAGCTTCGTCAGAAGCCGGCTCGTGCCATCCCGCAAGCGGTCGGCGAGGACGATTTCGCCGGCATGCACGCCATCGATTCCGACGGACACTGTCACGGTGCCCGGCGCGATCTCGGGGCGGCGTGCGATCGGAATCCCAAGTTCGGAAGAGACGTACTGACGCCCGCCAACAACGACCTTGCGTCCGTCAACAACGCCGGAGACGCCCTCACCCGGCGTCTCGCTGACACCGGTCGGAATGCCCAGAACGAATCCTCGCTGGCGGGCATCCGCAACGATGGCCTCTGCCATGACATGCTTCGAAGCCTGATCGAGCGAAGCGGCAAGACGAAGAAGCTCGTCCGCCGGCGTCACATCCGTTGTGACGACCGTCGTGACCTCAGGCTTGCCGACCGTCAGTGTGCCGGTCTTGTCGATCACAAGGGCATGGATGCGTCCCATGATCTCAAGGGCCGCACCACTCTTGATCAGGATGCCGTTTCTGGCCGCGCGCGACATTCCGGCGACCCATGCGATCGGCACCGCAAGAATAAGCGGGCATGGCGTCGCGACCACAAGCACCGCAACGGCACGGATCGGGTCGCTGCTGAAGAACCACGCTCCGCCGGCCAGCACGACCGTGACGGCAAGGAAAACAAGTGCATAGCGATCGGCCAGCCGCGCCATCGGCGGACGCGACTGCTGCGCTTGCTGCACGAGACGCACGATGGCCGCGTAAGTGCTTTCTTTCGCGCGGCGTGACGCAACGAGATCGAAGGCCTCGCCGGCGTTGGTCGAGCCGCTCATGACGTCGTCGCCGGCGCGAAGACGCACGGGCACGGATTCGCCCGTCAATGCGGCTTGATCGAGAAACGCACTTCCTTCAGCGACGGCGCCATCCACCGGGACGATGTCACCACGGCGGATCAACAACAGGTCGCCCGGTTCGATCAGATCGATCGAAACCTCTTCCAGCCCGCCGTCGCGATGTCGCATGGCGAAACGCGGCACGCGCGCCAGCAGCATCGACATATCGCGACGCGCCCGCTGTTCGGCATAACTCTCGAGATATTGCCCGCCGGAATACATCAGCGCGACGATCGTCGCGGCGAGATATTCCCCAACGGCGAGCGCCGCACTCATCGACAGCGCGGCGACGATATCGAGGCCGACCTTGCCGGCGCGCAGGCTTTGCCAGATTTCGAGGATCAGCGCGGCAAGAACAGGAACCGTTGACGCGGCCCAGATCAGGCCCGACCACGCGTCGTACCCGGTGAACTTGGCAACAAAGCCGGCTGCAAGACCCGCCAACGGAACCAGGACAAGAGCCGGAAAAGGCGGCGATCCTTCCTTTTGGAGCGGCGGTGCTGTGCTCGATCGGTCCATGGCCCTGCGGGCGGTGCTCCTACATCGCCGCCGGGCCGCGGCTGATGGCCACCACGCCGGTGCGGGAGACTTCGACAAGACCGAGCGGCAACATCAGCTCGACGAACTGATCGATCTTGTCGCTCTTGCCGGTGATCTCGAACACGAAGCTTTCCGTGGTCGCATCGATCACGCGGGCGCGGAATGCATCGGCGAGCCGCAACGCTTCGACGCGATGATCGCCCTTTCCGCGCACCTTCACCATCGCCAGTTCGCGCTCGAGCGAGGGCCCTGCCACGGTCAGGTCGATCACGCGATGGATCGGCACAAGGCGTTCGAGCTGGTTCTTGATCTGCTCGATCACCATCGGCGTGCCGCTGGTGACGATGGTGATGCGCGAGATGTGCTTCTCGTGCTCGGTCTCCGACACCGTCAGCGAGTCGATGTTGTAACCGCGCCCGGAGAACAAACCGATCACGCGGGCAAGAACGCCCGGTTCGTTATCGACCAGCACCGACAACGTATGACGCTCGACACGCTGCTCGACCGGCGCTGCGGGATAATGCGAGGTGGTGGGTATGGTGGCGTTCACGACTGTCAATCCTTGCTCTGTGTCGTTATGCGCGGGCTTGGCTGTCGAAGACGGCGTCTTGGCGCCTTATGACCCGCGCATCCATCTCTTCGGGAAATGATGGATTGCCGGGGCAAGCCCGGCAATGACACCCGTTAAACCAACATCTTGCCTTCTTCGGTGATCGCATCCTCGAGGCTTTCCGCGGCATCGCCGAGGATCATCTCGTTATGCGCGCGGCCGGATGGGATCATCGGGAAGCAATTCTCCTTCTGATCGACGATGCAGTCGAAGATCACCGGCTTGTCGATATCGATCATCTCCTTGATCGCGTCATCGAGATCGCCCGGATTCTTGCAGCGGATGCCGTGCGCATGCATCGCGTCCGCGAGCTTGACGAAGTCCGGCAGCGCTTCCGAATAGCTTTCCGAATAACGGTTACCGTGCAGCAGTTCCTGCCACTGGCGCACCATGCCCATATACTGGTTGTTGAGGATGAAGATCTTGATCGGCAGCCTGTATTGAACCGCCGTCGACAGCTCCTGCATCGTCATCTGCACCGAGGCTTCGCCGGCGATGTCGATGACCAGCGATTTCGGATGCGCCATCTGCACGCCGACCGCCGCCGGCAAGCCATAGCCCATCGTGCCGAGACCACCCGACGTCATCCAGCGGTTCGGTTCCTGGAAATGATAGAACTGCGCCGCCCACATCTGATGCTGGCCGACTTCGGTGGTGATGTAGGTGTCCCGGTCCTTGGTCAGCTCGAACAGCCGCTCGATCGCATATTGCGGCTTGATGATGTCCTTCGACGGCCGATAGCTCAGCGACTTGCGCGCACGCCACTGGTCGATCTGCTTCCACCAGGCCGCCATCGCCTTCTTCTCAGGCTGCATGGACGACGAACGCCACATCCGGACCATGTCTTCCAGCACATGCGCGACATCGCCGACGATCGGAATATCGACCTTCACCGTCTTGTTGATCGAGGACGGATCGATGTCGATATGGATCTTGCGCGAGTTCGGCGCGAATGCATCCAGCCGGCCGGTGATCCGGTCGTCGAACCCCGCGCCGATCGCGATCATCACGTCGCAATCGTGCATCGCCCAGTTGGCCTCGAAGGTCCCGTGCATGCCGAGCATGCCGAGCCATTGCGGATCGGCCGCCGGAAACGCGCCGAGACCCATCAGCGTCGAGGTGATCGGGAAGCCGGTCTGGCGAACCAGATCGCGCAGCAGCTGGCTCGCCTTCGGGCCGGAGTTGATGACGCCGCCGCCAGTATAGAAGATCGGACGCTTGGCCGTCGCCATCAGCTCGGCGGCGCGCTGGATCGCGGGCTGGTCACC
>JAFAFP010000082.1 GCA_023423415.1 Pseudomonadota bacterium | reverse complement strand
TTTCGGCCTGCCGGGGCCGATTAACGACGCGGCCGCCCACCGCGGCGGCCGTTTTTCGATTAAGCCTTCGAACGCTGGCCCGGGACGGCCGACTTGGCGTCATGGAAATCGGGCAGATTGCGGAGGTAATCGAGGAGGTCGTCTTCCAAGATGATCGTGCGGTGACCGCGTTTGCGCGCGCGGAGCCGCCCGGCACTGATGTCGGCGTAAATCACGCTGCGACAGAACCCGGTGCGCGCGGCGCAGTCCTCAATGGAATTTCCCAGCCGCATCGTTTCGCTGGCGAGCTTGCCAACGACTGGGGACACGTCGTCTTTGCGGTTGCTGATCTTGCGCGGCGTTGGCCGCTTCTTGATGCGCAGTGTCTCAGCGGCCCCGGTCGTGAATTTCGACTGGCTCGCTTCGAGCGCATGCGTGGAAGCGGCGGTCTCGGGGTAATCAGACTTGCCCGCGCGCGCCCGGTCACCGGACTTTTCGACGGCGGCTAGGATTTCAGCTTGCCGCCCGGTGCGCGGTGTGCGCCGCTGGCGGAAAGGGGGCGTTGTCGGGGGAGTGGGCTCAATAGTCATTGGCGGCTCCGGAAACGTTAACAGAGCCGTGTGTACGCAGACGGGCGTCACGAAGCAAGTCCCATATCGCAAAATCCACCAAGTGTCAAGACACGTCAAGACACACCCTGGGGCCAGTATAAGATGCTGATATATCTTATGATTTTTAGATTATGCGATGCGGTGCATCTGAAATTCCGGCAAAAATCTAACATGAGGTATTTTGACGCATATTAAAATACGTATGATATTCATGTATTTCAATGGCTTGAAGTCGCAATCGAACATGGAATATTGTGTTTTGGGATGCGCGCGAGTACTCCTTGGTGCCCGTCGGCGAGGCGCATGCGGGGCTCACCTTCGGTGATCTCGCCTGCTATTTCCCCCGATGACCCGTAGGACGGTCGCACCGGCGATTACTGCAGCAGCACGCAGCCACTCGAACCGATGCCATCGGACGGAGGCTGGCTCGTCATAGATCGACAACCCCTGTCCTGCCTCATCCACCTCTCGTGGATCGATGGGTATGCCGCGCAATTCCTCCGATCGGGAGGTGGCATCGGGAAAGCTCGGCCTCTTCGGTGTGCTGCCCATGACCTGTCCGCCAAGTTTCGCGCTGAACGTCGATTTCGCAGTCAGTGCCGAGCCGAATGCGATGATCATTGCTCTCGCTTTTTGAAATCTCCGCGTACCGCAAAGCTGATCTCGGCCAGCGTACCCAGAGCGATTGCGATGAACACGAGATAGATGCCGCGATCGATGACTTGGCCGGTGGTCTTCCCTGGCCAGTACTGTTGAACGGCTTCCTGCGGCGGTCCGAGCGCCCCTGTTGTGATGTAGAACGCTCCCGACACCATGCCGATACCGATGACCAGCATGATCGCTGCCACGATCCTTGCGATATGCGAGAAAACCATCTTCCCCTCCCAAGTTTACGGCTTCACGAAAACCTCCAACTATCAGATCGTAACCGGCTGTAGTCTTCCAACCACATTCTCCCGCTACGTTGACGTGATTGCCAGTCTCCAGCCGATACCACGCATTTCCTGGCCGTCGAATTGCAGACCGGCGGCGCGGAAGACAGTCTCCAGTGCCGCGCCGATCTCGGAAACCGGCAACGGCTCGATGCCATTGCGCGCGCACCACCCAAGATACGCCGTGCGGATTGCCGCGATGGAAATGCTGCCCTCTGGTGCCGGGCAGAAGGTCTCACATGCGAACCGGTCAGCCTCCTGCGTCGCATCGCGCTGCGGCTTGCTCTCAGTGACCGCCAGAACGGCTGATGACCTCGACGAAGCCGGAGCATGAGCAGCAAACGCGACCAACACAGCGCCGAGACCGTTGGCGCCGATGCCGATCAGCACGGCGGCAATCAGGTCGAGTTGCCAGTCATGAATGCCAAGCCGATCGGCCAACGGCGACGCCGAGCCGGGGACCGGCAAGGCAGCCAGGACGATACGGGCACTGTCGAGTTCATGCCGGGCCATCTTCCGGAGCGCGCCGATCTCGGCACGTGCTGCCTCAACCTCCTGCATGGCGGTCGCCACCTGCTGTTCGAGCAGGGCGCGACAATGCGCGGCGCAGCCACGCTCCGCAGCTTTTTCCACAGCGACGCTGTCGGCCGCCTGCTTGGCCTGCAGGGCTGCCGTGAGCCGCGGCGTATCGGCAATTGCAGCAAGTCCTGCAGCGGCCTGCTCGACGCGCTGAGAGGCTTTCTCTCGGGCTGTGGTCTGCGCGACGATCGGAGCTTGCCGGGCATCCCGCATCGCGATGGTCCGCTCCGCCGTCATCAGCAGTTGGTAGGCTTCACCGGCCAGCAGCGCCGCCCCCACCAGGATCGCCATGGCGAGACGCCCTTGTCTCCAGCAGCGCCCGATCACGGCGGCGCCGATGACCAGCCCGGCGCCGAGACCGATCAGCATCGGCGTGGTGGCCGCACCGTAGCCGCCATTCGCCAGCACAGCGCTGTGGATCACGGTTCCGACGATGGCGACGCCGACAATGCCCGCGGACAACTTAAGTGGTTCGATCCCCATCCAGGCCCTTTGCCTCTTTCACAAGGTCGAGGGCCTGCTCCATCAGGTCCGCGACGGAAATGCCGAGCGCTTTCGCCATCGTGTTGGCCTCATCTCGGAACGCGGGACGGCATCGGAAATTGATCTGGCTCGTGCGGATCGCGCCGCGCTTGCGCTGTTTTTTGGTCAGCTGGGTACGCCGCTCTTTCTTCTTGCGATCTTCGCGCGCCTGCCGTTGTGCCTCTCCCGGCGCCTCGGAGAACATGGTCGCAAACTTGATGTCCTTGGTGGCCTCGATCTCGTCGGTCATGCGGCTTTTCCCTTCGCCGCCTTGCGGACCGCTGCTTTGATCTCTTTCCACAGCAGGTCGATCTCCTGACCGGCGCCCTTGGTGTCGCGCTCGGCGCCGGTCGTTCCCGTGATTACGGCGCTGACGTAGGCCACGCGGTGCGAGACGCTGGTTTTCGCGAGCGGGACATTCCACGACAGCAACGTGCTGCGCGCCGCCTCCACCAGTTTGGCGTCGGATCGGCTGGCGTCGTTGATGACGACAAGGTAGGGCGTGCTCAGATCCTGGCAGATCTGGATGCAATCGCGCGAGGCGCCGAGATCGAAGCCGCTCGCACGGATCGGGATGACGACGAAATCACAGGTCTCCACGGCATCCTCCGTCACCATCAAAGCACCGGGGGGACCGTCGAACAGAATGTAGTCGTAGTGGCTGGTCAGGCGCAGGCTTTCGGCGGCATCGCTGGCGAGATCCGCGTTGGTCAGCAGATTGGGATTGGGCGGTGATCCGCGGCGCACGTACCAATCCGACAAACTGGTCTGCGGATCGAGATCGCAGACCGCCACGTTGCCGTCCTGCGCGGCGCGAACCGCGAGGCAACTCGTCAGCGTCGTTTTACCGACGCCACCTTTCGTGTTGAGCACGCCAATGAACTGCATGGTTCAGGCCTCCCCACCTTCAAAGATGAATGATACCACGAAGTCTAGCGCGCGAATATGCCTATGCATAAAAATTACGCCTATACATTTGAGGAAAGCCCAGCAAGCACGGGAGATTTTCAGGGCTGTGGATTTCTGCGTATAGGCATCCGAAGACGCCAAATCTTGGAAGACGCGGTGCTACGGCTGCTCAAGCGGCCCGAGTGGATCCGGATCGTCATTCTTGGGGTGTTCCCCCGCGGGCGCTCAACGCTTGTCTGGCCGAGCCGCATCCGCCTTCCGGATGCGATCGGCAAGACGCGCCCGTTGGCGGGTGGCCTTCACCTCGCCTTGTGGCACACAGAACTCGCAGTCGCACAGCCACGGCTGCTTGCCCTTCGCCTCCGGGAAGTAGCGCCAGCCGATCGCTTTCGGCAGTGCGCGCACCCGCACGATATCGCTGGGAGCAACACGGCGCGACAGCATGATCTCGTAGCCGCGCGGATCGGACCTGCCACGAATGAGACCGACGGCTTCGGCCGCGGTCATCGCGCGACGCTCATCGCGATAGTGCCGGGCCAGGACGATCTCGTCGTCAGGGACGCGAAAGGTAATCGCCGACAGCGTCGTCCGACCCGTCCGTTTCAGCTCGCGCGACCAGGAGTGCGTGAGCGTGTAACTGTCCAGAACCGGGAAGGCCCAGACCATTCCGCGCACCGGGGCGATACCGTTGCGCAAGATACGCTTGACGAGGTTGTCGGCAGTGATGTGCACGAGCAGCGTCAAGGGCCACCTGTGTCAATCGCAGTCATCAGATCCGGAACGCGCGGGTCGTGTGCCGAGGATGATCCACCGCCCCGGCAGGAAGGGGGCTCCCGACTCAATCCCACGACCGCACACGGCCTTAACCGGCGCGACGCGTCTGTTTGGGCCGCCGATCTTCGAGCTTGATGACCTTCTCCGCCGGAAGCGTCGTGCAGTACGTCGCCCAATCATCCATAAGCAAGCGCCGCTTCTGGAACAGATCGCCGCGCCGGTAGGCGGCCTCGACCTTGTTCTCAATCGTGTGCGCCAACGCCATTTCCACGACTTCGGAGGGGTGCGCCGTTGTTTCGGAGGCCCAGTCGTGGAAGCTCGACCGGAAGCCGTGCGCGGTCACGTCGGCCACATTGAAGCGCCGCAGCAGCATCAGCAGTGCCATATTGGACAGCGGCTTGCCGCGCTTTTGTCCGGGGAAGACGAACCCGTTCAGCTTGACCTTCTCGGCCTCACGCAGCACGTCCAGGGCCGCCGGGCTCAGCGGTACCCGGTGCTCGCGACCACCTTTCATCCGCTCGCCAGGAATGGTCCAGACACCGGCGTCCATATCAATCTCGTCCCAGCGGGCGCCGAGCACCTCGTTGGTCCGGCAGGCGGTCAGGATCAGCAGCCGGAACGCCAGCGCTGCGAAGCCTGTATGTTCGGTCAGCTTGGTGGTGAAGTCGGCAACGTCGGCGTAGGGCATCGCCGCGTGGTGATTGTCGGTCTGCGGTTGCTTCCGGAGAAGATTTGACAGGTGACCGCGCCACGCGGCCGGGTTCTCGCCCTCGCGCGCGCCCAGCGTTTTCGCCGCATTCAGAATGATTTCGATCCGGCCGCGGACGCGGCTGGAGGTCTCGGGCTTCGTCGTCCAAATTGGTTCCAGGATCTTCAGTACGTGCTCGGTGGTGACATCATGAACCGGAAGGTGTCCAACCACGGGATAGACATAGGTCGCCAAGGTATTGCGCCACTGCTGCCGGTGCTTGGGGTTCTTCCAGGTCGGTTCGTTTCTTGCGATGTACTTTTCCGCAACCTGCTTGAATGTGAGTGCGCGGGCTGTGTCGCGCCGGACCTGCGCCTGCTCTTCGCGTCGGTCATCGATCGGATCAATGCCCTGTGCCAGCTTCTCGCGCGCCGCCGCTGCCAGCCTGCGCGCCGTTGCCAGTTCAACGTCGGTGATGGCACCGAGCCCGAGATGCCTCTCACGGCCACCGAGCGCATAACGGAAGATCCATGATTTGGAACCGCTCGGCGTCACCTTGAGATACAGCCCGGCACCGTCCGGGTAGTAACCCGGCTTCTTCGTGTTCTTGACCTTGATTGCATTCAGGCGGTTGACCGCTCTGGCCATTGCATCGCCTCCCAGCCTACGTTTTAGCCTACGTTCTGAATGTAGGCTGTAGCTGCACGCCATTCAACGTAGGTGGACGAAGCCGGAGGAAAACTCCAATGAAGTCAGGTGATTTGCGATCGTGGGTGGATGTGCCTAGACGTGGAGAAATGTAAATTTGGCGGAGGGGGAGGGATTCGAACCCTCGAGACGGTTGCCCGCCTACACGCGTTCCAGGCGTGCGCCTTCAACCACTCGGCCATCTCTCCTACCGGACCATGATCGCTTCGGACCCCATCAGTCCGAAGCGTGAATCATAGGTCCCACTCAAAGC
>JAFAFP010000081.1 GCA_023423415.1 Pseudomonadota bacterium | reverse complement strand
TCCCCGCTCGTCCCCGCGGAGGCGGGGACCCAGCAAAAAAGAAAGACTGGATTCCCGCCTTCGCGGGAATGAGCGGAGAGTGTGTGGTCCTGTTTGGGCGGACCATGACCTAAAGCTCCAGCAGCTTCTTGTCGGCGAGCGAGCGCATCATGGCCGCGACATCGGTTTCGATGCGGTCGCGCGGCGCGTTGAAGTTGGCAGCAAGATCATCGACGATCGCAGCGAAGGTCGCCTCCCCTGTGCATCGCTTCAGGATTTCGGCCGCAATCGCATCCGCCTTGAACACGCGCTCGGGCGCGAGCAGAACCCATCCCCCCTGAGCCTCGTTGTGCGTCAGGCGCACGCCGCGCGGCAGCTTCGGCCTGGCATCGGCGGGAATGGTTGCGGTCGGCGCGTTGGACATTTTACTGATCCTGCGGGACGAAAGCACCCGGCGGCACATGTTTCGGATCGACGTAGGCGTGATGCAACGCATCCAGCATGGCCCAGAGCACGCTGCATTTAAATTCCAGCGCGGCCAGCACCTGCGCTTGCGTGTCGGGTGTGCGCGCGTGGCGCTTCACGTAATCCAGCGCGAAATCGGAATCGCGTGCGGCCTGCGGCGGGCGCTTGTCGAAATAGGACAAGGTCTCGCGGGTGACGAAATCGTAATTCGCCAGCATGCCATCCATCCGCTCGGAGATGATCACCGGCGAAAACAATTCGGTGAGCGACGAGGCGATCGCTTCCAGCAATGTCTTCTCGCGCACGAAGCGCACATAAGCATCGACGGCAAAGCGCGTGCCGGGCAATAGCCCCTGCAGCGAGGTAACATAGTCGCGGTCGAGGCCAAGGCCGTCGGTCAGTTTGAGCCAGCGGGCAATACCGCCCTCGCCGTCCGCATCGCCGTCATGATCGACGAGGCGCGAGCGCCATTCGCGCCGGATTGCGGAATCCTCGCAACGCGCAATCAGCGACGCATCCTTGATCGGGATCATCGCCTGATAATAGTAGCGGTTCAACGCCCAGGCCTGCACCTGCCCCTTGGTGCATTGGCCCGAATGCAAAAGATGATGAAACGGATGCAGACGATGATAACGGCGCGCACCGATGTCGCGCAAAGCCGCTTCAAGCTCGCCCGGCTGCATCAGCTTCACAGAACAATCTCCATGCCGTCATAGGCAACTTCAAATCCAGCCTCCTCGACACGGCGGCGCTCCGGCGAGCCGTCGATCAGGATCGGATTGGTGTTGTTGATATGGATGAAAATGCGGCGTGCAGCCAAAGGTGACAAGGCCGCGAGCGATCCGCTTTCGCCATCGATGGGCATATGCCCCATACGCATACCGGTCTTCACGCCCGTTCCCGATGCGATCATTTCGTCATCTGAAAACAACGTGCCGTCGAACAGTACGACGTCGGCGCGCGACAAACGCTCATGCATGGCTGGTGTGACGGCCGCCGCGCTAGGAATGAAAAGAAGCCGCCTGTCCGCGCTTTTGATCTCGACGCCGATATTCACGGCGCTCTCTCCGATCTCCGGATTTTCACCTTCCAGATAGAGCGGCATCTTGCCCGGCACAGTGAAGATTTCCACAGTCATGTCATCCAGCGGCGAAAAGCTTTCACCGATGGAAACCGCGCAACGCTGCACATCATCCGGATGCAAGGCGGAAAACATCGGATTATCCGCCACTGCCGCATGCGTCGCCGCTGTCGCGTAAAGTCGAAACGGCTGACGTTCGCGCAGCGTCAGCAGCCCGCTGCATTGATCGATTTCCGCGCCCGTCAAAAGCACGGCGGCAACTGGCGAGTGCCTGAGCGGCGTCTTTGGTTGCAACGCAGCATGATCGAGGATCTGCGACCGTAAATCCGGCGAAGCATTGCAAATGAGCCAGCGTTCGCCATCGGCAGAAACAGCGAGGCTGGCCTGGGTGCGCGGCTTGACGCGCGGATCGCCCGCCCATGCCAATGCACAAACGCGGCAACGACAATTCCATTGGGGAAAGCCACCCCCGGCGGCCGCTCCGAGCACGAGCGCCGTCAGATGGCCCATTGATGTTGCCCTTTGACGTAAATCAGAGCGAAATCAGAATTCCGGCGGCAAATAACCGTTGATCTCAAGGCCGATGCAAATCTCGACAAGGGTCGGAGTCGTCCAAGCCATTTACGCGTCCTTTCATCAAAAGCGGGCGCTAATAATGCTATATAACGCGAGAAATGTAGGAAAGTCACCAATCGCCTCACCGCACACAGCTAAACCGGGCCAATTCCAGCTTGACGCTGAACCACGCCCGCCGGTTAAAGTCCGGCCAAGCCACGAAAATTCGAGCGCCTAAAACCGGCGCCATACTGATCGGGAGAAGCTCATGACCTACGTAACGGAAGAGAACCTGACCGACCTTGCAGTCGAGCGCTGGAGCAATGTTCCCGATCCGCGGCTGCGCCAGATCATGACCTCGCTGGTGAAACACCTTCACGGCTTCATCCGCGACGTCGAACCGACCCAGCAGGAATGGTTCGCCGCCATCGACTGGCTGACCCGAACAGGCCAGATCTGCGATGCCAAACGTCAGGAATTCATCCTCGCATCGGACGTGCTGGGCGTGTCGATGCTGGTCGACTCGATCAACAACCGCGCGCCGGGCGCAGCCACGCCCTCGACAGTCGAAGGCCCGTTCCATATCCCGAATTCGCCAGAGGTGGCAGATGGCGGCAACATGGCCGACGGCGCTCCGGGCATCCCCTGCTTCATCACCGGCAAGATCACCGATCTTGACGGCAAGCCGATCGCCGGCGCCATGCTCGATATGTGGCAGACGGACGGTGACGGCCTGTATGAATCGCAGATCGATGGCGCCGAGGGTTATATGCGCGGCATCTACCATTCCAATCCGGACGGCAGCTATTCGGTCCGCACCGTCGCACCGATCGGCTACACCATTCCGATGGATGGACCGATCGGCGAAGTCATGCGCAAGACCAAGATCAGCCATATGCGCCCGGCGCATGTGCATTTCCACATCGCAGCCCCCGGCTTCAAGAGCCTGACCACCCATCTGTTCCAGAAGGGTTGCCAGTACATCGACACCGATGTGGTGTTCGGCGTGAAGGAGCCGCTGATTGTAGAATTCGTCGAGCATCCGGCGGGCAAGGCGCCAAACGGCGATATCGTCGACCGGCCGTTCTATGAAGTGAAGTACGACTTCAAGCTGGCCAAAGCGGCTGCCGCGCAGAAGGCGGCGTAACCGGCCTCTCCATATTGCAGCTTCATCTTTCAGCCCGCGGTATCAGCCGCGGGCTGTTTCGTGTCGCGCCCTGATTGCTCCTGGAAAGCCCGACACCCTGATCTCGCTTGCGCGCTATTTCGCCAGCGTCTCTTTCACCGCCTCGACAAGCTGCTTCAGCGTGAAGGGCTTCGCAAGGAAGGAGAACTGCCCGTCTGGCGGAAGGTTCTTCTGGAAGGCCTCTTCGGCATAACCAGACACGAAGATAATCTTCAAATCAGGATTGGTCTTGCGCATTTCCTTCAGCAGGGTCGGTCCATCCATTTCCGGCATCACGACGTCCGAAACGACGAGATCGACCTCGCCTTCATTGCGCTCCAGCTCTTCCAACGCCTCGACGCCGTTGGATGCAGTCAGCACCGTATAGCCGCGCGAGGTCAGCCCGCGTGCATTCAGCGCACGCAAGCCATCCTCGTCTTCCACCAACAACACCGTGCCACGACCGGTGAGATCGGGCTGGGCCGCCTGCGCAAGATTGTTGGCCGACTCCAATGTCGCAATCGCGGGGGCATCGGCCGGTTTGACCTCTTCCTGATCCGGAACATGGCGCGGCAGGAAGATACGAAACACCGTTCCGGTCCCCACTTCGGATTCCGGATAAATAAAGCCGCCAGTCTGCTTGACGATGCCATACACCGTTGACAGTCCGAGGCCGGTACCCTTGCCGACTTCCTTGGTCGAAAAGAACGGCTCGAAAATCTGCGCCAACACTTCTGGCGGCATGCCGGTGCCGGTATCGGTGACTTCGACCAACACATAATCACCGGACGGCATGCCCTTGTAGGCAGCCGACGGGATATCGGCTGCAGCCACGTTGGCGGTGCGGATGGTCAGCTTGCCGCCGTCCGGCATCGCATCGCGGGCATTGACCGCGAGATTCACCACCACCTGTTCGAATTGCGACAGGTCCGCCTTGACCGGCCAAAGGTCGCGCGTATGCACGACGTCAAGCTTCACCTTTTCGCCGATCAGGCGCTTCAGCAGCATGCCGAGATCGGACAGCAGCTCGCCGAGATCCAGCACCTGCGGCCGCAAGGTCTGCCGCCGAGAGAAAGCGAGCAACTGGCGCACCAGCGACGCAGCGCGGTTGGTGTTCTGCTTGATCTGCATGATGTCCGAAAAGGACGGATCGGTCGGCTTGTGCGCCGACAGCAGGAAGTCCGTCGCCATCATGATGGCCGACAGCACGTTGTTGAAATCGTGCGCGATGCCACCGGCCAACTGGCCGACGGTATCCATCTTCTGTTGCTGCTTGATCTGACCTTCCAGCGCCCGCCGCTCGGTTGTGTCGAGTGCATAAATAATTGCAGCTTCGGAATCGCGCTGACCGTCGTCGTCAATCGCCGTGAGGAAGAATGTGGCGAACTTGTCGCCACCTCCAGACATGGCTGCTTCAACCGGGGCAATATCGCCCTGCCCTTCGCTCGCCTTGGCGATTGCCTGTTCCAGTGTGCCGCGATCGCGCTCAGCGACAGTCGAGAGGATGCTCCGCGCTGGTCCCTCGGCGTCCGCGTCCTTGAAAAGCCGCGCGAACAAAGCGTTGGAGCGCATGATGCGACCGAACCGATCCACGGTCGCAATCGCCATCGGCGTATTGTTGAAGAAGCGCATGAAGCGCACTTCGGCGGCGCGCTGCGCATCCTGCTGCTCGCCGCGCGCGCGATTGAGGACGAGCGTGCGCGATGGCCCCGGCTCGCCATCGGCACCGAAGGCGACCTTATGGAACAGCCGCACCGGGACGGACAATCCGCTCCGCGTTTTGAAATCGAGATCAAGAACTTCGGTCTTCACATCGCCCGGCTCGGGCGGCAACGAGAGGAGCGACGCCCCCTCGCCGGAAACGACATCGGTCAGTTTCAGGCCGCCGGAGCCGACTTCAGCCAGGTCCTGATCCAGCCAGCTTGCCAGCGTGGCGTTGAGATAAACGATATTGCCGGCCGCATCGGCCGAGAAGAAACCGGCCGGCGCATGATCGAGATAGTCGATCGCGTGCTGCAGCTCCTGGAAGACATTTTCCTGCCTCTCGCGGTCGCGCGTCACATCCGCAACGGACCAGATCGTGTTGCGGGCATCGCGCCCGGTGCCGCCTGGCCTCACCCGCAAGCGCAGCCAGCGTGCCGGTTCGTCCTTCAGGCCGCCGACCCGAACTTCTTCCTGCAGCCGGCGCCCCTCGCGCGCGGCTTTCAGGAGCCGATAGACTGCTTCCGACACATCCGGGTCGCCAATGAACACCCGCTCGATCGGGCGGACATCCTTGGCGCTCTCAGCGCCGATCAGGTTGAGATAGGCGGAATTGGCATAGATGACGCGGCCACTCGGGTCAGTGACGAGGATGCCGTCGAAGGCGCCGTCAACCAGCCCCTTAAGCAACGGGTTGCCGGCGTCCTGGCTGGCAAAACGCAGAATGCCGGAGGCCAGCGCGAACAGGGAAAACACACCGATGGTGCCGAGAATCGCCAGCAGCACCAGAATATAGAGAGAGGTATTGCCGCGCCCGACCTGCAATAAACCAACGGCTGCGCCTACGAGCGCAATTGCGATCACGAGCACAAGCCCGATGGAGCCGCCGCGCTGTGACCGGTCCAGGCTGCCGGGATCCCGCATATCGCCCATATCGGTTGTCGTCATGATTGCTACTGCCTCAACCCGCAGGTGATCCGCAAGGGGTAGTTGACGACGCGGCTCCCGTTTCCGCTCATTCCCGCGAAGGCGTGGACCCAGCGCATAGCGCGCCCAAATGCGCGATAGCCACTGGATTTCAGCTTTCGCGGGAATGAGCGGGGCTGGGAATGCCAGCGTGTCTCGACCGTCAATTCAGCCCCCGTCGCAGCCGCATCACGTAGCTGATGACTTCCGCCACCGCCCGGTAATGTTCCGCCGGGATTTCCTGATCGACTTCCACAGTGGCGTGAAGGGCACGGGCCAACGGCGGATTTTCGATCACCGGGACGCCATGCGCTTCCGCGACCTCCCTGATCTTCAAGGCGATGTTATCGAGCCCTTTGGCGACGCAGAGCGGCGCGTTGTCACCGCGTTCGTACTTGAGCGCGACTGCGTAGTGGGTCGGGTTCATGACGACGACCGATGCTTCCGGAACCGCCGCCATCATGCGTTTGCGCATACGGGTTTCGCGAATGCGGCGGATCCGCGCCTTGATCTGCGGGTCACCGTCCGTCTGCTTGAACTCTTCCTTGATCTCCTGCAGCGACATCTTCTGCTTCTCGTACCATTGCCGGTACTGGAAAAAGAAATCGCCCGCGGCAATGAAAGCCATGATGATCACGACGAAGCCAAGCATCTTCAAGGCGAACACGAACGTGAACGGCAGGATCGATGCAACATCCAGCGTGACCATGTTCTCAAGCCGCGACCACTCCGGCCACAGCAACATCGTCATCACGCTGCCGAGAATGGCGATCTTGGCGATGCCCTTGGCAAAGTTCATCAACGCGATTTTCGAGAACAATCGCTTGAAGCCTGCGGCGGGCGAAATTTTCGAGAGCTTCGGCTTGAGGCTTTCAGTCGACCAGACAAGCCGATGCTGAATCACGTTGCCAGCGATCGCGAACAACGCAATCAGCAGGATAGGTATCGCGACCGCCGCGATCACTTCCTTGCCGATGCGGCCTGAAAGGTGAATCAATGCCGTCCCGTCGGTCGGAATGCGATGCGCATTCGAGATCAGGCCGCCCAATGTTGCATTGAGGCTCGACAGCATCGACCCGGAGAAGATCAAGAGCATCAGGGTCGCGCCCGCGAGCACAAACCAGGTGGAAACTTCCTGACTCTTGGCGACGTCGCCGCGCTCAAGCGCCTCATCCAACCGTTTTTGGGTTGGGTCTTCCGACTTCTCGTTGTCTTCGCTCTGCTCGGCCATCGCTCTCTCTCACCTCATGAATAGGGAGCGAGTTCGCGCAGGATCGCGCCGATGAACTCGAGGAAAGTACCCATCATTGCGCCGACGACGGCGATCAGGATCAGGAAGCCCAGGAGAATCGACAGCGGCAAGCCGATGAAGAAAACCTGCATCTGCGGCATCAAGCGCGACAAAACGCCGAGCCCCAGGTTGAACAGCAATCCGAAGACCAGGAAAGGCGCTGCGAGCTGAATGCCGACCTTGAAGGCCCCGGCAACCGTCTTCGTCACCAGCGCCGCAACGTCGCCGACCAGAATGGACGCGCCAGGGGCAAACAGACGGTAGCTGTCATTCAGTGCCGCTATCACGAGATAGTGCAGATCGGTCGCAAAGATCAGCGTCACGCCGAGCATCGTCAGAAAATTGGCGACGATGACGTTCTGCTGACCCATGGACGGATCGACAGCCGTGACGAAACCCAGCCCCATCTGCTGCGCGATAACGGCGCCCGCAACCTGCAATGCGGAGATCGACAGGCGCGCCGTCAGGCCGAGGATCGCGCCGATGATGATCTCGTGGCCGAGCATCAGCAGCACCGGCCCAAGCTCGCGCAGATCGATTGTGTAGGCCGCCCGATGCAGTGGCAGGAACATCGCCGCCAGCGCCAGAGCGATGCTGAGGCGCACGCGGACCGGCATCGACATTTCGCCAAGGCCTGGCAGCAGCATGACCATAGTGCCGATGCGCGCGAAAACCAGCATGAAGGTCGCAGCCAGCGCCGGAAGAAATGAGACGTCGAGCTGCATCTGCCGTTATCCGCCTTCCGCTCCGGCTATCACCTCGGCGGCGGCGGCGGGTCTCATCCACCGCTAATGATTCGCGCCGAGATTCGCATCATGTGACCTTGCAGCGAATCCGCCATGAAGGGCAACACCAATAGCATGGCGACGAACATCGCCAGGATCTTCGGCACGAAAACGAGCGTCATTTCCTGGATCTGCGTCAGCGCCTGAAACAGCGAGATTGCAACGCCGACGGCGAGGCCAACCAGCATCAGCGGCGCCGATACGATCACAAGCGTAATGATCGCATCACGCGCCACATCGAGAACTTCGGGGCCTGTCATCGGATGCCTTCCCGGACGGTTTGCGTAGCGTTCTGAGACAAGCGATCAGATCGGCATGCGCATGATTTCTTCATAGGATGCGATCACACGATCGCGCACCGTCACCAGCGCACTCACCGCGACTTCCGATTCTGCAACGGCGGTCACGACATCGACCACATTGGCCTTGCCCGTCGCCATTGTCACCGACTGGGCGTCGGACACGCGCGCTGCGTGATTCACCTGGCCCATCGCGTCCTTCAGCAGCGATCCGAAATTCTGCCCGGCCACGCCCTGTACCGACTGTGTTGTCGCCGCAGGGTTACCGAGCGACGCAGTGTTCATCACGTTGTTGAGGAGGGCTCCGAAATCCGGTCCCCCGCTATCCTGAACCGATTTGGTGGCAGCCGCAGTCGGGCTGCTGAGTGAGGCAAGGCTGGCATAGGCTTTCGCTGCTGTCGCCGCGGTCTGCATGATCGTCTCCGTGTATCTTTTTATGCTTTGAGGATGTCGATGGTACGCTGAAGCATTCGGCGCGTCGCACCGATCACATTGATATTGGCTTCGTAAGACCGCTGCGCTTCACGCATGTCAGTCATTTCAACGAGCGAATTCACATTCGGATATTTGACATGGCCCGACGCATCGGCGGCGGGATGCCCTGGCATATGCTTCGTCGTGAAAGCTGACTGGTCTGTCTGGATGCGTCCGAGACTGACTACGCGCGCATCGAGATTGCGATCGAGCTCTGAGTGGAAGGTCGCGATCTTGCGACGATACGGATCGGCGCCGGAGTTGCTGGCAGTCGAATCGGCGTTGGCGATGTTTTCCGCAATCACGCGCATGCGGCCGGCCTGAGCCCGCAAGCCCGACGCGGCAATGGAGATCGATTTGAGAAAATCCATGGTGATGTCCGTTAGCGTTTGCCGAGCGCGGTTTTCATCAGGCCGAGGCTCTTGGTGTAGAGGCTCGCGGCGGCCTGGTAGTCCATCTGGTTCTCGGCCACCTTCAGCATTTCGTCTTCGAGGTTGACCGCGTTGCCCGTTGGCCGTGTCTCAGCGCCGCCGGGCTTGTCCTGCCGGAATGCTCCGCTCCCGCCACCGCCCAAGCTTGCGATATGGCCTGCGCTGGTCCGCTGAAGCGGAATGCTGGACCCCATCGCCGACGAATCGAAGCTCGGGGGCGTGAGATCGGACGGCTTGAATTTCGGGGTGTTGGCGTTGGCGACGTTCTCGGACAGCAGACGCTGTCGCTCCTGATGCCACTGCATTTTGGTGCGGAGCATGGAGAGGATAGGAAATCCGGAGATGGGCATGGCCTGTTCTTCGAGCATGAACCGCGAATTTCGAGGCCGCGGATTTTACCGCGACAGGCAATTCTTGCCGGGTGTATGGTTAATAATCTGTTAAAGCGAATTATTCAGGCATTGCCATCGTTTGGCCTTGCCGGGCCGATTTACCAATTTGACAAGTTACGGCCTGGTATTGCGACAGAATCGCTATAAACACCCGACAGGCCTGTTAGTGTTTTGTTAGTCTTGGGGGCGGCAACTATTGCCGAGACCTTAGCCGATCGGGCGCGCTGGTGGCGCCCTCAGTGAGGAGGCGAGTAGGTCCGATGGATAGCCTGTTTGGGGAAGGAACATCGCTCCCGGTGCGCTTTTTCATCGCGTTTGTCGTGGTTTTTGCGCTCATCGGCCTCACCGCATGGCTGATCCGGCGCTTCGGCTCCGGCGCGCTGGGCGGACAGAACTCACGCGGTCGCGTGCCTCGTCTCGCCGTGATCGAAGCCGGCGCAGTGGATGGTCGGCGCAAGCTTGTCTTGATCCGCCGCGACAATGTCGAGCATCTGATCATGATTGGCGGCCCGACCGACATCCTCGTAGAAGCCAACATCGTCAGGGGCCAGAGCAGCCGCGAACGCGCCTCCTCGGTGGCTGACAACCTGTCACGCGTTCTCGCCGGTGCAACCACCGATGATTCGGGCTGGCCGCCGCTGCAGCCGGAACCCGCGCCGATACCGCGCCCCGCTCCCGTCGCCGCCCGCACGGCGCCGCTCGAAGATTCCTCGCAATGGGCCCTGCAACCCGATCAGGCGCCGCCGCCCGCCTTGCCGAAGCGCGCCCGTACGGCCGATCCGCTGGCCGGCCTCGCGGCCGAATTGTCGGTGCGTCCGTCCGAGCCGGTGGCTGCGCCCGTTGCCCATGCACCCGTGCCGCGCCCTGCTCCCGCGATGGAGGCGCCGCGTTCGGCACCACGGCCAGCTCCGATGCCGATGCCGACGCCCGCTCCGGCACCAGCCGCAGCTCAACAGCAATCGGCCGACCAGAACCTCGCCGACATGGCGCAGCGTCTTGAGGCGGCGCTTCGCCGGCCTGCACCTGCAGCGGCCCCCGCACCTCGTCCTGCCGCGCCAATGCCGGCAGCACCAAGGGCTGCTGCAGAAGCGCCGCGCGCAGCCCCACCCGTGACACCGCCAGCACCACAAGTCGCCCCAGCAAAGGCCCCCGAGGTCGCGCCTCCGTCAGCTCCGACTGCGGCTCAAGAAAAGGCAAGCGAACAACCGGTGCCCGCCAAACCCGCGCCGATACCTGCCGCCCCGCCCGCACCGGCGAAGGCTGCACCAGAGAAATCGGAAAAATCAGAGAAGCCGGACGACCCGTTCGGCAGCCTTGAGGAAGAGATGGCGAACCTTCTCGGCCGCTCGACGAGCAAGCCGTCTTGATGCAACCAATCGCGTGCTGCGTCCGTCTGTTGACGGTGGCCGCGATCCTCGTTGTTCTCCCAGACACCGCCCTCTCGCAAGACATCAGCATCAACTTCGGCCAAGGCGCCGGACTGACCGAACGCGCGATCCAGATGATCGCGCTGATCACTGTGCTGTCGCTCGCGCCGTCCATCCTCGTGATGATGACGTCGTTCACGCGGATCGTGGTGGTGCTGTCACTGCTACGCACCGCGCTCGGCACCGGCACCGCGCCGCCCAATTCCGTGCTGGTGGCGCTGGCGTTGTTCCTCACCGCCTTCGTCATGGGTCCGGCCTTTCAGAACGCCTATGAGGTCGGACTTCGGCCGCTGGTCAACAACGAGATCAACGCCGAACAGGCGTTCGAGCGCTCGTCCGCGCCATTCAAGACCTTCATGCTGAAGAACGTGCGCGAGAAAGACCTGGCGCTGTTCATCGATCTGTCGCGGGAAGCGAAACCGGCAACGCCCGATCAGGTCTCGCTGCGCATCCTGATTCCGGCCTTCATGATCTCGGAGTTGAAGCGGGCTTTCGAGATCGGCTTCCTGCTGTTCCTGCCGTTTCTCATCATCGACCTCGTCGTTGCATCGGTGCTGATGTCGATGGGCATGATGATGCTGCCGCCGGTCGTGGTGTCCCTTCCCTTCAAGCTGATCTTCTTCGTGCTTGTCGATGGCTGGACATTGGTGGCAGGCAGCCTGGTCCAGAGTTACGGGCCTTAGCGGCGCCAGGTCAGTCGCGGCAAAAGCTATTGGCGAAAAAGCGGCTCTGCTTGTCCTTGGAAAGGATAGAGGCTTTACCCTCTGCCGCATTCAGGGAACATGCATTCTCGATCGCAGGCCCGGTAGCGACAGAAATTTACTGTCGCGCCAATCGCTTTGAGATCGACGCCGTCGGTGTCGGGTCGGCAATATTGCGCAAGGAGTGCTTTTGGTCCTGGGGTTGCGCTTCGCCCTGAGACAGCGCGCCGATTTCAGGATACCGCCCGCGCATATCGCGCAGGAATGCCTCGAGCGAGTCAAATGCGGTCGCCGTCTTGGCAAGCTCGCGGAACTCGGTGCCATTGGCTTCATACGGCGCAGTCGCGACTTCGAACGCCCGCTTGTCGGGACTTTCGTTCATCTTGGCTTCGTACTTCTCACGCAGCCGCCTCGAACCAATGGTGTCGCTACCAAGCGCGTAGCCGATCGCCGCGCGCAGGATGTCGGCCCGTTCCGCATCCGACAGCGGCGCGAAATTTCGCCATCGTTCGCCGAGCAGCAGCTCAAGCTGTTCCGCCGCCTCACCGTACCGCTTGGACGCCCACATGATATCCGAGCGCAGACGGATTGCCTCGCGATTGTCGATGCTGCCGATCACTTCGAGCGCCAGATCATGCCGGCCAATATCCGACTGCGCGCGCGCTTCCAGCAAAAGGCGCAGATGGCGGAGTTCGGTCGGCAGCTCGGCCACCCGCGTCGCGCGCAGGACAGCATGGGCACGATCCGGCTTGCGATCCATCAGGTAGATGACAGCAAGTCTTGTCGCCACCTGCGCGCGGGCTGCGCCCTGCAAGCGGTTATCGACCTGATGCTGAAGCAGCTCCGCCGCTTGCGGCAACAGATCCACAGACACCAACCGGTCCGCGAGGCGACGGATCATCTCGTCACCGCGGCGGCCGATCGGCGTCAACTCGCGGAAATCATAGAACAGGCTCAGTGCTTCGACCGCCGGAAGCGTGTCGCCCTTCCCAGCGAGGAACAGCGTGTCGAAAGTGACGACAGCTTCGTCCTGAATGCGGCGGGTCATCTCCGAATTCGGATACGCCTTGAACGCGGTGCGCATGACATGGAATGCGTCGCGATAACGCCGCTCCTCCGTATAGAGACGCGCTAGCTTGGCCAGAGCTTCGATCTCGGTTTCATCGCCGCGCCAGACCGTCGTCAGCGTCTCGAGCTCGCCGATGAATTCCGGCCGCTGCAGGTCACCCGTCTCGTAGCGAAGGCTCAGGCCGCGCAATTGCCCCTGCGCCGCCGCACGCCGGTCTTCCGATTCTGCCGCAACACGATAATTCCGAAGCGCATCGGCGTTCTTGCCCATGCCCTGCGCCAGCCGTCCCTGCAACACCGCCATGGCGGGCTGCAATTCCTGGGGCGTTCCAATGGTCTCGAAATCGCCGAGGCTGGTCTGCGCCGACGCAAAGTCGCCGGTTTCGATCGATGCCCGCAACGCCTCCATCAGGACAAGACGTTGCAGTTCCACCGGCAGCGTCGCGATAGCCGCTTCGATATTCTTGAACTCCTTGCGCGCCTCGTCCCATTTGCCAAGCCGGGCTTTGGCGAACGCGCGCCATAACGGCGCGTCATGAAGATCGCCGAGCATCGGATTGCTCAATTCCTTCAGCGCGTCCGCGGGGCGATCAAGCATCAGGCTCGTCACAGCGCGCAGCACCAGCCCCGACGGATCGTCCGAGGTCGGGCGGTCGTCCGCAAGGGCGACGTCGAGCACGCCCTTGGCCTCTGCGAACATCTCGCGCGCGAGATAGAAGCGAGCGAGATCGAAACGGGATGCCGTACGTTTGGTCTCGCTTGCCTCGGCAGCCGCTGCGATCAGGTCGTAGCGTCTCCCGGTAAGTTTCGCCTGGCGGTCAAACCCCCAAAGCTGAGGATCGAACACCATCGGACGATAGGCAGCCGTTCCGCGCGCCGATGCGCCGCCGCCCGACAGCGTCAGGCCGCTGGGCCGTCCGATCACAACATCGTTGCCAGACAGTTCGACCTGCACATCGTCAGCCAGCGGCTGAATCGCAACGCCATGCGTCGACGCCAGCGCTCTGAACTCCACAAAATCCTGTGGCTTGATAAATCCACGTGCAGGAGCGGATGCCGTCACGACAAGCAGACTGTCGCCGGTATCCGGATCGGCGATGCGGTGCAGTTCGCGCGCATGCTCCAGCGGCACAACGATCGTCGGCTGCGCCGTGCGCGACATGCTGCGCGAAACCGCGAGCGGGATGGTCGGCTCTGCCGCGGTGTCGCCAATCGTTATGGTCCAGGTCCCGCCTTCGGTAGCGGTCGCACTGACCAGACGCGGCCGATCCAACATCATGCGGACCATGTAGGCGTCAGGCAAAGCTGTACCCTGCGCAAAACGCACCGCCGAGCCGCCTTCCGCCGTCAAAGCCGAGATATCGATCGCGCCACGCGTATCGAATACGGCCCATAAAGTTCCTGCGCGGCGGAAGATGGCTGCTGCCGTGGGCGTCGAGAACGGGACCGTCACCTGCACGGTATCGCCCTGTCGCCGGATGCCCGCGGCAACGCTGCCTTGTTCGGCTTGCTGCGTCCTTCCCGATGCGGGACTGGCCACCATCGGTTGCCGCGTTTCCTGCGGCACGGGCTCCACTTTGGCTGGCTGGACTTGAGCGGACACAGCTTGAGCAGACGCCGCAGGAGCCACAGATTGCCGCTGCTCACCTGCGTGACCCTCTTTGGCCGGTGCTGCACGCTCTTCCGAAGGGACGCTCTGCTTCGTCAGCACCGGATGTGGCGGTGCCGGAGTTGCCGGAGCCACCTGTGGAGCTTCCACGCGCTTCGCCGTCTCATTCCCAAACCGCGCGGCATCGTCCGACCGACTTGGCGGCGGAGGCGATGGCAAGGCGATCGCCTCCTTGGCATCCGATGCGCCGATATCGACGATGTAGTTCTTGTCCTCGCGGAACATCCGCACATCGGCTTTGCCGGCCAGCGCAAAACGGACCGAAACTGAATCGTTCTGATCGAAGCTCTCAATCGTCTTCACGGTTGCCGGCAGCGCAGTTTTCACCTCGCCGAAATCGAACTTCAATCGCGCCGCGAAAGCGAGTGTGACATCGTCGGCGCCGCGATCGCTGGTCACCGAAATGACGTCGGGAAGCTCGAACACATAGCGCGTGAACGTCGGCTGCGTGGCGACCCGCACACGCGCCTTCTTCTCAGTCTTCATCGCGATCTGCCGCTGATTGCGCAGCGACCGTTCCGCCTCGCGCGCCCGCCGAGACAATTCCTCGATCACATCCTTGGGCAAGCCCGGCGCAAGGCCGGTCCAGGTTTCTGGCAAAAGATCGATGTAGAGACGCTCACCAGCGGCCATCGAATTCACGGCAGCCCTGTGCGACAATGAAAAGCGGAAGCCACGACCATCCGGATCTCGCCGCGCCACGCCAACGATGTTCGGAAGCGTGGTCTGCAGTTTCTCAATATCGAGATCGACCGGGCGTCTGAAGGAGACGACGACAATGCCGCCGGCGACATGCACATCGGATTCAACCTCTTCCGCCATGTGCATGAGGATACGCACAAAGCCATTCGATTGATCGATATGGATGTTGCCGTTGACGGCTTGCGCCCTGACGGACGACGAACTGCCAAGCAGCACCATCAGGCCTATCGCCATCGTCACGAACGATGTCGTTCCAGACCGCCACGCTTTCTGCGTCAGTCGGCCCATGGCTCCGCCCCTCTTACTGCTTGCGTCAATCACGAGAATGAATTCGTCTGTAAAGCCAACCTATGGGGCGGCGATTAAATCTGCGTTAACCCTGTTGGTCAGGACCCGTTCGGCCTGCCCTCGATCTTCGGCAGCTGAGCCGCCCCAGAGCGCGGCTGCTTTCCGTTATCTTGACTGGCAAGTTCGACCGTGAGGCGTTGGGCACTCTCCGGGGTCATCTGCGCCAGAATATCGGACATACGCCGCGGCTGGATCAGCTTCGCCACTTCGGTTGCAAGCCTGGTGTCGAGCCGATCGAATATCTTGGCGGCGTCCTTCGGTTTCATGTTCTCGTACATGGTAACGAGATTTCTGAGCCGCTCTTTTTCAGCGCCTTCTTTCTGTTGCGTCGCTGCGACAATCCGCGCTTCGGCATCTTTCAGATCACTGATGCGAGTCTCAAGGCGCTGTTCGGCAGCCTTCAGCAACGTGTCCCGCATATCGAGCTCATTCTGGCGTTTCTCGAGTTCCTGCCGCCGTTCGGACAAGCGTTCCAGAAGAGCACGTTCCGACGCCGACATCGGACTCGCGTCCAGTTGCACCAACGTGCCATTAACAGGCGCTTTTGAGGTCGGCTTCTTCGGCTCCCCCGCCGTTTCCGCCTGTGTCTTCCCGCCTGTTGTATTGTCCTTTGATGCATTGTCCTTGGAAGCCGGCTTTGATGCACCGACCGAGCCGGTCACATCCGGATAGCCGAATGCATCCTGCGCCGCGGATGGCTTCTGTTTTTGCTCCTGAAGACGGGCCACTTGAACAGGTCGCGTGTTGATTGTCGCCGATCGCTCGATCGCAGCACGGTCGACCATGGCTTGATGGCCCGCTCCGAGCGTATAGCCCCCATCCACAATGATACCGGAAACCTTCAGCACGAACAGGCCCACTGCCACGCACAGCACAATCGGGATCAGTCGGATTTTCTGGAAGAATGCATTCATGCCGCGCGGCCGTTCACACGCGCCATGGCCCGCTCAGCGAGAGCATGCGCTGCGGCGACAACGGACTTCGGATCGTGCGCCTTTGCATCACCCTTCGCGACAGCGGATTCTGTCTTCGCCGTCTTGGTCTCGCCGGCGAGGAGCTTGTTCGCATATGCGATCTTGCGGAGCCGGTTGAGCACGTCCTCGCCAGCCTTGAGGTGACCTGCGATGGCGTTGCAATAAGCCTCGGACTCGCGCAAACGGGCGCCGAGCGTGTCGTCGGCTTCTTTCGCCGTCAGCTTCAGCCCGCCGATGGCGCGTTCCGCCCTTTCGGTCGCCATAACCAGCTCGACGATGCTGGCCTTCATCAACTTCTCGTCGGCCTTCAGTTGCCCGATCTGCTTGTTGAGACGCGCGCAATACAAGATCGTCAGCAGCAGCAGGGCAGCGACAAGGGCTTCAATGATCAGTCCAAAATTGTAGCTCACGGTGCCTCCAGGCGCTTTCGTGAATCATCCGCATTCTCAAACATGGCGTAAGTCATTCTGGGCTTGCGCAGCGGTTTCGAAACGCGCACCGAGATTCGATCGCCGACACGTCCCATTCGTCCTTCGGTCAACGACACGTCGCCACACCGGACCGTAATCTGTGCGTCGGGACGGATTTCCAGCGGAAGCGTATCGCCGACTTTCAGTTCCATCATCTGGCGCAGGGGCAGCTTCGCCTCGTAGAGCACCGCATCGACGCTGACCCCGGCCTGCCCGATCTCGGTCGCCAAATGCTCTTCCCAGATCTGATCGCGGCCGAACTTTTCGCCCATGAACATCTGCAGCAGCACGCCGCGGATCGGTTCGATGGTGGCGTAGGGCAGCAGCAATTCGGCGGTGCCGCCGCGATCCTCCATGTCGATGCGGAGACGGATCAGGATCGCCGCATTGGCCGGCCGGGTGATGGCTGCGAAGCGCGGATTGCTTTCGATCCGGTCGATGTTGAACTTCACCGGGGATAGCGGCTTGAAGGCCAGTTCGGCGTCGGCGAGGATCAACTCGACCATGCGCTTGACCAGGTTGGTCTCGATCGTGGTGTAAGGCCGGCCTTCGACGCGCGTCGCCGCGGACCCGCGCCGGCCTCCGAGCAGCACATCGATCATCGAATAGATCAGGCTTGAACTGCAGGTCACCAGCCCGAAATTGTCCCACTCCTCCGCCTTGAAGACCGACAGAATCGTCGGCAGGGGGATCGAATTGATGTAGTCGCCAAAGCGGACCGACGTGATGCGATCGAGCGACACCTCGACGTTGTCGGAGGTGAAATTGCGCAACGATGTCGTCAGCAATCGCACCAAGCGGTCGAAGACGATTTCGAGCATCGGCAGACGCTCGTAAGACACCATCGCGCTGTCAATGATCGCGCGAATGCCGGAATTGTCGTTGAGATTGACGTCAGCAAGGCTGAACCCGAGGAGGGTGTCGATCTCTTCCTGATTCAGGACGCGCTCAGCGCTGCCTTTCGGGCTGACCTTGCTCTCGTCAACCATCGCGGCCCAGGCGCTGCCGCCATCTGCCGAGGCGCTGACTTTGCTGTCTTGTTGTTCTGGCAACGACGGCGCCATCATTGCCGGCGCCGAGGCCGTGACATCCTGAACGTCGCCAGCCGAAGCGAAGGCGAGTCCCCATTCCGACGCAGCCGCTTCCTGATCGACCTGATCTTTATCGTTCATTTGCCGGTACCGTCACTGAACCACAATTTCCTTGAACAGCACGGCATTCACGCGACTGGGTGAAATCGCGTTATTGACCCGGCGGGTCAGCTCTTCCTTGAGGCGATACAGGCCAGCGGAACCATCGAGATCGGTCGCCCGCAACTCGCGCAGATAAGTCTGGAACGAATCCATCACGCGCGGCAGCACCGGCTTGACCTGTTCGACCATGACCTGGTCCGGCAGTTCCAGCACGATCTTGACCTTCAGATATTGCGGACGGTCAGCGCCGGTATTGGCCAGGTTGACCAGCGTATCGGGGAGATCCAGAAAAGCCGGCGGCTTGACGACCGGCGCGGCAATCGCCGCATTCGACGACTTGCCCTTCAACATGAAAAGCGCAGCCCCGCCACCACCGCCGAGCAGCGCAAGGGCGCCGAGTGTCGCCACAATCAGCTTGAGCGAGAATTTCTTCTTCGAAGCCGGCTTTCCATTCGCCAGACCCTCATCGGCTGCAGCATCCGCCTCAGCCTGCTTCTTCTTGTCCGCCATCAACCAGCCCCTGCTCCCGCACAGCGAATGCCTCCCAATCGAGGTCGCGCCACGCTTTCTGCAAAGTTAGGACTTGATGGTTAACAGATCCTTTCCGTGGCACCCCGATCCGGCACTTTTTGCCGGGTAAGACCGGCCGGAATTGCCGGAATGTTAATGACTGCCTAACCGGAAATTTCTCTAAGCTATTGAAATCACTTAAATTACGAGTTTGGCACGAGCTCTGCACTGATCGAAGTGCCCGCGGCTTGGGAGAGTTGCGGGCGCAAGACACCGGTTAACGCCTTGGGAGGGCCTGGCCGGTTTCGATTGGGGAGCCCGAGCTATGGAAAATGCGTCCCTCATAGGGTTATCGCGGCAAATGTCATTGCGGCGAGAACTCGATGTCGTGTCGAACAATATCGCCAACATCAACACCACGGGGTTCAAGGGCGATACCGCCGTTTTCGAAGAGTACGTGATGCCGGGCGCGAGCCACGGCAGGTTTCCGCTTTCACATCGCAAATTGTCGTATGTGCACGATCGCGCCACTTGGCACGATCTCTCGCAGGGACCGCTGCGCCAGACCGGCAACCCGCTCGATGTCGCCATCGACGGCAAAGATTTCTTCGTCGTGCAGACGCCGGAGGGCGAACGCTACACGCGCAACGGTTCGTTCCAGATCAATCCGGCCGGTGAACTTGTCACCACGCAGGGCTATCGCGTGATGGGCGACCGAGGCCCGATCCAGTTCCTGACCGACGACAAGGACATCACCATCGCCACCGATGGAACGATCGCCATGCCGAACGGCACGACACGCGGCAAGCTTCGCCTCGTCGCATTCGACAATCCTCAAGGTTTGCAGAAGGCCGGCTTCTCCACTTTCTCTGCCCCAAACGGTGTGAACGCGCAGCCAACGCAGCGCCCGCGCGTGATCCAGGGCTCGATTGAAGAGTCCAACGTCAAGAGCATCGTGGAAATGACGCGGATGATCGAAGTCACCCGCAGCTACACCCAGGTCGCTTCGCTGCTGCAGCAGCATGGCGACATGCGCCGCTCGTCGATCGAGCGACTCGCCGAAGTACCGGCATAATTTTTGAGGAACGATCATGCGAGCTCTCCACACCGCCGCGACCGGAATGATGGCCCAGGAACTCAACGTCCAGGTCATCTCCAACAACATCGCCAACATGCGCACCACTGGCTACAAGCGCCAGCGAGCGGAATTTCAGGACCTGCTCTATGAGCATGTCCGCCGGGTCGGCACGCAGACGTCGGAGCAAGGCAATATCCTGCCGTCGGGTATCGAACTCGGCTCCGGCGTGAAGACCGTCGGCACGCCCCGTCTGATGACGCAGGGCACGCCGATGACCACCGGCAAGGAGCACGATATCGCCGTCCGCGGCGAAGGCTTCTTCCAGATCACGCTGCCGGACGGCCGCTACGCCTACACCCGCGATGGATCGTTTGCAGTCGATGCACAAGGCCGTCTTGTGACGGCGCAAGGCTATCTGATCGAACCCGCCATCACGATTCCTCAGAACTCCACCGGCTTCACCGTCAACGCACAGGGCCAGGTGATGGTTACGCCGGCCGGAACGACGACGACGACGCAGATCGGCCAGCTGCAGCTCGCGATGTTCATGAACAAGTCGGGCCTGCAAGGTATCGGCGACAATCTGTACATGGAGACGCCCTCGTCCGGTACGCCGCAACTCGGTACGCCGGGCACCATGAGCTTTGGCAATCTGATGCAAAACGCACTCGAACAAGCCAATGTCGAAGCGGTCAGCGAAATCTCCGATCTCATTGCCGCTCAGCGCGCCTACGAAATGAACGCGAAGGTCGTTTCTGCAGCAGACCAGATGCTGCAATCGACCTCCGGCATGATGCGATAAGGAGCGACCACGATGAAGCCGTTTGCCATCGCCGCATTCCTCGCCCTCACCGCAACCACAGCCGCCGCGCAAACGCCGTCGCTGCGCACCACCGTCACGGTGGGGGACGATCTCGTTCGCATCGGCGATCTCGTCAACAACGTATCATCGGCAAAGGCCCGGATCGCTGTGTTTCGCGCCCCTGATCTCGGCGAAACCGGATCGGTCCCAACTGCGAGCGTGCTTGAAGCGCTCCGCGCGCATGACGTCCTGGCTGTTCAAACCGGCGGTGTTTCCGAAATCTCCGTCACCCGCGCGAGCCGGGCGATCTCAACCGCGGAGATCCGCACAAGGATCGCCGAACTTCTGACCGAACGGCTGCGCGTTTCTGATGCAAGAAACGTTGCTGTCGTTCTCGACAACCCCATACAGTCCATTCACCTCGATCCCTCCGAGACCGGGCCGCTGATACCCTCGCGGATCAGCCTCGACCGCAGCGGTCGGTTCAACATCGCATTCAGAAACGACGAGGGGCAGCCGATCCGTATCACCGGCGTGGCCAGTGAAGCCTACGACACGCTGGTCGCCACCCGCACGTTAAACCGTGGTGACGTTGTCCGCGAGTCCGACGTAACAATCGAAAAGCGTTCGAAGTCCGAGGTTCAGGGCGAGCCCATTCGCGATCCGTCAATCGCCGTCGGAATGGCGCTGCAACAGCAAATGCGTCCGGGCCAACCGATCCGCAGTGCGGACCTTGTCAAACCCCAGGTCGTCAAGCGCGGCGAGCCCGTGGTGATGCACTATCAAGGACCGGGCATCTCTCTCACGGTTCGCGGCAAGGCCGAAGACAGCGGCGCGCTCGGCGACACGGTGAATATCGCCAACATCCAGTCCAAGCGGGTTGTGCAGGGCATCGTGACGGGACCAGGTCAGGTGACTGTCACGTCGCTGACCCCGCGCATCTCGTCCGCCGTCGCCAATCGCGCATCCGTTCAACAGTATTCCGCACTCGCAGCGGGACGATAAGGCAGAGTGAGTTCCATGATATCCGTCCTGTTCTCGCCTCCCGTTCGCACGCTGACCGCTGTCACCGGAATGGCCGCCTTGCTTTGCGGATGTGCGGCGCTCGACCGGGCAGCGCTGCTTGGTCAACAACCGCCGTTGTCACCGATCGAGAACCCGACAACGGTCGCCGGTTACAAGCCGGTGCAGATGCCGATGCCGATGCCGCAACCGGCGTCGTACAATCCGAACTCGCTCTGGCGAAATGGCTCACGCGCCTTCTTCAAGGATCAGCGCGCGCACCAGGTCGGCGATATCCTGACGGTGAAAGTGAAATTCAACGACAAGGCGACGGTCGAGAACGAAACCTCACGCAGCCGCAAGGGCAACGAAAACGTCGATGTCGAGGCGTTCTTCGGCAACAAGAAGCTGCCGGTCTTCAACAAGGTCGTCGTCCCGGGCGCCATGATCGGCACAGGCTCGACCGCGTTGAGCGAAGGCAAAGGCACGATCGACCGCAAGGATGAAATCTCAACCAACATCGCCGGCGTCGTCACGCAGCTTCTGCCGAACGGCAACATGGTGATCGAGGGCCGGCAGGAAGTCCGAGTCAATTTCGAGGTCAGAGAACTGATCGTCGCCGGTGTGGTCCGTCCGGAAGACATCGAAAGCGACAACACGATTGAATCGACCAAGATCGCGCAGGCCCGCATCGCTTATGGCGGACGTGGCCAGATTACCGATGTTCAGCAACCGCGCTACGGCCAGCAGGTGCTCGACATCATCCTGCCGTTCTAACGCACTCCCTCTCCTCGTCCCAGGAGGAGACAGAGCTCCCACGTCATCCGGCAGCGCGCGCCGGATGACGATACAACGCGGCTTCCGGCATGCTCCCCATGTCGGAAGCCGCGCTTGCTTTTTCGCACCTGCTTTCAACTGGATCTTGCTGATAGAGCCTTTCCGGCATTGATGGAATCAAAGCCGGGCTCTAGCTTTTTGTTTTTGACGCGTTTTCTTCACGTGAACCGGCCCTCGCTTCGCTCGAAAACGCTTTAGGGTCGTGTTGTCGGGGAGCGGGGTTGACGATGCACATACTGATGGTCACGGTCGCTGGGCTGGTGTTGCTTGGGGTCATGCATTTCGGGCCGGGACTGCTTGGGCAGACATTCGACGGCGCACGCATTTTCATCTGGGTCTGGCTGGCGCTTGCGATCGTCAACGGACTTTACGGACACTTCCACGCCGGCATCCCGGTTCTCAACGAGATTGGTGCCTTCATCCCGATCTTCGGAATTCCCGCAGCATTGGCCTGGTATCTGACTCGCAAAAGGTAGCTTACCACAAACGCCTATACTTCATCCGCCTGCGGCTGTTCACCGAGCACCTGGCCTGCCCGCTTGGGTTTGGTAAACGGCGTCGGTTTCGGCACATTGCCATGCAGTTTGTCGAGCCCAGCTCCAATGCCGCCGGCAACTTCGAGCGCGAAGCGCTCGGCATCGCGGCGGCGCAGATCTTCGACAATTTCCGAAGCCTCTTCGTCCGAAACGCCAAGTTGACGCAGCCCTTCCTCGCCGAACTTCATCGCGGACTCGAACGTCTCGCGAACCTGGTTATCCACCCCTTTGTGGACTAGTTCGAGCGCATGCTCACGATCATAGGATCGAACCATCAGAACAATCTGGGGGAATTCGTCCATTACCAGTTCGGCGATCCTTGTCGCCGTCGCGCGATGATCGACACAGACGGCGATCAGCTTCGCCTTGCGCGCCCCCGATGCTTCGAGAAGATCAAGCCGCGCGCCATCCCCATAATAGACCTTGTAACCGAAATCCGCAGCGCTGCGGATCATCTCCGTGTCGGTATCGATAATGGTCACGTCAAAGCCGCGCGCAAGGAATGACTGGCTCACCACCTGACCAAACCGGCCGAACCCGATGATCAGCACGCTGGCCGACAGATCACGCGGCTCTTCGACGCCGTCAAGTGATTGCTCGCGCTTGGGTAGCAGGTAACGCAGCGCAAGGACGCCGATGGGCGTGAGCGCCATCGAAATGATCACAACCGTCGTCATGATCGCATTGATCTGCGCTGTGAAAATCCCGGCGCTCGCAGCAGCGGCATACAGCACGAATGCAAACTCACCGCCTTGCGCAAACAGCGCCGCGCGATACACAGCCTCGCTGTGCGGGGCGCGAAAGAGTCGCGCGACAAGATAGATGCCGGCAGATTTGGCCATCATGTAGGCCAGCACACCCAGGACAATGATTTGCCAATCGGTCTTGAGAACCGACAGGTCCAGCGCCATGCCGACGCTGAGGAAGAAAAGTCCGAGCAGAATGCCACGGAATGGCTCGATATCGGCTTCGAGCTGATGGCGGAACGAGGATTCAGACAAAAGCACGCCGGCGAGGAACGCACCCATCGCCATCGATAAACCAGCAAGCTGCATTAAAAGCGCCGATCCGAGAACAACCAGCAATGCAGCCGCAGTCATCACTTCGCGTGCTTGCGCATCGGCCAGAATCCGGAAGAACGGATTGAGCAGCCATCGCCCTGCAGCAACCAGGGCGGCAATCGCCGCAAGCGCGATGAGAATAGCAAGCCATCCGGGCCCCCCACCTTGCGATCCACCGGGCGCGAGCAACGCCACAAGCGCCAGCAGCGGCACAATCGCGAGATCCTCAAGCAGCAGGATCGACACCATCCGCTGCCCTTCCGGCGTGGACGTATCACCACGCTCATTGAGGATCTGGAACACCACCGCAGTGGAGGTGAGCACGAAGCCCATGGCCGCGACGAAGGCGACCACCGGCGTCATGCCCAGCAACATCCCGACGCCAGTGAGGATCACTCCGCAAGCGGCAACCTGTGCCGCGCCAAGGCCGAAAATGTAGCGCCTCAAACCCCAGAGACGCGACGGCTGCATTTCGAGACCGATCACGAACAGGAACATCACGACACCAAGCTCGGCGAAGTGAAGAATGGCTTGTGGGTTTGTGAACAGACCGAGTCCGAACGGACCGATGACAACGCCGGCTGTCAGGTAGCCGAGCACGGAGCCAAGGCCGAGCCGCATGAACAGAGGCGCGGCAACAACGCCCGCACCGAGCAGCACCACCACGTTGACGAGTTCGGTTCCGCCTTCGGCCGCTGCCATAGTCGCTCCGGCGGCCTGCATCGACCGCGCCTACGCGTCGTGCCCGTAAGTCTCGGGAGTTGTCAACTTGGCTATGGACAATCCCAATTGATGGCGTGGACGGATTTCGAACGCAATCCACCGTTCGGGACAAAACGGGCGAGGCCTTCGGATTGCCCCGCCCTTTTATCTCCGGACTCAATCGTCCCGATAGACCCGTTCACGCCGCTCGTGACGTTCCTGCGCCTCGATAGACAATGTCGCGATCGGACGCGCTTCCAGCCGTCGCAAGGAAATCGGCTCGCCCGTTTCCTCGCAATAGCCGTAACTGCCATCGTCGATCCGCGCCAAGGCGGCATCAATTTTTGCGATCAGTTTTCGCTGACGATCTCTCGCCCGCAGTTCAATAGCCCGATCCGTTTCCGACGACGCGCGATCCGCAAGATCTGGATGGTTCTGATTTTCGTCTTGCAGATGCTGAAGCGTCTCTCGCGCTTCTTTCAAGATGTCGTCCTTCCAGGAGAGGAGCTTGGCGCGAAAATATTCACGCTGCTTCTCGTTCATGAAAGGCTCTTTGTCGGTGGGCCGGTAGTCCTTGAGCTTAGCCGGCATTCCTCACTCCCGCAGACACGAAGTCACCCCTCCGTGGCGGCGAGCTTATAGCGGGCGGCCTCTCGTACGACAATATCGATTTATTAACCGGTTTTGCCCGCGCGTCACACTATGTGCTTGGAATCAAACGGGTTTGCCGAGGCAGTTCCTGCCTAAAGTTTCACCGGCGCGATAACTTGGCGATTTCCACCTGCACCCGGAGGTCGATCTCGGCCAGGACCTCGTCGAGCCCGCGATCTCCGGTCGCTTCCTGCAAATCGGCGGATAGTTCCCGCAGGCGATTGAGCGTGCCTTGATCGAGGGTTCCCGCCAGCATCGCGACTTTGAGACCCTCAAGGGCGTCGAGGGCCCCTTTTCCCTTACGAACCGCTCGTTTCCGGCGCTCGGTTGCATCCTCGAGCCCCTGCAGCGCCATGAGTGCATCAATACCAGCCACGCCCTTCATCTGGCCGATGCCGGGTCGGGGAGCAGCGTTCAGGCCATCCATCAACGAGAATGACCCGGCGATGGCGCGGCGGGCGACCGATAGGTCCCGGGCGGCGGTGGACACTGAGCTTGCTGAAATACGCATGAGTGCAGCTTCCCCGCTTATGGTTAATCGTGGGTAAAGATGCCGGGCAAAAGATGCCGGGCACCGGCAGGCCCTGCCGCCCTTTCACGCCACCATAACTTTGAAGCGCCGGGCAAAACCTTTTCTGATCAATAACTTAGCAATATGGCCCGTTCTGGCACGGGGCTGGCATTAACAACGGCACGTAGTCCGACTCTCATGGGGAGCATGATGTCGAGGACATTTGCAGTTACGCGCGCCGTCAGGTGCGTTTTCGTTATGGCATTGACGTTGATGGGAATAGGCGAAGCGGCCAGCACCGCATCGCGCATCAAGGATCTCGCCAATATTGAGGGCGTGCGCCAGAATCAGCTGATTGGCTATGGTCTGGTCGTCGGTCTGAATGGAACCGGCGATACGCTCAATAACATCCCGTTCACCCGGCAATCGCTGCAAGCGATGCTGGAGCGCCTCGGCGTCAATATTCGCGGACAGCAAATTCGCACCGGCAACGTTGCTGCGGTGATGGTGACGGCGAACCTGCCGCCGTTCGGCACGCAGGGCACCCGCATCGACGTCACGGTATCGGCACTCGGCGATTCAAAAAGCCTGCAGGGCGGCACCTTGCTGGTCACGCCGCTACTGGGCGCGGACGGCAATGTCTATGCCGTGGGGCAAGGCTCGCTCGCTATTGCCGGCTTTCAGGCGGAAGGTGAAGCCGCCAAGGTCGTGCGCGGCGTACCGACAGTTGGCCGCATTTCCAATGGCGCCATCATCGAACGCGAGATCGATTTCCAGCTCAACCGCATGGACAAGGTCCGCCTTGCCCTGCGCAACGGCGACTTGACGACCGCCAAGCGCATCGCCGCCGCCATCAACGATTTCATGGGCGCCGCCACGGCCGAGCCGCTGGACCAATCGACAGTGCAGATCACACTGCCCGGCAAGAGCGACACCAACATCGTCGCGCTGCTGACAGAGATCGAGCAACTGCGGATCGAGCCTGACCTCTCCGCTCGCATTGTCATCGATGAACGTTCGGGCGTGATCGTGATGGGCCGGGACGTGCGTGTCTCCACGGTGGCCGTCGCGCAAGGCAATCTGACCGTCACGGTCGCGGAAGCGCCGCAAGTCAGCCAACCTGCGCCGTTCTCGATGGGAGAAACCGTCGTCGTCCCGCGCACTCAGGTCGGCGTACAGGAAGACGGCAAGCAGCTTGCCATCGTCAAGGAAGGCGTGTCGCTGCAACAATTGGTCGATGGTCTCAATGCTCTCGGTCTCAGCCCACGCGACCTGATTGCCATTCTGCAGGCGATCAAGGCCGCCGGCGCGATCCAGGCCGAAATCGAGGTGATGTGATGGCATCCTCTATCGACATGAGCGCTGCATCGAGCGTGAAATCTGCCTACGCAATGCTTGCAGCGCAGAAAGAAGCGGGCGCGGCGAAGAAACTGGACGGCGCAAAAGAGAAGGCGATGAATGTCGCCCAGGATTTCGAGGCCGTCTTCCTCAACTCGATGTTCAGCCAGATGTTCACGGCGATCGACGGCGAAGGTCCTTTCGGCGGCGATCAGTCCACCGGCGTGTGGCGCTCATTCCTCACCGATGAATATGCCAGGTCGTTCGCGAAGAAGGGCGGCATCGGCATCGCTTCCGACGTTTATCGCACATTGATGGCGCAGCAAGAGGACGGAGCTGCCGTCACGCCATCGGCAATGGAGACACGACGATGACTGCAACAGCGCAACCGCAAGACGCGATGGCCAATCTGTCGGCCGTGATGGACGCGATCGTCCATATCGTCGAACAGGAAACGTCGCTGGTGCGCGCCGGTAAGCTGTCCGAGGCATCGCGTCTTGAACCTGCGAAAACCGATCTGGCGAACCGCTATTATGCGGGCGCGAACCGCATCAAAGAAATTCAGCCGCAGCTAGCAAGCGACGCACCCGATGCGCTGGCAGACCTGCAGCGCAAGCACAATGATTTCCACGCTGCATTGCAAATGAATCTGACCGTGCTTGCAACCGCCCATGCAGTGTCAGAAGGCATTGTGCGCGGCGTATGGGAGGAACTGGTGCGCAAGGCATCGCCTTCCACCTATAGCGCGTCCGGCCGGCCCAACGGACCGAATGCGAGCGCTTCGCAACCGCTCGCAGTGAGCCGGGTGTTGTAACGCCCATTCGCTCCGGGATGCGCGCTCGATGAACAAAGGCGCGCGTCCAGCAACAGCTATGGAATAAGTGCAGTTTTAGTGATTTTCGTGTGAGGCAGTTAAAGGAGTTGAACTAGCGTCCCCCATCATCCTCATCGACTTGGCGCAGAAAGCGCCGGAAGGTGGTCATGGACTCCAGTTTCACCATCAAGCCGCGCGACTCGCTGACGCGCCGCACCGTCGGACGCAGCAACAACATCGTCCGCACTGATCTATCGCCCTCACAAAGCGTCAATGCCGGCGCGCAATCATCCGTCTCCGGCCAGACCACGACCAATACGGGCGCACGTGATCCCGGACTCGATCCGCAAAGCCAGTCATTGCTGAATCGCGAGCGTGAAGCGCGCAAGCAACGGCGCGAGCGGAAAGACGAGGCGCTGCTCCGGCAGAAGGCCTACGCACGCAACAGCATCGAGACCCCGCCTCTGTCCGGCGAAGACGTCCCGCACGCAGATCTTGAAATCTAGCGTTTGATGCTCGTTGCGCCGACGTCCATCAAGACGACGTACGAGCCGGCAATAACGCGGACCAACTGCGTTAACGAATCACTGCCGCAACAAGTTACCGAAACATGAAGATAAGCCTTGAAAAACAAGGGCACGAATTCACGCGTTGTGAACTCATTAACCACGTTGCTTAACGTCGTTTTCAAGGAGCCCGTGCGACTACGGCTGACGATCCAGATGGGTCGGCGTTTATGTGAACCAGAAAGGTTGCGTTACTATGGCTTCCAATATCACTCTCTCGGCTTCCGTTCGTCAGAACCTCCTCTCCCTGCAGTCCACCGCTCAGATGATGAGCACGACGCAGAACCGCCTCGCGACCGGCAAGAAGGTCAACTCGGCGCTCGACAATCCGGCCAACTTCTTCACCTCTCAGTCGCTCAGCAACCGCGCCGGCGACCTGAACTCGCTCCTGGACTCGATCGGCCAGGCGCAGCAGACGCTGAAGCAGGCTGACACCGGCATCACCTCGCTGACCAAGCTCGTCGAATCCGCCAAGTCGCTCGCCAAGCAGGCTCAGCAGTCCGCAGCTCCCGTCACCAACTACACGGCGGCTACGACTTCCGGGACCGTCGGCGCCGAAACGCTCGGCACCCACACCGGCGCTGCAATCACCGCGGCAAACTCGACGGCGTTCTCGTTCACCGTCGATATCGGTGACGGCAATGGCGCACAGACGATCTCTTATATGTCTGACGCCTCCGCCACCGCCACCGAAATCCAGGACGGCTTGATTGCGGCCTTCGAAGCTGTGATCGATCCGGCAGATGCTACGCTGGTAGCTTCCGGTACGGGTCTCAAGATCGATGCGGCTCGTGCCGACGTTGACCTCGTGGTCGGCGCAGGCGCTGGCAACTCGGGCTTGACCGCGGGCACCTACAACTCCACCAGCATGCTGGACAACCTTGGTGCGGTTTCGGGTGACACGCTCGATATCACCGTCAATGGCACGACCAGCCGGCTGACCTTCGGCACCGGCGCCGGCCAGGTTTCGACGCTTGCGGATCTTGATGCTGCTATTGCCACCATGAGCGGCGTGACCCGTTCGGGCGGCACGCTGACGGCGACCGCCGCTGCGGGTACCCGTGCAACCAGCGTGTCGTTCGCGGCCTCGTCGGCGACTCTTGCCACCAGCCTGGGCATGGCAACACAAACCGTCTCCCAGACCGGCACCGGCACGATCGCCACGAACAGCGAGACCCGTCAGACCTATCAGACCCAGTACAACGATCTTCTCGATCAGATCGACTCGCTGGCGAAGGATGCGTCTTACAACGGTATCAACCTGCTGGCCGGCGACGACCTCAAGGTTGTGTTCAACGAAGACGGCTCGAGCTCGCTGACCATCAAGGGCGTGTTCTTCCAGTCGCAGGACCTTGGTCTGACCAAGCTGAACGCTGCCGAGTTCCAGGACAACGCCGATATCGATGCCGTTTTGGCGGACATCGACGGGGCTCTCGGCGAGCTGCGCTCGCAGGCCGCGAAGTTCGGCTCGAACCTGACCACGGTGCAGACCCGTCAGGACTTCACCAAGAACATGGTCAACAACCTGCAGGTTGGTTCGGACGCCCTCGTGCTCGCCGACACCAACGAAGAAGGTGCGAACCTCCTCGCCCTGCAGACCCGTCAGCAGCTCTCCACCACGGCCCTGTCGCTCTCCGCGCAGGCCGACCAGGCGGTGCTGCGTCTGTTCTAAGCCAGAAAGGCTTTCAAAGGACGGCAAAACGGCGGGGGCAACCCCGCCGTTTCTTTTTGTGCGCTGGCGTTAACTTTTGATTAAGCGATTTTTTACCGACCATTAGGGTTACCAGAAGATTATCGAGCGGAACCGAACCGCATTAAGCGCTTCCGATTCGTTTCGATAAAAGGGAATCCCGTTATGGGCGATATCGTTCTTTCCGCCGGCGTCCGGAAAAACCTGCTTTCATTGCAAAGCACTGCACAACTGATGGCCCTGACGCAGAACCGGCTCGCAACCGGAAAGAAGGTCAACACCGCCCTCGACAATCCGTTCAACTATTTCACTTCGCAGGCCCTGAACAATCGCGCCGGCGACATGAATTCGCTGCTCGACGCGATGGGACAGTCGCAGAAGACCATCGAACAGGCCGATATCGGTATCACCGCCATCACCAAGCTGGTTGCATCGGCCAAGGCACTCGCCAAGCAGGCACGCCAGACCACTCAGCCGGCCGCGACCTACAACCAGACCATCACCGGCGGGAATATCCCTGCCGACAACCCGGTATCATCGGCTGCGATCGGAACCGCCAATTTCACGACCGCTCTGAGCGGCGTGACCAACTCGAGCAAATCATCGATGGTGCTCGATGTGACCGACATGGCCGGTGACTGGCCCGACGGGACAACCATCTCGATCACGTTTAATGGCACGACCACGACATTCGAATCGGATTCGGCCGCAGACGGCGTCACGCCCGGCAATACAGGCTTCACAAACGCGGCCACTTTCGCCACTGCACTTCAGGGCGTTTATGGCGCAGGCAACGTCGTGAACGCCGCTGGTACGATCACCATCACCGGAGACTTCACGAACGATTTCACCGTCGGCGGCGCAGGCGCGGCCGAGGTCACAGCCAACACGGCCTCCGTCGATGGCGGCGTGATGACCATCAACGATGGAACAACGACGGATACCTTCCGCAAGGTGGCCGTGGGTCAGGAAGTCGCTGCGGAGGGCACGTTCAGCGATCTCGCCACATTGCAGGCTGCTCTCGCCGCCTCCACCTTGGTTGACGTGTCTCTAACCAATGAAAACGGCAGCCTGATGATTGCAAACACGACCGGAAGCATCACCGTCGGTGGCACCACCGGTGCGGCGCTCGGCTTTAACACCACCGCTTATTCCGGAACAAACGCTACGCTGAACGCACTGGCCGGAGAATCCCTGAGCATCAGGATCGGAGCTGGCGCAGCGCAGACATTCAACTTCACCACGGCGACGACGCGAGCGGATCTGGATGCCTGGCTGGATGGCCTGACCCTCGGCACCGGCATCACCGCAACCGTCAACGCGGCTGGTGCAGTGGAAATCACCTCGACCTCCTCCGAAGTCATCACCATCACTGGCACGGGGAACGCGACCACGACATTGGGCCTCGTCGGAACGAACAACGGTGTCTATACGCCCACACCGACCGTTACTTCGGCCAGCGATCAGCGCGCCGATTATCAGCGTGAGTACAACGAGACGATTGCCCAGATCGACACGCTCGCGCGCGACGCCTCCTACAACGGCGTTAACCTGCTCTTCGGCGACAACCTGAAGGTCGTCTTCAATGAAGACGGCAGCAGCATGCTGAACATCGACGGGGTCGATTTCACCTCCGCTGGCCTCGGACTTCTGCCGCTGAACGGCGATGAATTTCAGAACAACATCACCACGGATGCGGTTCTGACGAGAATCGATACCGCGATGCGTACTCTGCGCACCCAGGCGGCCACGTTCGGCACCAAGCTCGGCACTGTCGAAACCCGCCAGAACTTCACCAAATCTCTGATTCAGACGCTGGAAACCGGCGCCGACAACCTCGTCCTGGCCGACACCAACGAGGAAGGCGCAAATATGCTGGCCCTGCAGACCCGCCAACAGCTCTCGACCACCGCCCTGTCGCTCTCCGCGCAGGCCGACCAGGCGGTGCTGCGTCTGTTCGGATAAGCAGGCAGGTCAGACTCATCCGAGCTATCAACGGCGGGGATAATCCCCGCCGTTTTTTCTTTACGCCGCATTAACCATAACTCGCCAAGGATCGCGGCTATCGGCGTCGCGATTCCGCGGCAAGGCCTGCCGGCCCCATCGCCAGTCTCCGTGGAGCACATCATGGCCCTCAAAGTCGAACTGAAACCGAACGAACGCATCCTGATCGGCGATTGCGTCATCACCAACAGCGATCAGCGGACACGCTTTCTCGTGGACGGCAGCGTGCCGATCCTGCGCGAGAAAGACATCATGACGGCCGACCGCGCCGATACGCCGGCCAAGCGGATCTATCTCGCAGTCCAGTTGATGTACATCGGCGGCAATCCAACCGAGCAGCACGAAGTCTATTTCGCATTGATGAAGGACATCGTCGAAGCAGCGCCAAGCGCATGGGCGCATGTTGCCGAGATCAACAATCATATTTTAACAGGCGATCTCTACAAAGCTTTGAAATCAGCAAAAAAACTGATCGAGTACGAACAGGAGCTGTTAACGAATGCATCAGGCGGCCAGAGCCTACGGAGCAGTAGCACAGCAAACCGCAAGTCCGCGTGATCTTGAAGCACAGCTCTTGCTGCGCGCTGCATCCCGGTTGCAGACAATTCACGATGACTGGGAAGGACAACGCAGCGCTCTCGACAATGCGCTTCTTTTCAATCGCAAACTGTGGACGGTGTTTCTCACATCGGTGACGAACCAGGACAATCCATTGCCGGCCGAGCTTCGGCAGAACATTGCCAACATCGGCATCTTCGTGATGAATCACACGCTGAACATCATCAACAATCCGCAGCCCGAGCGGCTGCGCAGCCTTATCAACATCAACCGTCAGCTTGCAGCGGGATTGGGCGGCCGCGCCTGACATCGAGCGAACGGCCACAATACTGGTCAAATGAAAAAGGCCCGCGTCAGCGGGCCTTTTTTTGTTGCATCACTCAGAATGAACGCGCGTCAAATGTAGTTCAGGATGCTCATCTGGAAAAGCCGCGCGGTGACCTGCATCGAGGCTTCCAGATTAGTCTGCAGCGCCAGCATCTTCGCCGCAACTTCTTCGTTCGATACGCCCTCGACGCCTTCCAGAAAATCGCTCAGCGCGGCGTTGGTGTACTGATGGCGCTGCTTTGCAGCTTCGGTCGATTTCTGCGCACCGGCCAGTTCGGTGCGGATATCGGCCGTGCTTTGCGTGCCATGCGGAATATCAAGTGCCGTGCGCAACCGCGACGACATGGCGGCCGCGCGTCCCTCGGCATCCGGATCACCCGGTCCCATGGAGATCGCCGCCAGCGCGGCGATGTTCTGCATCTGCCAGCGAATCCCTTCTTCGTTCGCCCGCAACCCGTAATTGACGGTGATGGCCTGATCGACCCGCGCCGTTGCGGTCGTGCGCGCGGGCTGGCTGCCGGCTTCGCCCGTGTACCACATGACCGTGTTCGTAGCGTCGCCGGCGACAAGTCCGGTCGCCGTGTCGAACGGAGGTCCATCCACACGCAGCGGCGGGTTGGCCGCATCCATGTTGAAGAAATTATCCGCGGCCGCCAGCGCCGACGCCGCCGTCAAACTGGTCTTCGCAAGCCCTTCGATGGACGATGTCAATTTCGCTTGCAGATTGGCGGCAGTCGCCGTGGAATCCGCACCAATGGCGAACTCGTTTGATCCCGGAGGAACCGTTGTCGTCGCCTTCAACGAAATCGTTTCCTGGGAGCCGTCCGGCAAATCGAGCGTGAAGGTGACGCTTTCGCCGGCCGCTGGATTGACCCCGCCGAGATCGACAGACATCTGCGGCGGCGAGCCGGCCGGACCGGTCACGGTCGATCCGCTCAACGTCGAGCTGATGGCACTCAACTTGAAGCCGAACGCCGATCCTGCAACATCTTCCGCAACGCTGACAGCACCCGGCGTAGGCGCCGAAATCACCAGCCGGCCCAACCCAGAACCGAGATCCGCCTGAAGACGCTCCGACACGATCCGATTGAAGCCGGCTCGGGCAGCATCGCCATCCATGATCAGCTCAAGCGATTCCACCGAAGGCTTGTCGGAAGCGAGTCCGGAAAAGATATAGCGATCGCCGGCCTGCGAATTGAGAAGGCCGAGCATCTCGCCAAGCGCCGCTTTCGCCGATCCCTGCGCGTTGAAGCGACCCTCGTTCGAGGTCATCTCGGACAGAGCCCCTTTGGTCTCCAGTCCGATTTTGCCAATGCGCGACAGGACCGATTCTGCGAGATCGATCCGCACATTGAGATTGGTGATGGTGTCGCCGTAGCTACCGACAGCGGCGAGCTGCGACCTCAGGCTCACCGTCAGCCCGCGATTGAGACCAATGCCGGCATAATCGTCAGCGCGCTTGCCTGTCGCGAACTGCCGTTGCAGATCGGACATCTGCGCGCGCATGCCCACCAGCGACTGGGTCAGCAATAAAGATCGTGTACCGATACCGACGCCCATTTCACCCTCACAGGACATTCATCAACTGGTCGAGCATCTCGCGCACGACCGACATGACGCGCGCATTGGCGCCATAGGCATTTTGAAGATTCAAAAGATTCGCCATCTCGACGTCGATATTGACGGCCGAGTCGTCCGCGACCCGCTCCTTCAACGCATTGACGACGACATTCTGACCGGTGGCCAGGTTTTCGGCATTCGCTGCGGCTTCGCCCTGCACGCTGATCACCTGCCGCAGGTACGACGTGAGTGAGCCGTTGAACGGAGACGCTTGCGATCCGATGCCCGTTCTCGCGGAGAACGCCATCGTCGACTTGGTCAACTTGTCGAGGATGAAGTTCGGTCGCGTGGCGTCGCCGGCTTCCGTACCGGCCTGGTAAACGACCAGCTTGGTCGGATCGGCGACGAGATCAGGGTTGACTGTCAGCCGCCCCGCCAGTCCAACACTTTGCGAACCGGAGCCCCTGATCGCACCGGTGTAGGGACTGAAGCCATCGGTAAACAGCGGCAATTCCGCGCCGCCGCCGCTCAATCCCGTGCGCGTAATCGTCGCGGTCACGGCGTTGATCGTGGTGTTGTTGGCAGCACCATCGTCAAGAATGCGCAACGTCGTCCCGGACGCCGAGAAATTGAGCTTGCCGTTGAATTGCGCATTCAAGGCTGCTGCAACCGCGCCCAGCCCGCCGGAGAAATCCACGCCGATCACGGTGTCGTTGGCCGCGGCCGTCGCGTCATTGGACAACGGGAGCACTGAAGGATCGTCGACGCGGATGATCGTGACGTTCCGCTTCTGGCCCGTGTTGTCGGTATAGGTCAGATTGATCTTGTTGCCGGCCAGAAGGCCCGCCGTGTCGATATCATATCCCTCTTGGGCACCGGATGTGACCGCGCTGCCTGGAACAGTTGCATCGGACAGCGCCGACGCCATCATCGCCGCAAGTTCATCAAGCTGCGTCTGGGCCTGAACCAGAATATCGTCGCGCATCTCGATATAGGCGGCGATCTCGCCCGAACGGATCGCCCCGTTCATCAAAAGATCGACCTCGCCGCCCGTGGATGTCACGAGCGTCAAAGTGCCAACGTTACGAGTGCCGGAATCCGACGACCATTGTGCGGCCGCCGTCATCGTGCCCTGAGGCTCGAACTTAAGCTGCGCAGCCTGGGTCCCGACCAGTTGAACGCCGGAATTGGTGAACACATTGATCTGGTTGAGGTCGCCAGCCACGACCCGGATGTCCATCAACTGCGACAGTTCGTCGATATAGGCATCGCGCTGGTCGAGAAGCGATGCCGCGGCGGCATCCGGCCGCGTATTGGTCGCGAGCTGACGGTTGATCGCCGCGATCTGAGCCATCGCATTGTTGGCCCGGCCGACGGAATCGCTGAGACCGAACTCAGCATCACTGCGCATCGCCTGGATGTCGCTGGACATGCTGTTCAGTTGCTGCGCCAGCACCTGCGCAGCGCTGACGACAGCACTGCGTGCGGCCGGAGCGTCCGGCGACGTGCTCAGTCCCTGAACCGCCGTCGTAAAGTTGTTGAAGGCAACTTCCAGCGTCGCATCCGCACCCGGATCGCCATAGATCCGTTGCAGCCGCGAATAGAATTCAGCACGGAGATTGGCATAGGAGCCGCCGGCCGCTTCGGTGCGCAACTGACGCTGCAGATAGACGTCGAGCTCGCGGTTGATCGACTGGACCTTGACGCTGACGCCCTTCTCGCCAATGCCAACCGCGCCTTGATACAGGGTCTTGCGGACATAGCCCGGCGTTTCCGCGTTCGCCACGTTCGAGGCGATCAGGGACAGTCCCGACTGCGCCACTTTCATGCCGGCGACAGACGTATTGAGAGCCTGTGACAGACTCATGGTGTTCTCCTCGCTATCCGCCGGCCGCTTATCGCAGCATGTTCAAGAGATCTTGCGTCATGTCGTTGGCGGTGGAGATCACCCGCGTATTGGCCGAATAGGCCTGCTGCGTGACAATCAGCTTCGTGAACTCGTCGGCGATATCGACGTTGGAGCCTTCAAGCGAGTTGCCGGCAATCTTGCCGGACGCGCCGTAGACCGGCGTACCCGACAGATCGGTCACCTCGAACGCACCACCATCGGTGCGCTTGAGGAAGTCTGCTCCGCTGAAGCTGGCGAGCGTGATTTCAGCCAGATCGATGGTGCGACCGTTCGAATAGGAGCCGACGATCCGGCCCTTGTCGTTGACCGTCACCGTTTCCAGCGAACCAGCGGGGAAACCATTCTGCTGGATCAGGTTGACCTGGGCATTGCCTTGCGACGAGTCGAACTGCGTGATGCCGCCGGCCCCGTGGGCAACCTCGATGTTGCCGAGCGAGACGCCGTCGATGACCACGTTGTTAAGCGCCAATGTGGTGATTGGCGGATTCATCTGGTTATCAGCGCCGAACTGATAATTGATGCCGGCATTGGTCCACGCGGCCTGTGTTCCGGTTGCGCTGGAATTGGTCTGGTAGAACAAGTTCCAGGTGTCGGTGCCGCCATAGAGCGCGCTTTCGACCTTGGCCCAACGCATCTGGATGTTCACCGGCGTGCCGGAAATGTCATAGACCGTGATTGCACCGCCATCGACTGACGACTCGACGAATGTCTTGACATCGTTGGCAATGACGTTGCCGTTGGACGGCAGACCAGTCAGCGTGCGGATACCGAAGTTGGCGACCGTCGCGGTTCCGGAGACCGTCACCTGTTCGGTCATCGTGCCGGCCGTGACGGTGATATTGCCGTTGGTGGCGTTGACCGATCCGGTCCCGCCAGTCAGACCGCCAAAAGCGGTGGCCAGTTCGGCGAGCGTGGAGACCTGTCCAACACCCGTGCCGAAGGTGATCGTCAGCGGAGGATTCGCCCCGACCTGGAAGACCAAGGTCTGGCCGGCAGAGGCCGCGCTCTGCGTCAGCAAATTCATGGCATTGGTCGTACCGACGGTGACGCCAAGCTCATTCAGCAGTGCAAGTGTCGAACCGCCGCCGATCGCCACATTGGTATCGGCATCGCCGCTGGTCAGAACCAGCCTGTTCGAAGCATCGAGCGACGCCGTCACGCCCGTCGTTCCGGTCTGGGCGTTGATCTTGGTCACCACGTCGGTCGCGTCATCGCCAGCAGCGATCGCGATCGGCGTGCCGTTGACCTCAATCGTACCGGCGCTGGTCACAGACAGGGCCGAGAGATCGAGCGTGCCCGTGGTCACCGCGACAGCGTCCGGCTTCAGGGTCGCGCCGTAGCCAAGAATCTTCGCCGGCGACGGTGGGCCCGCCAGCGGATTGGCCGAGAAGTTCGCCGGGTTGATCAGCTCGGAGCCGGGGATGTCCTTGTCGTGCCTGTAGGTGAGCGGATACTTGGCGAGGTTGGCGCGATAGTCGACACGGGTGGTCGCCTGCGCCGGCATGAAGTCATTCTGGAACTGCAGCAACTGCGGAACACTGCCGGAGACGTTGCCGGTCGACGCATCGATCGGAATACCCATCAGGTAATAGCCGGCGCCGTTGACCAGATAGCCGTTCTTGTCGACCTGGAAGTCGCCACGGCGCGTGTACATATCGACGCCGCCGAAGACCGGCCGATTGTCCTGGAAGCCGTCCGGCTTCTGAACGACGAAGAAGCCGTCGCCGTTGATGGCCATGAAGGTGCCGATCGCCGCGCTCTGGATATCGCCCTGCACCGAATTGGTCATGCGCGAGCTGGCTGTCACGCTGCCGGCATATTGTTTGCTCGGCTGATTGTCCGGGATCAGGTCGGCGAAGCTCGTATCGATCCGCTTGAAGCCGGTTGTCTGCGAATTGGCGATGTTGCCCGACACGTTTTCAAGCGCATAGGACTGCGCGCGCATGCCGGTGACCGCAGTGTTGAGAGCGCCGAAGATACCCATCTACTTCTTCCTCCAGAACGACACGGCCGTACTGATGAAGGCCGCTTGCTTCAGGATCGACGTCGCAAGCGTCGTGCCAGAGAAATAAACGTTAAAAATCAAATGCTTGACTGAAAGCGCCGACAAGTCGCGGGCTGCAACAAGTACCGCTTTGCCGTTCGGACGGCAGAATTTGCCGGGCAAAATCAGGCGGCCGCGCACCATACCGCATTGCGGATTGCCGCATTGCGGTATGGCGTCTAGTGTCCTGAATCCGAAGTTCGCATGATTGTGCCGCACCTCTTTTTGCGAACTTCGGATTCAAAGGTCGCCGCGCCATCAGGGTTCAGGGAACAAGCATGCGTTTTGAAGGTACGAAGGGCTATGTCGCGACCGACGATTTGCGGGTTGCGGTGAATGCGGCGATCGCGCTGGAGCGGCCGCTTCTTGTCAAAGGTGAACCGGGCACCGGCAAGACCGTGCTGGCGCACGAAATCGCTAAGGCGGTCGATGCGCCACTGCTCGAATGGCATGTGAAATCCACCACCAAGGCGCAGCAGGGCTTGTATGAATACGACGCGGTCTCGCGCCTCCGCGACAGCCAGCTCGGCGACGAGCGCGTCAAGGACATCCGCAACTACATCAAGCGCGGCAAGCTGTGGGAGGCGTTCTCCGCAGACAAGCGCCCTGTCCTTCTGATCGACGAAATCGACAAAGCCGACATCGAGTTTCCGAACGATCTCCTGCAGGAGCTCGATCGGATGGAATTCTTCGTCTACGAAACCGGCGAGACCGTGAAAGCGGAGCAGCGCCCGATCGTCGTCATCACCTCCAACAACGAAAAGGAATTGCCGGACGCGTTCCTGCGCCGCTGCTTCTTCCACTACATCCGGTTTCCGGATGCCGACACCATGCACGCGATCGTCGACGTACATTTTCCGGGCATCAAGCAGCGGCTGGTCGCCGAAGCGCTGAGGCTGTTCTACGAAATCCGCGACGTGCCGGGCATGAAGAAAAAGCCTTCAACTTCCGAATTGCTGGATTGGCTGAAGCTGCTGATGGTGGAAGATATCGAGCCAGAGACGCTGCGTCAGCGCGACCCGAAGAAGCTGATCCCGCCGCTGCATGGCGCGCTCCTCAAGAACGAACAGGACGTGCATCTGTTCGAGCGCCTGGCGTTCATGGCGAGGCGAGAAAGCCGATGATCGAGCCGGCGCGACAAAATTAGTTCTTGTCGCGCCACCGGCGCCGGCCGCTCTGCTTGGAGGGCGACTGATCGGTTTGCTGTTCTGAAACCGTCCCGTCTTCGTACTGCAAAACGGTCTCTGCTTGAGGCGGCAACGCCTCAGCCGCAGATCGTTTCTCGGTCATCCCTGCTGCATCAGCCTCCGCATCGACAGGCGCGCGCGCGACGCTGTCTGCAGTCCCGTCCGTCGTGACATCCGAACGGCTACGTGTCACCTCATTTTCACGCGCTCGGCCCGACGCCCATCGTTCGTATTGGCTTTGCCCCCAGTAAGATGCCTGCAGCACGAGGCGTCCCGCCCGGCCGCCAGCCCACACCAGTTCGAACGGCTGGAACAGTCGCCAGCGATCATCGCCTTCGATGATCGCACGCGTAATGAGATTTCCGGCCATCGCCGTGGTGTTGATCCCGTGACCGCCGAAACCGCTCGCGAGCCACACGCCTGGCGACAGTTCGCCAATCTGCGGCATGCGATGCACCGATAGGCCCAATGTACCCGACCACGCATAATCAACCTCGGCGCCCGCAAGCTGCGGAAAACGCCGACGCATGTCGCGGAGCAGCTTGCGACCAAATCGCCGCGGGTTTCCATCCCACACAGAAATCCGGCCGCACCACATCAGCCGGTCGCCACCGACAATGCGGTAGTGACTGTCCGCCCGGTCCGTATCGCTGACCGAGCCGGAATATTCGATGGCTTCCGCCAGCGCAGCTCCGAGCGGCTTTGTCACGATGACAAAGGTCTGCACCGGGATCAAAGTCTGCGACAATTCCGGCATCAGTTCGCCAAGATGAACGTTCCCAGCGATTACGATGCGCGCGGCCCGCACGCGGCCGCCGGTCGTGGTAATGCGCTTGCGCACGCCGGCGGGGTCAATCGAAAGCGCCTTCGTCTGCTCAAAAATTCGAGCGCCGGATTCTTCCGCCAGTCTTGCGAGACCCACCACGTAGTTGACCGGATGAATGTTGAACGCTGTCGGATAGTGAATGGCCTGGAAATAGCGATCGCTTTTCAGCTTCGAGCGAACGAGACTTTCCGGCCAGTATTCAATGTCGGCGCCGAGACTGCGCAACAGATCCGCTTCATCGGTCACCTGCCTCACACGGTCGGTTTTTGAGACATGCAGCCAGCCGTCGCTTGGTTCGATGCCTTGCATCTCACCTTCGGCGATCGTTTGACGGACATACTCGACGCCGCTTTGCGACAACATCCATAACTCACGCGCATGATCGGGGCCGACGCGCTCAATGATCTTGTCGATATCTTGCCCAAAACCAGGAAGCACAAAGCCGGTATTGCGCCCGGAGGCATTCCAGGCGATCTGTTCACGTTCCAGCACAGCGACCGACCAGCCGCGGCGGGCCATCTCGTAGGCCGTCGTCAAGCCGGCAAGCCCACCGCCGATCACGCAGATATCGACGTCGATATCCTGGGTTAGCGAAGGCCGCCGTGATGACGCGATCGCGGTGGCGGTAAAATAGGTGTCCGCACCTGCAACCTCATGCGCTGCACTCACCTGTGGCTCGCCGGTCTTTTGCGTGCCTGCGGTGTCGGATGACATGCTAGCCTGCTCCACTCGAATCTGTCTCGACGATATAGCGCATGCGCCGGTTGATGTTGCTTCGTCACGCAAAATCCGACTGGTCGGTGCCCGGCCAGAAGGATCATGATCGCACGTTGGCATCGCGAGGCCAGACGGCGGCTCCGCTGATGGGTCGCTACATGGTCAGCCATGGGCTGGTGCCGGATCATGCCATCGTATCGACGGCGGTCAGAACCCGCGAGACGTGGCGACTGATCGCAGAGGCTTTTCCAAGCAAACCTTCGACCACCTACGAACCGCGGATATATGAAGCGGAGCCGGACGAGATCATCGCCGCAATTGCGGCAGCTCCCCCGGCCGCCAAATCGGTATTGGTGGTCGGCCACAATCCGGGCTTCCAGGAGACGGCAACGCTGCTTGTCGGATCGGGCGATCCGAAGGCTCGCGCAAAGGTCGCGGCCAAGTTTCCCACAGCCGCGCTCGCGGTCATCGATTTCGACGTCACGAGCTGGACCGACATCCGCACCAGCGCTGGCCGTCTCGAGCGCTTCATTACGCCACGTGCGATTGGCGACAAGGGTGACTAGACTTCGATTCGTCACGCGGAGGGCCTGATCATGTTCAAGCGGATTCTGGTTCCTGTCGATCTGGCTGAGCCAGACCTGTCCAAGCCGGCCATCGAGGCCGCCGTTGCCATGGCACGAGCGTCGTCGGGCTCGCTGCGCATCGTGAATATTCTGCCCATGACGCCGGTCATGCTGGCCGAATATGTCCCGCCGGATTTCGACGAACAACAGCGCAAATCGGCGGATGACGCCGTGAAGAAACTGGCAGAAGAAAGCGGTCTTGGCCCGGACCGCGTCTCCGCCGTGGTGCGCCAGGGCGGCATCTATCACGAGGTGATCGAAGAGGCCAAGACGATCAATGCCGACCTCATCGTGATGGCATCGCATCGCCCTGACATGCGGAGCTATTTCCTGGGCTCCAATGCGGGGCATGTTGTCCGATATGCGAATTGCTCCGTGCTGGTGTTGAGAAACTAGCGATCGGGCATCGGCAACAGAGCGCGCGGAATGGCATCAAGCGTATAATGTCGCGGCAGGTTGCGCTGGAAGAAACGACCAAGCTGCCACACCAGAAACGCGAAGAAGGCAGCGAGAAGAAGTGTCGTTGCGGTTTCGCCTTCCATCAGTGCGCGAAATAGCAAGGCGACTGTTGCGAGGCAAATAGCCCCGAAGATTGCGACGCCCGGCCAATAAAGAAAAGCAATCGCGCCAGCCTGCAGGCGCGGCGCGCCATGCGCTGCAGCGATTTTTTCGTGCAACGCGATAACGAAGCGCGAATAGGCATCATCCAGCCGCTCCTGTTCCATGAACGACTTCCAGGATGACGAAACGATCGGCAATTTTGGACTGCGATCAGACCAGATTTCCGTGAGGAAACGGTAGGATTGCATGGTGGCAGGCCGAAACGACATGCGGATACGACGGATGTCCTGATAGGCGACCTGCCCCGATACCGATCCGATCGACCACTGGAGGCCCTCCGGCGCGAGCCGGAATGTCCACATCCCGCCCATCAGCGACGGCTTGTACGAATATTCGATCTCGGAAGTCTCGCGGCTCATCTGGTTTATCGGCCCCTCTGCGGAGGCCTCATAGCACATGGCTGCCGCTCCGGCCGGAACTCCGGAACAGGTGGATATGCCAGCACGTTCGAAAGGTGTTGAGGAATCCTTCGTGGGAGAACGCTATGTCACAAATGTCACGGAAACTCGCGCTGGCAGCAGGATTCATCGCGGCGCTGGGTCTTTCGGCGCATGCGCAGACCAGCGGCGGGTCATCAGGAGCAGGTGGGTCGTCTGGAACAGGCGGATCATCTGGCGTGTCCAGCGGTCCGACCGGGGGAGCGACAGCCCCGTCGCTGAGACCCGGATCAGCGCCTCCCGGCGTTGCCCCGGCAGTTCCCGCCCCCAGCACCACGACCGCACCGGGGACAGCCGGCGCCGGCACAATGAGCGGCACTGCAACCCAGGGCCCTTCGACCCAATCGCCGATACCCGGCTCTGTCAGCCCGACCAATCCGAATGCGGCCTCGCGAACGGCAGTGCCAAACATTAGCGGGGCGCCCGTTGTCACCCGGCCAAATTCCATGCCTTGCAACACGGGCGTTTCAACCACCGGAGCCACGACGGGCGCCAGTGGTTCGGTCGCCGGGGCGCCGCGGATCGATTCATCCGTCACTACGGGATGCTAAGCGGCTTGCTCCACGCAAAAGCGCCGGCACTTTGGCCGGCGCTTTTATTCAAACGAAGAATGTGGCGGCCCGCTAGCCAGCCGCTTTCCGGTTCACCTTGGCTTCAGCAACCATGGTCAGCTTCTTGTCGGCCGCTTTCTCCTCCTCCAACGTCTTTTGAAGGATAGCCGCAGCATCGTCCCGTCCCAGTTGGTGGGCCCACGCAATCAAAGTGCCGTATTTGGTGATCTCATAGTGTTCGACCGCCTGCGCCGCCGCAACAATCGCCGCGTCGAGCACTTCCTTGTCGTCGACCTCACCAGAGACTTCATCGGCCTCTTCGATAATGCCGTCGATAGCGGGACAATCAACGGCCTTCGGCTTCAGATCCTGCAGCTTGAAAACCTGTTCAAGCCTTGCAACATGATTCTCGGTTTCCTGGAGATGCTTCTGCAGCCCAGTTTTCAGCTCTCTGTCGCTGGCCTTTCCGATCATGTCCGGCAGCGATTTCAGGATTTGCTTTTCGGCGTAATACATATCCTGAAGTTGATGAACATAGAGATCATTCATCGTCTTGATGTCAGCGGAGAAGAGACCCATAGGCGGCTCCCATTGTATCTTGTGCCCTAAATTTCGGATTCAACGCTTCGCGTTACTTCGGCCAACGTGACAGCGAATGCGATGTTCCGGATTGATCACTGCCGAATACAATGAAATTTGACATGGGCGTGATTGGAACCGATCCCGCCCCTGCCGCATTCCCATACGACCGGACAGAAGTCCCTCGAAGGGGGGAAAATGAGCAGACGATGATTAACGCCCAAACTTCAGAAACTTCAGAAAAGCAGCAGTCCCCCTCACCCCGATCGGATACGGACCAATCGAGAACGCTGCGCAGGCCATTTGACACATCTGATCTCAGCCGCATCCCGACGACGACAGAAGATGATCCTCCCTATCGCAACTGGTGGGTTGGGGACGGGCGTTAAAGCTGGCGTCATCTGGAACCGAAATCGGTCTTCCCCGGTTTGAGTGTCGCCACCATCGATCAGGAGAATGTTATGGCTCGCAGTGTCCAATCGTCCCACTCCCAAGACCTCATCGGACGCATCAGCGACACGATAGCAAGTCATTCCCGTCTGAGTGCCGCTGCGGCGTTCCAGATGGGCGTGTTGCTTGGACAGGTCATGACCAATACGGGCGCGTTGAAGGGACTGAAAAAGACCATGGCCGCAGCGCCCGGTGCGATCGCCGCCAGCATCCCAACCTTCGGATTGTTCGAAGACAAGCCGGCGAGAAAAACGTCTCGGCGCCGACGCGCCACTGCGTCGCAATCGCCTGCCAAGAGAACCCGCGCCGCCAGTCGCCGCAAGACCGCAAAACGCACCCGAGCAGGGTGAACTTTTCCCTTCTTCGCCGCGACCAATCCTCTCGAAGAGGCATGCATCTCGCATTGCCCTTCTGATGAGAGGGTCGGTCGCAAATGAAACCTGCAGTTTTTGTCATCGCCGGCTTGGTCGCGGCGACACTCATCAATTCGGTGCCGGTTGTGGCGGCGGCCGAACATGCGAACACTTTAATGATTGGACGGCAGAAAGCCGACGAGTTCTCCGCCGCCAAGAAGCGCCGCATGTTGGGCTCCGATGCAACCTATATTGACGCATTGACCGGCGAAATCATTAACCCGCATCGTCCACGTTACATTGTCCCGTCTCACGATTTCATCGGCGGGCCGGACGGTTATCCAGGTGAATACGCGGTGCGTCGTGCGGCCGGTCAATGTGTGATGGATTTCGGCTACGGCCGTTGGCGTGCGTGCTGATTGCTGCGATACCGGATGGCACACGCAGACGTGAAGTGTGGCGTGGAAATGTTGCCCACATTCTCGACGGCCAGTGGGGTTTTCCGATTGGATCACTGGCCGTTTGTATTTGAGAGGCTTTGTCATGAGATGGGTTCTTACATTGGGCGCAATCCTTGCGGCCCTGACCACGGCGCCCGCGGTTCAGCCGGCGCATGCCGCGGCTGGCGGCCCAGCCGATTTATCGCGCGAAGCGTCAATCCATTCCGAAGTCTCGGCGCAAAAGAGGCAAAATAAGAGGAAGGTCTCAACGCAGCGCCATCGACACGGGTACGCGCGTTATCCTGCCTATTACGGCGACCCGACACGTTCACCCTATTATCTGCGACCCGGCGTGGCGCCTTCTTTCGGATATGTCGGACCGCCCGGCTACGCAGGTGAATTTGCATGGCGCCGCTCGATCGGCCAATGCGTGGAAGATCTCGGCTATGGCCGCTGGGCGGCTTGCGGCTCGCGCTAAGGAAGACATGAATGCACGAACTTAAAACTGCGGCCGCGGCGACTGTCGCGTTTGTCCTGATTGCTGTGAGCGCGCCACAGTCATCGCACGCCAGCAGCGACACCGTGAGCGCAAGGCAGCAAGCTGCTTTCAGCGAGGTCTCGGCCGCGCAGAAAAAGAAGAAGCAAAAGGTCCGCTCACAAGCGGCACCACCGCCGGGACCGTCTACGTCCGGCTGGGGCGGATGGAGGCCTGCGGATCCGTCGTTTGATCAGTATGGCCGCCCCTATCAGCCACCACCCGGCCTGGCCTGCCCAGTCGATCTTGGCTACGGCCGATGGGGTTCGTGCAACAACGATTACTGATCGCGCGATCGGAAATAAAAAAAGCCGACTCGCAATCGCGGGCCGGCTTCTTTCAAAATTGTGGCGTCTGACGATTAGCCGCGCTTGCCCTTCGGGCCCTTCGGCTGATCCCAACCATAGTAGTCAAACCAGTAGTTCATCGCCCAACCACCGACGATCGGGGCGAAGCAGTTGGCCGTCGACACAAAGACTTCGCGCTGGGTCAGTTCGCGCTGGGTCACGATAGTACCAACGATCGGCGAAACGGCCGCGCAGGCCGCGCTCGTGCCCACATAGAGACCACCGCCGCCGCTGCTCCAGAACTTGTGCCCCTGATTGTGACGGATGCCGTAGTAAGCGGCAGCGGCGCCAGCGCCCACGACCGTGTTCGAAGCGTCGAGACGCGGATCGCGCACGCCCCAGAAATTCCACCACGTGTAGGCGGGAGCAGGCGTTACAACGACTTTCGCACGCTTCTTGCCGGCTGCCTCGGCAACACCGCCAGTCACCACCAGTGCCGCAGCCAATGCCGCAAGCACAATTCCAGTCTTCTTCATAAGACAACCCCCTTGGCTGCCGGACATTTTCGGTCGAGGCCGGTCAGACGAACGGAGCCAGTGGGCCATTCCACCAGCCTAGATTCGCACTTGATGATATTCGCAGACCGGTGTCGAGGCGGGAGAAGCCGCTTTTTCACAGGTGTTGCGGCGAAAACACGCGGGTACGCTAGATCGGTCAGCTTGACTTGGGAACGCGTTCGCCAATGCCTCAACGCGTGGGAATCACGCGGCCGTAAAGCCAGTCCGCTTCAGTCGTACAACAGCGAGATCGAGTGCTGACAAGAAGGCGGAGCGATCCTGCGGAGAGAACGGACGTGGACCGCCCGTTACCGCACCAGCCGATCGCAATTCGTCCATCAAGTTGCGCGTCGCCAGCGCCATGCCAATGGAATCCTCGGTAAAGACTCGGCCGTTGGGTGCAAGCGCAGTGGCGCCCGCTTTTACGGAGCGGCTTGCCAGTGGAATATCGGCGGTAACTACGATCACGCCGGCTCGCGCATGTTCGGCGATCCAGTCGTCGGCTTTGTCCATGCCCTCTGCAACCAACACCCGTTCGATCATTGGCGTCCGGGGAACCGTGATGAACGCATTGGACACGACGAAGACCTTCAACTCATGCCGTTCGGCCACGCGGTAAATCTCAGCTTTGACCGGACAGGCGTCGGCATCGACGTAGATTTCGATTGTCGGCATTGCGTCGCAGTTCTCGTCCTTTGAGTGGTCCATGTATGCGCCTCTCCAACCAGGCAACAACCACGGACTAGCAGATCAAAAACCAGACTGTTAGAGTTCCAATCGAGGATCCGCCACAGACGCGCGACATCAAAACAAAAACGGCCGACAAGGCCGAGGAGAGGAAAACGAAGGCATGCCGACAGACCGCACATTCCCATTCAATGCCTGGTACGTGGCCGCCTGGGACTATGAAATCAAACGCGCACTGATGCCGCGCACCATCTGCGGCAAGAAGGTCGTCATGTATCGTACGGCCGCCGGTCAGATCGTCGCCCTGGAAGATGCCTGCTGGCACCGGCTCGTGCCACTGTCCAAGGGGTGGCTGGAAGGCGATGAGGTCGTCTGCGGCTATCACGGACTGAAATTTGATCCGAACGGCCGCTGTACCTTCATGCCCTCCCAGGAAACCATCAATCCTTCGGCTTGCGTACGCCACTTTCCGATCGTCGAGAAATACCGTTTTGCCTGGATCTGGATGGGCGATCCTGCACAGGCCGATCCATCGCTGATCCCCGACATGCATTGGGTGGACGATCCAGACTGGGCGGGCGAAGGTCGCCTCACGCCGATGGCCTGCAACTATCGCCTTGTCGTCGACAATCTGATGGACCTGACGCACGAGTCGTTCGTCCACCGCAGTTCGATCGGCAACGCTGCGGTCGCCGAAGCGCCGTTTGAGGTGACGCATGGAGAGCGGACCGCGCAGGTGACACGCTGGATGCTGAATATCGACCCGCCACCCTTCTGGGCCTTCCAGCTCGGCGCGAAAGAGCCGGTGAAGGTCGATCGCTGGCAATACATCAATTTCGAAGCGCCGGCCGCCGTCGTGCTCGATGTCGGCGTTGCGCTCACGGGCACAGGCGCGCCGCAGGGCAACCGTTCGCAGGGGGTCAATCTGCGGGTTTGTCATTTCATCACCCCGGAGACCGAGCAACGCTGCCACTTCTTCTGGGTGGTCCGCCGCAATTTCAAGCTCACCGACCAGCGTCTGACCACCGAAACGCGGGACCGCAACGCCGCGATCATCGGTGAAGACGAGGCCATGCTCGACGCGCAGCAGCAGGCTATGGATGCAAATCCGGATGCCGTCTTCTACAACCTGAACATCGACGGCGGAGCGATGTGGGCGCGGCGGATTCTGGAACGCATGATCCGCGAAGAAGCTCCAGCCGCTTTGCGCGCAGCCGAATGACGGATCGCTGATCATGCGTGTTATCGAGACCTGGACAACGGCGCATGTCCGCGCCTTGCTCGACCTGACGCCGACGATCCGCCTGTTCGAACTGGTTCCGGCTGTCGGCAGCCCTGCGCAGATTCCACTCGGCGGGCATATCAACATCACCGTCATGATCGACGGACAGGCTGACACCCGCTCCTATTCACTGATTGGCCCGCCCTTGCCCGATGCATATCGCATCGCGGTCAAGCTCACGCCGGACAGCCGTGGCGGATCCCGTTACATGTGGTCGCTTGGCGAAGGTTCGCAGTTGACGATATCCGCCCCGCGCAGCCATTTCGGAATCGATTTCGGACGACCCGACTATCTTCTGGTGGCCGGCGGAATAGGCATCACGCCGATCGCCGGCACAGCCATTGCGCTGGCGCGAAGCGGCGCAAAGATGCAGCTTCTGTATTGCGCAAGGACGCGCGGCGAACTCGCCCTCGTCGACGAATTGCAGGAAGCGCTGGGCGATCGCGTACAGTTTTTCATATCCGACGAAGGACAACGGCTCGATCTCGCTGCAGCGCTGTCTGCGCTCGGGCCCGACGGCCTCGCTGCGATTTGCGGACCGTTACGCATGCTCGACGATGCGCGCCGCGTCTGGCGCAACCTTGGCCGCCCTCTCCCCGACTTGCGTTATGAGACATTCGGTTCCAGCGGCACGCTGGCGACCGAAACATTCCGTGTCCGAATTGCCGAAAGCGGCCGCGAAATCATGGTGCCGGAAACGCAATCGATCCTGGACGCACTCGAAGCCGCAGGGATCGGCGTGATCTCTGATTGCCGTCGCGGCGAATGCGGCGTATGCGCACTCAACATCGTCGAGGTCGATGGTGACGTCGATCATCGGGATGTGTTCTTCAGCGAGCACCAGAAGGCTGGGAACAGCAAAATCTGCGCATGCGTCTCGCGCGCCGTCGGCACCATCACGATCGATCCGTTATTGCGGCCAGATCCGGCACGCCCCGTCCGATAGCCGATTGCGAGACTAGCGCACCAGTTCGCGCATGGCGCGGTCCAGCCCCTCCAGGGTCAATGGGTACATCCGGTCGCTCATGAGCTGGCGCATCATACGGATCGACTGGGTATAGTCCCATTCGTTCTCCGGCACCGGGTTGAGCCACACCGCAGCAGGATATGTGCGGGTCATGCGCTCCATCCACACCTGCCCTGGCTCCTCGTTCATGTGCTCGACAGAGCCGCCAGGCACAGCGATTTCGTAAGGGCTCATCGATGCATCGCCGATGAAGATCACCTTATAGTCGTGCGGATAGGTATGCATCACGTCGAAGGTCGGCGTCGTCTCCTGATAACGCCGACGGTTCTCCTTCCACACCCGCTCGTAGAGGCAATTGTGGAAGTAGAAATGCTCCATGTGCTTGAACTCGGCACGCGCGGCAGAGAACAATTCTTCCGTCACCTTGATATGCCAGTCCATCGAGCCGCCGACATCGAAGAACAGCAGCACCTTCACCGCATTGTGCCGCTCGGGTCGCATATGGATGTCGAGATAGCCCTTGTGCGCGGTGCCCTTGATGGTGCCGTCG